>JANNPH010000073.1:0-8266 GCA_031399965.1 Gloeobacteraceae cyanobacterium SOY_34_metabat_159 | reverse complement strand
TCAAAATTAGCATTTTCAAGTCCTGGGTGGCAACGGCTTACCGGCGAAGCGCTTCTGGTGCCACTGCCAGGCGGTGGAGACGATTGTTTCTAGATCTGCAAAGCGTGGGTTCCAGCCGAGCACCTCGCGGGCGCGGGCTGCACTGCCGACGAGCACAGCCGGGTCGCCGGGTCGCCGTTCGCCTAACTGCCGTTCGATTGGAGTGCCGGTGACGCGCTCGGTCGTGTCGATTACCTCCTGGACCGAGAAGCCGCTGCCGTTGCCGAGGTTCAAAAAGGCCGTCTCGCCGCCCGTCTGCAAATACTTGAGACCCAGCACATGCGCGTCGGCAAGGTCAGTGACGTGAATGTAGTCGCGAATGCAGGTGCCGTCTGGGGTGGCATAGTCTGTGCCAAAGACAGTGACTAAGGGACGACGCTTGAGAGCGACATCGAGCACCAACGGGATGAGATGGGTCTCCGGCTCGTGGTCCTCACCGACTCGACCATCAGGATCTGCTCCAGCCGCGTTGAAGTAGCGGAAGGCGACAGACTTGAGACCGTAGGCCCGGTCAAAATCGCGCAACATGTGCTCGACGACGAGCTTGGTAAATCCGTAAGGGTTAATTGGGTGCTGGGGATGGTCCTCTGTGAGCGGCAGGTGCTGCGGCTCACCGTAAGTCGCACAGGTAGAGGAGAAGACCAGAGACTTGATGCCCGCCTTGACCATCGCCTCCAGTAAGCAGAGGGTACCGTAAACATTGTTGCGGTAGTAAACGGCGGGCTTTGTGACAGACTCACCGACATAGGCATAAGCAGCCAGGTGAATGACGGCCTCGATTGGGTGGCTGCTCAGCAGTTTATCGAGGCTTTCCCGGTCTTCAAGGTCGAGCTTGAAGAGGATTTCCGGAGGGACGTACTCGGCGTGGCCGTAGACGAGATTGTCGAGTACAAGTACCTCGAAGCCGGCCGCCTGCAGACTGAGGACTACATGGGAGCCGATATAGCCCGCGCCGCCTGTCACCAAGATCATAAATGTTCCCGACTGCTGGATGTCTGATCTTACTATTCAATCTCATCGCGGTATCGGTCCTCGGGGAGATGCCTGCTGCTACCGGAATTTGATTGACTGAAGCAGGTAGGCAACAATTGGAGAGTCTTTGCAATGCCAAAACTAAACATCGGTTTGAGTCCGGAACAGCGCGAAGGGGTAATCAGACTGCTGAACCAGGACCTGGCGGACGCTTACCTGGTGCTGATCAAGACCAAGAAATATCACTGGGATGTCGTCGGTCCGCAGTTCCGCTCACTTCACACCCTCTGGGAAGAACAGTACACCGCTCTGACGGAGAGCATCGATTCGCTCGCCGAGCGCGTTCGTCAGTTGGGCGGCTATCCGGTCGGTACGGCCAGGGGATTCCTGGAGTACGCAACGATTGAGGAGCACCCCGGCGATATCCCGACGGCGCACGGCATGGTGGCCCGTCTGCTCGGCGACCACGAGCAGATTATCCGCAGCCTGCGCGGGCATGTCGATCAGTGTGCCGAAGAGTTCAAAGATTCCGGCACGGCTGATTTCCTGACCGCTCTGATGGAACAGCACGAGGAGATGGCCTGGATGCTGCGCTCGTTTATCGAAGGGGAGTCGATTGATCCGCCTCCCGGCGTGCCCTCGGTATCCGATACCAAAGTGCCGGCCGAAGTAAGCTAGACCACCTGAACTGTAAGCAGGGGGTACTACACCCCCTGGCTTTTACCGAGGAGCAGATGATTATCCTGGTCATGGGGGTCTCCGGGTCCGGTAAAACCACAATCGGCAAGGCCCTGGCAGCCGACCTCGGCTGGAAGTTTTACGATGCGGATGATTATCACTCGGCACAGGCAGTGGTGAAAATGCGCAACCGCGTGCCGCTTACCGATGAAGACCGCGCTCCCTGGCTCGAACGGTTGCACAAAGCAATCTCAAGCTGGCTCAAGGCGGGCGAGGATGCCGTACTGGCCTGTTCGGCCCTCAAAGCAAACTACCGCACCCAGCTCTATAGCGAAGGCGACCCGGTTAAAATTGCCTTCCTGCACATCAGCCATGAGCTTGCTGCTGAGCGGGTCAATCGGCGTTCAGCAAGCCACAGCCACTTCGCGCCGGTGGAGTTGCTCGATAGTCAGTTTGCCACGCTTGAAGAACCCGATGCCGAGCGTGCCTTCATTGTCGATGTCGATAAAGCCGAGTCGGTCCAGCAGGTCGTTCACCTGATCGAAGTCGGCCTCGGCCTCGCTTCTGCAAAGCCTGACGGAAGTCAGCCGGGATAGCATGTGGCGAGCAACCCCTTGAGGCTCGGATGAAAGAGTATTTGCAGACGGCGGTAGAAGTTTACCAGGAAGCCGCCCTTACCCCGCAACCGGCGCTGTGCTGTGTGCAGCAGGCCCCGGTCTATCTACCCGGCCTGGTCATCCCACCCATCATGGATGCGATGAACTACGGCTGCGGTACGACCGTCCACTTTCAGGACATGGGTCCAAATCAGCGGATTCTCTACATCGGTGTCGGCGGCGGCCTGGAAGCGCTCAAGTTTGCCTACTTTTGCCGGGAAGCAGGTGGTGTGCTGGCAGTTGATCCGGTCGGTGCGATGCGAGAGAGTGCCCGTGTGAATCTGCTCGAAGCAGCCGAGGTGAATACCTGGTTTCGGCCGGAATTTGTCGAGATTGTCGAGGGTGATGCGCTTGCGCTACCTGTCGCTGACGCCTCGGTCGATCTGGTCGCTCAAAATTGTCTATTTAACATTTTCGAGCCCGACGACTTGCTGGTCGCTCTGCAAGAAGTGCGCCGGGTCCTCAAGCCGATGGGACGCCTGGTGCTCTCAGACCCGATTGCCACCCGCGAGATCCCCACGCATCTCAAAAGCGATGCCCGCCTCCGAGCCATGTGCCTGAGTGGTTGCCTGACCCTCGACGCTTACCTGGCTGCCATCGTCAAGGCGGGCTTCGGGCAGGTAGATATCCGTTCGCGCCGTCCTTACCGGATGCTCGATCGTGGTCGTTATGCGCTTGAAACTGACTTACTGCTGGAGAGCATCGAACTTGTCGCTTACAACGTGCCGATTCCTGACGACGGTGCCTGCATCTTTACCGGACGCACAGCTATCTACACGGGTAGCGCGGAATTCTTCGACGACCATGCCGGGCATGTGATCCCGGTCGATGTGCCGACCGCGATTTGCGACAAGACAGCATCAAAACTTGAACGCCTCGGCGAACCGGACCTGCTCGTCACTCCATCTACCTACCACTATAGTGGCGGCGGTTGCTGTTAGCAAAATTCTGAAGGGCGCAACCTCACCGCTTCGTAGATCAGAGGTGGGGCGAGCAGGTGAGCACTGTCAAAACGAATGCAACTCGCCTGTTCGTCTGCGCCCCACCAGAAGGTAAACACGACTGAATGCTCGGGGTCGTAAGTGCTGACGGCTTCAGCAGTTCCAGCGTGCGGCCACCGACTATTCAGGGTATTGCGGAAGTAACTGCCATCTTCGCCGACATAGGCGTAATGGCCGAGTTCACCGTTCTTTTCGTAGCTTGAAGCGTCGATAAAAATAATCCCCCGGCCGTCTTTGCAGTATCCTTCCCAGGCAACTGGAGCGAGGACGTGCCAGAGCTTCTGCAAGATCTCCCGACAGTATTCAAGCGTGATACCTATCGGTGCTTCTGATAGTTGTTGCGCTTCCTGCATTGCAATCGCCTTTGATCAGTAGAATCGTGCTGGTGTATTCGATTCCAGGCAAACTACCACACGCACGCACGGCTACCAGTAGCAGCAACTACATCTTGAGGTATGTTGGTAGTATGACGGTCTGGTTTGTATTTTTGAATTGATGGAAAATCTTGATGAGTAGCGAAAGCGAGCAGCGGCTTGACCGCGTCGAGCGAAACCTGGAATCTCTAACCCAGCGCCTTGATAGTCAAATCAACCTGATGGCTGAGCTGCGGGTCGGCCAGGTCGTGCTCAACACCCAGATCTCCAGAACAGATCAGCAGGTTGCCGCAACCCAGCAGCAACTTGCCGCCACTGAGGCGGCCGTCTTGAGCTTGACCAGTGCCATGACCCGGATCCTGCCCGTCATTCAGACGCAGCAAGACCAGCTTGAGAAGCAGCGGGAGGACTTCCAAAAAGAGCAAGAGCGTTCCCGAGAAGAGTTTCGGTCTCACCAGGAGCGTATCGAAGACCTCTACAAGAGCCAGAGCCATCTGCTCAGACGGCTGTTTGGCGAGCCCGAAGACCAATCATAGCCAACGCCTCAGGCGACGGAGTCTCGAACGGCACCGTTACGCGCTGCTTCGTTAGCATCGAGCAAGAAGCAGGCCGCTCGGTGATCGTTTCCGGCGTCGTAGAGCGGTGGCTCTTCTGTGCGGCAGCGGTCAAAGACATAGGGGCAACGCGTATGAAAGCGGCAGCCCGAGGGCGGGTTAATCGGGCTTGGCACATCGCCGGTGAGTACGATGCGCTGGCGGGTCTTTTCGACCTGAGGGTCAGGCACCGGTACGGCTGAGATGAGCGCCTGGGTATAAGGGTGGAGCGGACGTCGGTAAATCTCGGCACTGTTGGCCACTTCGACCAGTTTGCCGAGGTACATCACGGCCACCCGGTCGCTGATGTGGCGCACGGCGCGCAGGTCGTGGGAGATGAACAAAGTGGTCAGGCCGAAGTCGCGGCGCAACTGCGAGAGCAAATTGAGGATCTGGGCCTGAATCGAGACGTCAAGGGCGGCAATCGGCTCGTCGGCAACGATGAATTCGGGTCTGACTGCCAGAGCACGGGCGATGCCGATCCGCTGGCGCTGGCCACCTGAGAATTCGTGCGGGTAGCGCTTTACAAAGCGCGGGTTGAGACCGACCGTGCGCATCAGATCTTGAACGCGGCGCTCCAGTTCTGTACCGCGCACGGTCGGTTCAAAGACGGTGACCGGTTCTGCGATGATGCTACCTACGGTCATGCGCGGGTTGAGCGAGGCGTAAGGGTCCTGAAAGACCATCTGCAGGTGGCGCCGGGTCTGCTGTAGCTGCTTCTCGTCTAGTTTGGTCAGGTCTGTGCCCTGGTAAGCAATAGAACCGGCAGTTGACTTGACAAGCTGCAGGATGGCCCGGCCCAGGGTCGATTTGCCGCAACCGGACTCGCCCACCAAGCCGAGGGTTTCACCAGGACGAATGTCCAGAGAGACGCCGTCGATGGCACGCACGACGCGAGGCGCTTTCTGGTTGAAGAGTTTGTCGAGAACACCGGTGGACCCGACTTGAAAGTGTACTTTCAGGTCGCGGATCGAGAGCAATGCGGGTTGATCAAGCACGTGTTTCGCTCCGAACATTGAGCCAGCAAGCAGCATTGTGGGCCTGGCCGACCGGAAACAGGTCCGGCTGGTGGTGGCACTGCTCGAAGGCGTGGGGACAGCGGGGCGCAAAGGCGCAACCCTCCGGGAGGCGGGCCATGTCCGGTGGCATACCGGGAATTTGATAGAGTTCGCTCAGATCCTGGAGCGGATCGGGCACTGAGCGCAGCAGACCCTGGGTGTAAGGGTGCGAAGGCTTCGCAAACAGGTCATCGGTTGGAGCGTATTCGACTACTTTGCCCGCGTACATGACGGCGATGCGGTCGGTCATCCCGGCCACGACTCCGAGGTCATGGGTGATCAAGATGACGGCCGTACCGAGGCGGGAGCGAATATCTTTAATCAGTTCGAGGATCTGGGCCTGGATAGTGACATCGAGAGCTGTAGTCGGCTCGTCGGCGATCAGCAGTTGCGGGTTGCACGAGAGTGCCATTGCGATCATCACCCGCTGCCGCATACCGCCCGAGAACTGGTGCGGAAAGTC
Organism: Gloeobacteraceae cyanobacterium SOY_34_metabat_159; assembly: GCA_031399965.1. GTDB lineage: Bacteria > Cyanobacteriota > Cyanobacteriia > Gloeobacterales > Gloeobacteraceae > JANNPH01. The sequence continues at coordinate 2,432 of JANNPH010000073.1, read as the reverse complement.
GTCGATGCGGCTCTGGGGGTCGGGGATGCCGACGAGTTCGAGTTTTTCAATCGCTTGCTTGCGAGCCGCGCGCGGGGTGAGCCCGAGGTGCAGTTCAGAAATCTCGGTGATCTGGCGAGAGATACGCAAGAACGGGTTGAGCGAGGACATCGGATCCTGGAAGATCATGGCGATGCGCTTGCCGCGGATGGCACGCATCTCGCTATCGCTGCACTTGAGCAGGTCCTGGCCGTCAAAAATGACCTGGCCGGCTTTAATTTTTCCGGGCGGGGTCGGGATGAGGCGCATGAGCGATAGGCTCGTCACCGATTTACCGCTCCCCGATTCGCCGACGATGCCCAGGGTCTCGCCGGGTTCGAGTTCAAAGGAGACGTTATCGACAGACTTAATCTCGCCTTCGCGGGTGAAAAACGAAGTCTGCAAGTTGCGTACAGAAAGAAGCGCTCCCATCAGTCGGCCCGCCCTTGGGGATCGAGCGCGTCGCGCAGACCATCACCCAGGAAGTTAAGGCTAAAGAGGGTCACTGTCATCAGCAGGCCTGGGAAAAAGAGGTGCCAGGGGTAGACAGAAATTGCTCCGACCCCTTCTTGTACAAGCGTCCCCCAACTGGATAGGGGCGGCTGCACGCCAAGCCCCAGGAAGCTTAAAAAAGCCTCGGTGAGCATGACGCTCGGGATGGTCAGAGTCGTGTAGACGATCACCGGTCCAAGGGTATTGGGAACGATGTGCCGGAAGATGATTTTGGGAGTTTTGACCCCAATCGAGCGGGCCGCCTCGACAAACTCACGGTTTTTGAGCGAGAGCACCTGCCCGCGCACGATGCGGGCCATCGTCAGCCACGAAATCGCCCCGAGCATTGCGAAGAGCACGATCAGGTCTTTGCTGAAAAAAGCGAGCAGCACGATGATGAGAAAAATGTCCGGCAGCGAATAGAGGATATCGACGAAGCGCATCATCGCCTCGTCGGTCTTGCCGCCCACGTAACCTGAAATTGCACCGTAAGTGACGCCAATCACCAGGCTGACGACCGAGGCAACGATGCCCACCAGCAGTGAAATCTGTCCCCCCACCAGTGAGCGCACCAGGATGTCGCGGCCCAACTGGTCGGTCCCCCACCAGTGAGCTGCACTCGGCGGCTGGTAGACGGCATTTGAATCGGTCTGGTCGTAGGTGTAACCGGCAATTAGTTCAGCAAGCTTGGGACCGATGACGATCGCCACCAGGATGACGCTGAATACGATTGCACTGGCGACGGCCAGTTTATTTTTCAGTAGACGTCGCCAGGCGTCTTTCCAGAGGCTGGTGCCTTCGACCAGTTCAAAAGTCTCAGTCTGGAATGCAGCGGTATCGACGGGTGTTTTCATGCTGGTTATTTGTAGGCGATGCGCGGGTCGATGAGCGCGTAGAGGATATCGACCAGCAGATTGAACAGGATCAATAAAGAGGCGACGACCAGCGTCACGCCGACCACGATGAAGCTATCGCGTGCGTTGGCGGCCTCGATGAAGAAGTTACCCAATCCCGGAATCAAAAAAAGTTTTTCGACAACAATTGTGCCGCCGAGCAGGAAGGCCAGGGCCGGTCCTGAATAAGAAACCACGGGCAGGATGCTGCCTTTGAGGGCGTGCCTGACCAGGACGACGCTTTCGCGCAGTCCCTTGGCACGGGCGGTGCGGATGTAGTCGGACCTCAGCACCTCGACTAGGCCGCTGCGGGTGAGGCGGGCGATATAGGCGGTGTAGAGTGCGCTCAGGGTAAAAGCCGGCAAGATCAGGTGCGACAGGTCGCCCCAGCGGGCCGGCGGCAGCCAGTAAAAAGTGAGTGAAAGGACGATCACCAGAAGCGGCCCGAGCACGAAGTTAGGAACTGAGACCCCAAGTACAGCCACTGCCATCGAACTGTAGTCGAGGCTCGAATTTTGCTTGAGGGCGGCGATAATCCCGGCCCCCATGCCAAGCACCAGGGCAATCAAGTAAGCAGTGCCGCCGAGGATGACCGAGTTGGGCTGTCCCTGGGCGATGACGTCGCTGACATTGCGGTCGATGTAGCGCGTCGATGGCCCGAGGTCGCCGTGCAGCAGGACGCGGCCCATGTAGTTGAGGTATTGCTCCGGTAGCGGCTTATCGAGGCCATACTTCTCGTTAAGCTTGGCTCGCACCGCCTCGGGGTAAGCACGTTCCTCAGTAAAGGGGCCGCCCGGTGCCAGGCGCACCAGTAAAAAGGCGACGGTGATCACGACGAGCAAGACGGGAATAGCGAGGAGCAGGCGTCTCAGGATGAATTTGAGCATCGGTTCAGGGTTTGCGGACGAGAGTGGGTTGCTTGCGCCAGTCGCGGTTAATTGAAACGTACTTGAATGGGTGCTGGTCGAGCAGGTTTGGATACCAGCCCTCTACCCAGGGCTTCTTCATGTAGTTGAGGGCGTAGAAGTA
>JANNPH010000033.1:0-1551 GCA_031399965.1 Gloeobacteraceae cyanobacterium SOY_34_metabat_159 | reverse complement strand
GCTTCGACGATCCATGATGACCTCTCCTGGGCTGAATGGCACTGGCAAGGTACGCGCACGTCCGGATCGGCACTGAATCTGCGTGGTGTAGTCGTTACTGGCTTGCGCAACGGAATCATCGCCTGGGCAAGGCTATACATGGAGCCGGTTCACGATCGGACAATCTAACTAATTTCACAATAAGAGGTAACTATCATGATGCTTAAGAATAAGGTTGCTTTAGTGACTGGAGGAACATCGGGCATTGGTAGAGCAACTGCGATCGCATTCGCTGCTGCTGGCGCAAAAGTAGTGTTCTCCGGGAGGCGTGAGGCAGAAGGCGAAGCAACTGCTGCGCTAATTCACGATGCGGGAGCAGAATGTTTATTTGTGCGCTCAGACGTATCTAGTGAAGCAGAGGTTTAAGCCTTGGTGGAGAAAACGATCGCCACTTACGGCAGACTCGATTGTGCCTTTAACAATGCTGGAACTGAGTCTAGTAGCAAACCACTGCACGAACAATCCATTGAAGATTTCGACAAACTGATGTCGATTAATGTGCGGGGGCTGTTCTTGTGTATGAAATATGAAATTCAGCAGATGCTGAGCCAAGGATCGGGGGCGATCGTCAATAATTCGTCAACGGTTGGTTTGTTTGCATTTCCAGGTTTATCTCCCTATATTGCTAGCAAACACGCGGTGATGGGGCTGACACGATCGGCGGCTCTCGACTATGCCAAACAGGGGATTCGGATTAATGCCGTCAATCCTAGTCTGATTGCCACTGATATGGCTGATCGCTCACTGGAGCAACTGGGTATCACAATCGATAATTTTGCCTCTACGGTTCCAATGGGTCGCATCGGTCAGGCAGCAGAAATTGCTCAAGCGGTTGTTTTTCTGTGTTCTGATGCTGCCAGCTACATCACGGGACAGCCTTTAGTTGTCGATGGTGGCTCCACGGCATCTTAAATCAAGAGAATTACAAGAACGTGACATGACAGACACTCATTAAAGAATCTATCGGCAGCTCTCATCTTTGCTTTTATTGGTTTGAGTACTTACTGAATACATCTTGCTAACTTCGCGACGTGACAACCCTTGCCAAAGTAGAGGTGTTTTATGAAGTATCTGCCCCTTGAGTTTGACTCACCGCGCCTCTATTCAAAGATCTGTCTTTAGACAGAGAAAGACTAACTCGCTGCTTAACTCAATGAACTTGAGTGTTCTAAGCGGAGTGGAAATTGAAGAATAAAAGCAGTACACAAAAGGAAAGTCATGACACAAGTTAAATTCACATCACCAGTGGCATACCAGCGCAAAGCAACACTCGACTCAAGTATGTTCTACTATGGGAAGTCTACAGTCCTTCCTCGCCAAAGGTGACGACACCGGAGGACGCTTCGCCCTGATGGAGTACCAAGGGAAACCTGGTAATGAGCCGCCGCCTCACGTTCACGAATGGGAACATGAGTTTTACTACGTGCTGGAGGGCGCGATTCCGCGAAGCGGAGGCTACGCCAACGAGTTTTACGTCGAAGGTAAGATCCTGTTGGCGCGGGCAGGGGAAGT
>JANNPH010000023.1:0-24783 GCA_031399965.1 Gloeobacteraceae cyanobacterium SOY_34_metabat_159 | reverse complement strand
CGTCTACAGTTTCCTGGGCAACCCAAATCTGCTGGCTGGCTATTTACTCGCGGCAATCCCGCTTGGGCTTGTCGGTGCATTTATCTGGAAAAGTTGGGGGGCCAAATTCGTAGCCCTGAGTGCCGCACTCGGAGCCACGCTCTGCTTGATCCTCACTTTTTCGCGCGGCGGCTGGGTGGCACTTGCGGCGATGCTGGTTTTCCTCGCCGCCCTCTTTTACAGTCGGCTCAGCCTGAGATTGAAACCCCAGTGGCGCCTCTGGCTACCGATTGGCCTGATAGTCGGGGTCAGCATCGTGCTTGTGGTCGTAGCCTGGGGAGTACCGGCAGTCAGCGAACGTCTTTCGAGTATTTTTTCCGGGCGCGACGATTCAAGTAACAACTTTCGCATTAACGTTTGGGCAGCCGTCTTCGAGATGATTCGCGCCTTTCCACTGACCGGTATCGGGCCGGGCAACCGCACTTTTGAAGCGATCTACCCTTTCTTTCAGCGCCCGAAGTTCAATGCTCTGAGTGCCTATTCAATCGTGCTCGAAATTGCCGTCGAGATGGGCATTTTTGGTGTCCTGGCCTTTGCGTGGCTGACCGTGGCGGTCCTGGTCCAGGGAATTACCGTCTGGGTACAGCGGGTACAACCGGTGGATGCACTCTGGTGTGCCGCAGCTACGAGTGCGGTGGTCGGTCTACTGGTCAACGGTATCGCCGATACCGTCTGGTTCCGACCGCCGGTGCAGATTGTCTGGTGGCTGATGGTAGCTATCGTGGCCTCTGAAGCTTCGCGCTCAACCACCGCGCTTCGAGCCCGGCAATAGCGCACAACCTGTGCAGGCTTAATCCAGCCAGTCGGGACAGGAGCAGGATTATGCGGTCTGCTTGTCGCGCATCAACTGGACAAAATGGGCAAACAGGTATTCGGCGTCGTGAGGACCGGGGCTCGCTTCGGGGTGGTACTGCACTGAGAAGACCGGCAGGGTGCGGTGCCGGAAGCCCTCGACCGTGTGGTCGTTTAAATTCAGGTGCGTGATCTCGATGTCGGCATCGGCCATCGACGCCTCATCGACGGCGAAGCCGTGGTTCTGGCTGGTGATTTCGACGCGGTCGATAAACTGAGCAGGCTGGTTGAGGCCGCGGTGGCCGAATTTGAGCTTGTAGGTCTGGCCGCCCAGGGCTAGAGCGAGGATCTGATGACCCAGGCAGATCCCGAATACCGGTATCTGCGTCTGCAGTAGACCCTGCACTGTATCGATGCCGTAATGTACGGCCGCCGGGTCGCCGGGGCCATTGGAGAGAAAGATGCCGTCGGGGGATAGCGCCATGATCTCAGCAGCGGTCGTCGTCGCCGGTACCACAACGACCTCGCAGCCATAGCTTGCCAGTCGGCGCAGGATGTTTTGCTTGACGCCAAAATCGATTGCAACGACGCGCAGGGACCGACCGCTCGGTGTTTCAAGTGGAGCAAGCCAGGCCGCGTCGCCTGCTGTATTCCAGGTATAGGTCTGCTGCGTCGTCACCTCAGGAACCAGGTCGAGCCCCGCCATCGACGGCTGCAGACGCAGCTTTTCGACGAGGGTCGGGGTGTCAAACTCGGTGGAAATTGCCCCATTCATCGCGCCACAGCTGCGCAGATGGCGGGTGAGGGCACGGGTATCGATGCCTGCGATGCCAGGAATGTCGTAGCGTGCGAGGTAGTCAGACAAACTTTCAGTCGAGCGCCAGGAACTGGCCCGGCGAGCGACGTTGTGTGCGATCACGCCGCGCACCTGGGGACAACTCGATTCGACGTCTTCAGCGTTAACGCCGGTATTGCCCAGCTCAGGATAGGTAAAGGCGACCAGTTGTCCGCGGTAGCTCGGGTCAGTCAGCACTTCTTGATAGCCGGTCATGCCCGTGTTGAAAACCGCTTCACCAAAACAGGTTCCGCTCGCCCCGAAAGCCCAACCTTCGTATGCAGTACCGTCCGCCAGCACCAGCCGTGCCCCTGTCCTCTGTACCATCCTGCTTGCCTTGGTTCTACAGCCTATCCAGCCTAACAAATCGCCGAAGTTCCCTTTTGATGGATGCGCAGGCAGATACTTTACTTACAAGCACACCCTGAGAAAAGGTGATAGCATCCTGTGAAGGTTTCCTGACAATAGCTCAGGCAGAAGCTCCTCACGGTCAAGCTTCAAACGGAGCGAATACCCCATCCGCACACGATATGGTTTCTATAACTCTTCCCCCCAGTTCTTTTGTTGAATCTCGATTTGTAGCGGGCCAGCAGATTGCCTGCCCACCTGACACCATCTGCCTGTGCGACGAAGGTCTCATCTTGATTTCGACTTTCTATCACTCCGGTGAGAAAGGCGTGCTGGGCATCGTCAGTGCGGGCCTGCCTTTCGGTTCACCGCTCACGATGGTGGCGCCTTACACAGCAACCGCTTTGACCGGTGGTAAGTTGCGCACTATCGCCCTGGCTGATCTGCATCGCTCACCGCAGTTAAGCCAGCAGTTTGTCTTCTCGCTGATTGAGCGCCTGCGGACCACCGAGGCGTTTCTGGCGATTGTCAACCAGCGCCGGGTCGGTGAGCGGTTCACTGCCTTTCTGGGTCTACTGGCGTGCCGGGTTGGCCGTGAGACCGAGCAGGGCATTTTGCTTGAAATTCGGCTGACTCACCAACAAATTGCCAGTGCCATCAACGCGACGCGCGTGACGGTAACCCGGCTGATGCGGCGCTACCGGAATCTGGAAATTATTGCTGACCAGCAGCAGCATATCCTCATCCGCGACCTGTTCAAGCTGAAGCATCATCCCCAGGCTTTGCGCCCACCTCAACCAGTTGATTTTGGTTGAGCCAGAAGGGTGGCGTCGGAACGACGCCGAACTTCACAAACACATAGTCGCCTTTGACATCGAGCACTTCACCGTCGGATTCAAACAGATATTCAGGCCAGCGTCGGTCGTTTGCCAGCGCTTCTAGACTATTTTCGAGTTTCTCGCGGATGGCACGTACACGCGCCCCTTTTTTGACCGCCATCGTCGATTGACTCCGCGCTAAACTTCCAGATTCATCTTAAGCGCCGGGGGTTGCCCAGGTGAGCGCTAGCCGAGCGATGGCGGCTCGACCGCGATGGTGCGCAGCCGGTCGCGCAGGGCCTGAGAGGGAACGAAAACTGCGTTCCAGGCTGCAGGCACCTCAACCGGGAGGCTGGTGCGCGGGTGAATGTTGGTACGTGCCTTGCGCCGGCGCAGTTGAAAGCTGCCAAATCCTGAGAGGCGCACACTGCGCCCGGAACCGAGCGCTTCGAGCATCACTTCGACAGCAGCGTCGAGGGCAGCGGCGGCAGCCTTTTGGGTCAGGCCGTCTACACGCTGGGACATCTGCTGGATGATCTCCTGACGGCTGAGAGTCTCGGGGCTATCCATGGGGAGTCTTAAGTACAAAAAAGTGGTCTGGAAACAACCAAACCACTCATTTTTAGCTTGGGTGGGGAGGCGCATGGACCCAATGGAGGAATCATGCGAGATCTGGAATCAGCGATCTGTGTCTCTTACTACAGGGGGCCAGTTGGTTAGGCTATTGGCAGGATTGTCGGAGAGTTCAGTGGCCTACGCGTTCGTCGAACAGGTGCAAAATTGGGGCGACACCAGTATCCAGACGCGCACAAGCGGCAACGGCCCGCCCGTGGTATTGCTCCATAGCCTTGCCGGCCACAGCGACCACTGGCGGTCCGTGCAGCCTTACTTGAGTGAAAACGGTTACCGGGTCACAGCAATCGATCTACCCGGTCATGGTGCTTCGGGGATGCCGAATGGTGCTCTGACGCCCCGCTGGATTGGGCAGTCCCTCGCCCAATCTTTAACCGCACCGACGCTCTTAGTCGGCAACAGCCTGGGTGGGTGGGTCGCCCTTGAAGCATATCTGGCCCGCCCGAGCCAGGTACTGGGTATCTGCCTGGTTGCGAGTGCGGGGCTCGAAGGCATGCCGATTGTCCCCGCCAAGTTGCAGTTGCAGCCAGGACGGGGCGATTTAATCGAGATTTTACTGGAGACGGTCTTTCATAAGCCGTCTGCACTCTCACCCGAAGTACGGCAGGTTTTCCTTGCCAACATGCTCACCCCGGCCCTGTTACGCCTCTCCGGGGCGACTGCGATACCCACCCGGACCCTGCGGCAGATCCGCTGTCCCGTGCTTATCCTCTGGGGGCTTGAAGACCGGATCTTACCAGTCGAGTGGGCGGACGTTTTTGCCGCCGCTCTGCCTTCCTATAAAAAAGTCGTCCTTCCCAGTTGTGGTCACCTGCCGCAACTCGAATGCCCCGACGCCTTCAACCGCGAACTACTTGCCTTTGCCGAGCTATTCCGGTTCAAAATAGAAGCAAGTTAAAGGGTCTTTGATGCGTATCGGCAACGGTTACGACTTTCACCGTCTGGTCGAAGGACGACGGCTCATCTTGGGCGGGGTCGAGATTCCCTATCACCTCGGTTTGTTGGGTCACAGCGACGCCGACTTATTGACCCACGCGATTACCGACGCCCTGCTGGGGGCTGCCTGCCTGGGCGATATCGGCCGCCATTTTCCGCCGGGAGACCCCCAATGGAAGGATGTCTCCAGCTTGCTGCTGCTCTCCAGGGTGCTGGAACTGGTGCGCGCTCAGGGCTACGAACCGGGCAATGTCGATGCTGTGGTTGTTGCCGAGCGGCCCAAGCTCGCTGCCCAGATCCCGGCTATCCGGGCGAGCTTGAGCACTGCGATGCGGCTACCTCTCGACCGGGTGAGCGTCAAGGCGACCACCCAGGAAGGATTGGGGCCTATCGGTGAGGGGCTTGCGATGGCTTGTTACGCGGTTGTCTTGCTTGACGAGCGCTAGTCCTGGGCAGCCACGGCGACCGGGCGGCGGCTATTGCGCACCCCGGCGATCGCTTCTGCATATTTGGCCGGACCGGCTCCGAAGACACCTGATCCCGAGACGATTGCATTTGCCCCGACTTCGAGGACCTGCCAGGTATTGGCGGGCTTGAGGCCACCATCGACTTCGATCCAGGGGTCGAGTCCGCGTTCGTCGCACATCGAGCGCAGCTTGGCGATCTTGGGCAACACCTGGGGAATGAAGCTCTGACCACCGAAACCGGGGTTGACGCTCATGATCAAGATGAGGTCGCACAGGTCGAGGACGTACTCGATGAAGCTCAGCGGCGTGGACGGGTTAAGGGACACCCCGGCCATCTTGCCCATCTCGCGGATCTGGGAGAGAGCGCGGTGCAGGTGTACCGAGGCGTTGTGCTCGCAGTGCACGGTGATGATATCGGCACCAGCGTGGGCAAATTCGGCAATATATTTCTCGGGTTCGACAATCATCAAGTGGACGTCGAGCACTTTCTGCGTTATCGGACGAATCGCTTTGACGATCAGGGGACCGATCGTGATATTCGGAACGAACCGGCCGTCCATGACATCGACGTGGATCCAGTCGGCTCCAGCGGCGTCAATGGCGCTGATCTCTTCGCCGAGGCGGGCAAAGTCGGCGGACAAAATTGACGGAGCAACAACAACTGACTTGTTGGTCATGAACTGTGATCCTCCAGATGCGTCTACTGCCCAGTTTACAACCGGCTTGCTCGGGGTTGATGGTCTTTTCAGACACAAGCCGCACTTTCAATCAGCTACCATGAAGGACGATGAATTTTTTGCCTGCCCAGGTTATTCTCACCGATACGGCCCAGTGTGTGGGTGAAGTGCTGACGGTGCCCGCTCAGCAACCAGGTTCTTTCGTCGAAGTCGAAGGGGCAGTGTACGCGGTGCTCGAACGTCGCCACCGATATAGTCTGCGCTCCGGAAAATACCGACTCGATAAGATTGCCCTCTACGTGCGTCCAGTCGAGGCGTCGATTGTCGACCGTCGGCTCTGGCAGGGGCAGTGGGTGGTGGGTGACCCCGGATGCGTCTACAACGCTCACTCTCCGTTGATTCGCTGTGCCACGCACCCGAGCGGACCGTGCGAAGGTTGTCGATTCTATGAGCCCGGCTGACCGTCGGCATGTACGACGAATACCGAGCAGGGTGCGTCGGCGACGACTTGAGAACTGACCGAGCCCTGAATGATGCGCCTGACGCCTTTGAGTCCGCGCGAGCCGATAATGATCAGATCGCACTGGTGGATACCTGCGAGGCGGACGATTTCCTCGGCGGCGTCACCAGTCACCACTTTGCGGGCAATTGGGTAGTCGATGGACTCACTCAGCTGTTCGAGCCAATTTTCCGCCTCGACCGGTTCAGAGGTGATTTCAGAAGATTGGGAGATGTCGGCTTCGACAAAGTCCTCGGAGGGTGGCGGCGGCACGATATGGGCCAGCACCACCAGGCAGGAACTGGCCAGTTGCAGCCGACCCAGGGTTTCGATTACCCGCCAGGCAAACTCCGAATCGTCGACCGCGACCAGCACAGTCTCGAACATATTGACCAACTTTCTATTGCGTCAGAACGCTCATCGTATCTGCTTCTTGAAGCGGTAGACCACCTGCTTCGCGGATCGTTACTAGATCTGCGCCAGGAGCTTCTCCCCCATCGCCCGGCAACCGATAGCCTGGGTACCGGCCTCGGCGATGTCACCGGTGCGAAAACCCTGATCGAGCACCGTGGCGACGGCCTGCTCGATGCAGTCGGCGGCTTCTGCTTGCTGGAGGCCGTAGCGCAGGAGCATCGCGGCACTGAGCACCTGAGCGAGTGGATTGGCTTTGTCCTGCCCGGCGATATCGGGGGCTGAACCGTGTACGGGTTCAAAAAGACCCGGCCCGCCGCTACCCAGGGAAGCCGAGGGCAACATCCCAATCGAGCCCGTGAGCATCGCCGCTTCGTCTGAGAGGATGTCTCCAAACAGGTTGCCGGTGACGATCGTGTCAAACTGTCGGGGGTTGCGGACCAGTTGCATCGCGCAGTTATCGACGTACATGTGGGTCAATTCGACATCGGGGTACTCAGTCGCAAGCTTCGTGATCCGTTCGCGCCACAACTGCGAAACTTCGAGGACGTTTGCTTTATCGACCGAGCAGAGCTTGCCCCGGCGTACCCTGGCAGCCTCAAATGCGACCCGGCCGATGCGCTCAATCTCGCTTTCGCCATAGCTCATCGTATTGACGCCGCGCCGCTCGCCCTTTTTTTCAGGAAAGATGCCCTTCGGGTTGCCGAAATAGATACCACCGGTCAGTTCGCGCACGACCAGGATATCGACACCCTCGACTACTTCGCGCTTGAGGGTTGATGCATCGATCAGTTGGGGTAAGATGCGCGCCGGGCGGAGGTTGGCAAAAAGCCCAAGGGCGCTGCGTAGACCAAGTAAGGCCCGCTCTGGTCGCCGGTCAGTTGGCAGCGTATCCCACCGTGGCCCACCGACTGCTCCTAGAAACACAGCGTTGCTTGCTGCCGCGCATTCGAGGGTCTGAGCCGGTAGCGGCTCACCAGTCGCGTCGATTGCCGCGCCACCAACCAGGTCTTCTGTAAATTCAAAGGTCAGGTCAAATTTTTTACCTGCTGCTTCCAGCACTGCCACTCCGACCGCTACGATTTCCGGCCCGATTCCGTCGCCTGGAAGCACTGCAATTTTGTACCGTTCAGCCAAAGTTCGCCTCGATCGCAATATTTGATCAGGCTACCACCGGCCGCTGCTCTATGGACCGATCAGGCGTCGTCGCGTCCGTGTACCTGGGCTGGGGGGTGGGTTGCTTCGACGGCTGTGAAGGACTCCAGAATCTTGTAGGTATGGTCCGAGTGCTTGGGAACGACCCACGAATCGCCCGGCTCCAGGAGCACCATCTGGCCCTCGATATGCAGTTCGGCCCGGCCTGAGATCACGTAGCCGACCGTCTCATAGTCGCGGCGAACCGGCGGCTTGCTTTCATCCGGCTTCTCGTTTTCCCAGAGTCGCATCGAGACACTCACCCCGGAGGCCAGGTATTTCTGTCCGAGCTCACCGCTGGGTGACGCTCCTGAGCTGACTTTGATCACGGTCGTGTTAGCCATCGTTATCCCTGCTCGGTTAGTGATTTAAAGTATTGACGGTGATTCGGGGCCAATGTCGAGGCCTGGAGTTTCAATCGATCTTTTCGTGTCGGTTACCAGGTCTTCAAGCCGGTTAACCTCGACACCGATGCCGGCTGCCGCCTGTTTCAGTTCACTCAGGAAGCGGTTTTCGTCTGTGCCATACCCGCAGCGTTCGGCAGCGATGGCTGTCCCCTGCTCGGCGTTTGCCTTGGCACAGTCGATGAGGTCAATACCCTGAAGGGGTGTCGTCGCGGCCATGCTCGCTACCCAAAACGCAATACTTAGGCAGTCTAGTTCCCGCCGGTGTACTTCCCAATCTGCCCGAGGGCAGACAGCTGCCCGGAGTTGCTACCCTGGAGACAGTCATAAAAACGGGGAGAGCAATGCCCACTCAGCACTTCAGCGGTCTGCATCCCGATAGTTTCCGCCACCCGCGCGACACCCAGGCGACCCAGGCCCTGGCAGCCCTACCCGGCCTCGACTGGCTGATCCGCTATGGCCTCGCCCCCGCTGCCGGACGACTCTTTTATCTTGAAAACATTTCTTCGAGCATCCAGGTGAGCGAACGCCAGCTTCCGCACCTGCACGCACTCCTGGTCGAAGCCGCAGAAGTGCTCGACATCGAGCGGCCCCAACTCTACATCAAGCAGCACCCGGTTCCGAACGCCTACACTTTTGCAGTCCCTGACGAACGCGCCTTTATCGTCGTCCACACTTCGCTACTGGAACTGCTCACCGACGCTGAGATCCAGGCGGTGATCGCCCACGAACTCGGCCACCTCAAATGCGACCACGGCGTCTACTTGACCCTGGCCAACCTGTTCGTGCTCGCGGCTGGCCGAATTCCGGAGTACGGTCCTTTTATCGCCCAACCGCTGCGTGCGGCGATGCTCGACTGGCTGCGCAACGCCGAATACAGCTGTGACCGGGCCGCCCTATTGGTCGCTCAGGATGTGGGTGTGATCGTCTCGCTAATGATGAAGCTGTGCGGCGGTTCTCCGTCACTCTCCCATAAGCTCGACGCCGCTGCTTTCCTGGAGCAGGCTCGCGCTTATGAGGAAGTGGATTCTGACGAACTGAGCCTCGGCCTCAAAATTGCGGCCAATGCTGAACGCTCTCACCCGGTGCCAGTGCTACGCGCCCGCGAACTCGACCGCTGGACACGCTCGGAAAACTATCGCCGGTTGGTAGGCGGCGAGCACTACCGTCCACTTGAAACTCAAGCTTATGGCCACGCTGCATCTAGATGAGCAAAGGCGTTTGCGCCTATAATGAGGACCGCACCGGCCGGTGTGGCGGAATGGTAGACGCAAACGACTCAAAATCGTTCGCCGCGAGGCGTGTCAGTTCGAATCTGACTACCGGCATCTGAAGCTCAATACTTCTGTGTAAAGTCAGCTTCTGGGGCTTGCATTTAGGTCTGCGTGATCCGTAGCATCACCTGTCTAGTTCTGAAGCTGAATAGGGTCGCTGGAATGATGTTTATGAACCTTGTGTAACTGGTTTATTGTGTGCTTTTCTATGGGTGGACGAGTGCAATGGCTGAACTGCCTGAGCAAACATTTCAAGTGATTCTCGACCTCCAGCGTCAACTGCTGAAGAACCTGCATCAAGCTAGGGCTGCTGAGCGAACCTTGCTCGATGAGTATGGCGATATTGAAAATTTGCAGACTGACTTAAATGACTTACTGACAGTGGCTCAATCAGCAGGTGACGGTGTATCGGCGGCTATCTACCTTACTCTTGCGCGTCAGTGAAATTCAATCGCTTGCTGATCCGGCACTCCTTGAAATGTTGTTTGCTACGATTAAAGCTATACAAGCTTCTCTGGCAGCTCAGCAACGCAGTATTGAAGAAGTCCGGCAGAACTGGAGGATTCGATGACAGAAGAGCGCTACATTCCTACACTCGCGTCGCGTGAACGTGTCCGTTTGCAACTGCGTGCAGCAACTGAGTTGAGCGCAAAGGCTAACGCCCAGCTTGATGAGTTGATAGCCTTGTTAGAGCAGCAGATCAACAGAGACAATATTGCGCGCAGACATCCAACTGGAAAGACAGGTTCACAGTCGTAGCGCTGGTTGAGGCGAGCTTTGATCTCCCCGTCTCCCGTACCTACTTCGCGTTAGCCGCCTGCGCTTCGAGCTTGGCAATGCGCTCGTCGAAGCGGGTGAGGAATTTAGCGTACAGACCGGAAGGGTCTTCTTCGATGCCGCTCACTGTGATGGGCAGGTTTTTGCCGTCGAGCACTTCGCTGAAGCGCGAAAACATTTTTTCGACCAGCAGTTGACCGCCTTCCATCGTGTTTGGAATCGGAATGCCCTGGTCTTTAAGGGCGTTCTGCAGGGCGATGAGCCGCAGATCCTCCGATTCATAAGAGGCTGCTGTCACGCGTTCGAGTTCGGCAATTTTTTCTTGTAGGCGCACATTGCCGGGCGGGTCCCAATCGCCTCGCCTGGCAAGCTGGGTCTTGAGGGATAGCAGCTGCGAGCGAACGGCTAGGTCCGGTTCCACCAGGGCAAACAGGGCAACCGAACTCGGTTCTACCATCAGGCCGGACATGGTGTCAGCTACCCCGACGATGCTCTTGCGCACAACTTTCAGAACTTGCGGGTCGTTGAAGTCGAGGTCGGGATAGCGCTTTTGCAGGGCGGCGACGAGTCTATCCATGTTCGGCTCGACTGTGCCGATGCTTGCGATGACTTTTTTGACGATGCCGCTAATCGGCTCCAGGCGTTGCTGCTGGCCGACGGCGATACCGACAACGCGGGTCAGGCCGGCTTTGGCAAATTCGAGGTTCTCGGGCCTGGTACCGAGTTTGGCGTTCCAGCGGCCAATCGGTAGAGGCAGACCGACGGTCACGTCGATGTCTCTAATCAGTTCAAGCCCGGCGAAGCGACGACTCAGCCCCGGATCGACAGTCTGAACGTCCAGGTTGAAGCTTCTGGGAGGTGAAGCGCCCTGGGTCTGGGCAAGGAGCGGTGACGCCGCAGGACCGGCAAGGACAATCAACAGAAGGAGTGCGCGCATCGATCTAGAAGGTTGCTTCCGGAACTGTAGCATATGGGCTTTCTGTCTTTTGGCAGACTGCTCATCTCTGAATTTGCAGCGATGCTGAGAAAAGTTAAAAGAGTTCATATGTCTCAACAATACAATCTGGTGGTGATCGGTACGGGTCCTGCCGGCTCTACGGTAGCAAAGCAGTGCCGGGCGGCGGGCTGGCAGGTGGCCATCGTCGATTCTCAACCCTTCGGCGGTACCTGTGCGCTGCGTGGATGTACGCCAAAAAAGGTGCTGACCCATGCCGCTGAGTTGTACGACTGGCTGCAACGGATGCAGGGCCTGGGTTTGAGTGCTGAGGCAGTGCAAATCGACTGGCAGGCCCTGATGCGCTTCAAGGCTTCGCTCATCGACCCAATTCCGGACAAGCGAATGCAGGAATACGCGGAAGCCGGGATCGACGCATTTCAGGGGGAGGCGCGCTTTGTAGACGCCACGACGGTTGCAGTCGGTGAAGTAAGGCTTACCGGTCGTCATTTGCTCGTCGCCACCGGTTCCCGCCCAGCCACCCTGGGTATTCCCGGAGAGGCGTACCTGAGTACGAGTGACGACTTTCTGGTGTTGGAGCGTCTGCCGAAGCGCATCGTCTTTGTGGGTGGCGGCTATATTTCTTTTGAATTCGCCCACATTGCCCGGCGAGCCGGAGCGGAGGTGTGCATTCTACACAACGAGGAACAACCCCTGACTCAGTTCGACGCGGGCCTCGTCGATGGTTTAGTGAAAGCAAGCTGCGAACTGGGTATCGATTTGATTGTCAAAGCCCAGGTCAAAGAAATTGAAAAGCACAAGGGTGACCTGAAAGCATATGCAGAGGTCGATGGAAAGACACGGTCTTTTGCAGCCGACTTGATCGTGCACGGTGCGAGCCGCGTCGCCAACATCGATAAGCTCGACCTCGAACGAGCCGGAATTGCCCACGGTAAGGGTGGCATTGCTGTGAACGAATACTTGCAAAGTCCTTCTAACCCGGCTGTCTACGCGGCGGGCGATGTTGCCGATACACCAGGAGCCCAACTGACCACGGTCGCCAACCTGCACGCTGCCGCCGTCACCGCCAACTTGCTTTCCGGTCGCTGCAAAACCGTCGATTACACGGAGATTCCAAGCATCGTCTTCACGACTCCCCCACTGGCCTCGGTCGGTCTGCTAGAGGCTGGAGCGAAAGACCAGGGCCTGGAGTTTCAGGTCAAAAGCGGCTCGGGTGAAGACTGGAACTCCGTCAAATCCCTCGCTGCATGCTATTCGGCTTATAAACTGCTAATCGAGCAGGGCAGTGGACGGATTCTCGGAGCCCACCTGCTCGGTCCTCATGCTCAGGAGATTATCAATGTCTTCGCTGTCGCCATCCGCCACGGCCTGACAGTGTCGGACCTGCAGGAGACGACTTTCGGCTATCCGACCGGTGCCTCAAATATTAGCGAGATGCTCAGGCTCTAGCCAGCGGGTGAGAATTGCGGCAAGTTGTGTCTGGGAGACAGGCTTCACCAGGCAATCATCCATACCGTTTTGCAAGCACCGTTCCCGAATATCCTGGCTTGCATTGGCCGTAAGGGCGACGATCGGGATGTGACGGGTTCGCGCTTCGCGCCGCCGGATTTCGGCTGTTGCCTGAAAGCCGTCCATCGTGGGCATCTGGCAATCCATCAAAATCAGGGCGTAGTGCTGGTGGGTCATCATTTCCAGTGCCTGCTGCCCGTCCCATGCCGCCTCGGCCCGTAGCCCAAGCCGGTCGAGTTGGCGGAAGACGACTTTCTGGTTGACGAGGTTATCTTCCACTACCAGGATCGGGTGGCGCTGCCTCAGGTTGACGAAGACATCCGGCAACCTGGGCTTTTGCTCAGGCATGGTGACCACCTGAATCGGCACCTCGAACCAGAAGGTCGATCCAATCCCGGCCGCGCTCTCGACACCGATCCGTCCGCCCATCAGCTCGGCGAGCTGGCGGGCAATTGCGAGCCCCAGGCCCGTTCCTCCATACTTGCGGGCATTGGAAGTATCGACCTGGGCAAACGGCTCGAACAACCGCGCTTGAGACTCGGCTGGAATACCAATGCCGGTGTCCTGGACCTCGACGCGCAGGCCCGGCGGGATGAATCTGGCCCGCACACTGACCCCGCCTTTTTCGGTAAATTTGATGGCATTGGTGAGCATATTGTTGAGCATCTGAGCCAGCCGCTGAGGGTCGGCAAACACCACCTTCGGTAAGTCGGCACTGACTTGATAAGCAAGGAATAATCCCCGGCTTGCAGTTTGATGACTGAAAGACTTGACGACGGCGCCCAGTACCTGGGGTAGATCAAATTCAGTGCAGTCCAGCCTGGCTTTGCCCAGTTCAACCTTGGCAAAATCGAGTAAATTGCCCACCAGTCCCATCATGGTGTCGCTGCAGTGGCGAATGATCTCGGTGAATTCCCGCTGCTCGTCGCTCAGTGCGGTGTCCAGCAGCAGGTCCGCCATGCCGATGATCCCGTTCATGGGAGTGCGCAACTCGTGACTGACCACTGCTAGAAAACTGCTCTTAGCCTCAGCAGCAGCCTCGGCTTCGATCTTGGCCGCCTGCAGTTCGACCTCGACTCGGCGGCGTTCGGCAATTTCGGCCAGGAGTTCGCTGTTGGTCTGTTCGAGTAGCCGGGTCCGGTCAAAAACGCGTTTCTCAAGTTCAGCGTTTAAATTTGCCAGTAACTCCTGGGTGTATCGGTGCGCAGCTATTTCTTCGACAAGTTTGTCCCGCAAACCAGTCCAGTTGACTTTGCGGTCCTCGCTCGGTGTGCGGGTTGCCTCCCGAGAAGTGCACAGCACCGCGACAACCTTGCCAGACAGGTCAAATTTAGGAACAGCGAGGCTGCGGTAGTAGTAGCGCTCACCTTGAGGGGTGTCGAAGTAGAAATTGTCGCTGGCGATCTGACCAGTTGCGAAGACATCGCGCACCATCGTCTCCCAGTGCGCCATCTGATCAAGAATGACCCTGGGGGTACCCAATTCTTTGTAGGTTTTGCCGCGCATGTCGGCCTCGTTCAAGCCACTCGAACGAGCAGCTGCCGGGTTGACTGCAAGGTGCTCCAGGCGCGGCCCGTACCAGCCGATCAGATCGGTCGAAGCCTGGGAAGAAGCTTCAAAAGTTGCCAGGGTAGCAGCTTGTTCTTGCTGAATTTGCAAAACTCTTAAGTGCTCTTCAATGAGACGAGCATAGATATTGATTGAATCGAGCTGATCTGCATTGAGTTGGCAATGTTCATTATCGGAAATATGCAGGTGTCCAACCAACAGGCCGTTACAGCAGAGTGGAACTCGAACTGCCTGACAACTTTCTGGACACGCTTTTTTCAGGTGAACGCTGACCTGATTGCTCTCCCCAACCGGGTTATTGCCATCGGGAAGCGCGCTCTGCAGCTCAATGGCCGGATGCACTTCCACCGAAGCAAGCCCAAGAGTTTTTGCGGCGAGCGCAGCTATGCCTTCAACAAACTGGGTGGATAGCCATGCGCTATAACCTGGTTGCATAGTCTGGCACTCTGACTACAACTTTGAAACTTGACGTTAACACACCGTTCGATTTGGGTTTTCTGAAATGGCTGTCAATGGAGTTCAAGTATGAAAGGCTCACTGATTGTTGCTGGTACAGGTATCCGTCTAGGTCATATTTCCCAAGAAGTGATTACAGCTATGCAAGCGGCGGACACCCTGGTTTACTGCATCGCCGATCCGATGACCAAAGCTGCTATCGAGCAGATCCGCGAAAACTGTGGACAGTCGCCTGCTGAAGACCTCCACTCGCTTTATGCCGACGGCAAGCCGAGGTCACAGACCTACGCTCAGATGGTCGAGCGCATCCTGACGCTGGTGCGCGGTGGGGGGCAGGTTGCAGCACTCTTTTACGGTCACCCCGGTGTGTTTGCTTTCCCTTCCCACGAATCGATCCGCCGCGCCCGCGCCGAGGGTTACCTGGCTGAGATGCTCCCGGGTATTTCGGCCGCCGACTGCCTGTACGCTGACCTGGGTATCGATCCTTCAACGGCGGGTTGTCAGATGCTGGAAGCAACTGACTTCCTGGTGCGACGCCGTCAACTCGACCCAACCAGCGATGTATTGCTCTGGCAGATCGGTTGCGTCGGCCACAGCGATTTCCAGAGCCGCGGCTATAACCTGCAGCATTTACCGGTCCTGGTCGAGGCGCTTTTGAATTTCTACCCGGCCGAGCACGAAGTGATTGTCTACCAGGCAGCCCACTTTGCACTTTGCGAGCCGCTGATCGAGCGAGTGGCGCTACAGAGTCTTGCCGAAGCGAATGTGACAGCTGTCTCCACGCTCTACATCCCGGCTTCTGAAAAGCCTGCTCTCGATCAGGAGATGATGGCTCGCCTCGGATTGGTATTGTCGGCGCGCTAGCTTTCCAGAGGGTGTGGGTACACTGCAAGAGCTTCTCAACGTCAGGTCAATCTCATGAACAACAAAATTACCCGCTTCATGCACAACCTTGCGAATAACCCGTTCGCTGCCCAGCGTTTTAAAAGTGACCCGGATGCAAGGGCGAACATGATGGCTGAGGCCGGACTCGATGCTGAACAGAGCGAGGCTCTTGAAAGCCGCGATGAGGGCCGCATTGCCAAAGCCCTCGGTATAAACGGCGCTGTGGCGTTTATGTTAGTGGTTGTCGTGCTCCCCAACGGCACTTTCTAATCACTGGACTTCCACCTCGTTGCGCTTGATATAGTCGAGTTTTGCCTGCTGCAATAGCTCGATCACAATCTCCTTGGCATCCTGGGCTGTGCCGTGCATCCGCCACTCCTGGCCCAGGGTGCTGAGGAGTTTGTCAATTAACTGCCGGGTTAGCCGCGTTCCCTCGGGGTCTTCTTTGAGAGCACCGTCAGCAGCACCATAAGCCGCATTCAGCGTCGCGGTCACCAGGCCGCTGGTCATTACAGCAGGCAGCGGCACTGACTTTTTGACCGAATAAGTGAGTAGTTGCTCGAGTTCAGGCCGCACCTGGGGCAGCACTTCTTTGACCACGATCTTGGTCTGATCTCTCACGAATCCGTCGATTGCCGTCGGTGGGTTGTTGGCGACATTCGGAGCGGCCCTTGTGGCGGCGGGCAAGATTTTGGTGAAATCGGTCTGCAGCACCGCTTCCTGCATCTGATCGAATACTTTGACTACTACCAGGTCGGTCACCTGATCGGCAATCAGGGCCGAGTAGCGATTGATCAGCACCGCCACCGGCGACGGGAAAGCCCCAAGTCGCTGTAGCCGGTCCCCGTAGGAGAAAATGCGGATCAAGCCGAGCCAGCCCAGGTGGACACCTGGGATCAGGTTGACTGCCGGGATGAGGTTGAGCAGGTCAAACCCATTGTCCACAATGGCTCCCTGCAGACCGAGCCTGGGATACCGGATACGGGTCACGGCGACTCTCAACACCAGTTCACCTGCGAAGACCGCCATGAACCACAGATCCACCCGTCGCCAGTAATTATTGACGAAGTCGCCGTCTTCGCCGTAGGAGCGGTAATAGTTCATCTCAAAGCCGGGCCGCAGTTGCTGGTCGAAGAACTTGATCTCGGTCGCTGCCCGCGATGGTGTCAGGTTCCCGGCGCTCCAGAAAGCCTGAAACGAGCCCGTCGCCGATCTGCTTTTCATGTGCCTGCGGATGCGGTTTTTGATCCGTTCGAGCTTGCCCTGCTTGTCTACCAGTTCAAAAGGACTGTCGTCGATGATCGATTTACTCTGGGCGCGCAGGCTGCTGAGCAGTACCTGGGCCGCTGGAGAAGTGGCATTGCCCCCCGCAAGCACCTGCTTCAATTCGTCAACCGTAACCAGGTACTTCTCCGTGGTACGGTGCCGCTCGATGCCTTTCATCGGGTCGTACCACTGAATAACCTGCGGGGCATTCAGGGTGTAGAAGTCATGCAAGTACAGGTAGCTGAAGTCAAACAGAAACCAGACGAGGTTGACTGACGCCACGGCCAGCAACAGCCATTCGAGCGGCCAGAACAGCCTTCCACGTCTATCGACTTCCAGGATTCGCTTAGGCACAGACACAAGCCCAGGAGGACATCACCGAGCGTAAGCGATGAACCGTGCTAGATAAATCCCTCGGCGGTTGGGTCTTACCCAGGCTTCAAGCCGATTCCGGTTTGGGGAGCGAGCTGGGCAGGATGAGTAGTTCCTGAGTCGAGCGCTTCTCGACCATCTCGCGGGTGATCACACACTTGCGGATGTCGGACCGCGACGGCACTTCGTACATCACTTCGAGCATCAACTCCTCGACAATGCCGCGCAATGCCCGTGCCCCAGTCTTGCGGCGGAAGGCCTCTTGAGCGATGGTCTGGATGGCGTCGGGTTCAAAGATCATCTCGACGCCATCCATGCGCAATAGACGCTGGTACTGCTTCAGCAGAGCATTTTTGGGCTCTGTCAGGATTTCGATGAGCGCCGGCTCGTCAAGGGGTTCGAGCACTGCCACGGTCGGGATGCGGCCGATAAATTCGGGGATGAGGCCGAACTTGACGAGGTCATCGGGTTCGAGGGACTTGAGACATTCCACGAGGCGCTGTTCGCGCTTTTGCACTTCGCCCGCCTGCACAAAGCCCATCGAGCGCTTGCCGGTGCGCTGCTCGACGACGCGCTCAAGGCCCACAAAGGCTCCACCGCAGATAAACAGGATATTGGTCGTGTCGATCTGGATGTATTCCTGGTAAGGATGCTTGCGGCCTCCCTGGGGGGGCACATTGGCGACCGTGCCTTCGAGCATCTTCAGAAGTGCCTGCTGGACCCCTTCACCGGAGACGTCGCGGGTGATCGAGGGGTTCTCGGACTTGCGGGCGATTTTGTCTATTTCGTCGATGTAGATAATGCCGCGCTGAGCACGCTCGACTTCGCCGTCGGCCATCTGCAAAAGCCGCAGCAGGATATTTTCGACGTCTTCACCGACGTAGCCTGCCTCGGTGAGGGTAGTCGCATCGGCGATGGCAAAAGGCACATCGAGCATTTCGGCGAGGGTCTGGGCAAGCAGTGTCTTGCCGCAACCGGTCGGGCCGATGAGCATGATGTTGGACTTGTGAATCTCGACGTCGTCGCCGTTTTCTTCGAGCTTGGAACTGAGGCGCTTGTAGTGGTTGTAGACTGCCACCGAGAGGATTTTCTTCGCTTCTTTTTGCCCGATCACGTGCTGGTCAAGAAACGACTTGATTTCCTGAGGCTTCGGAATCTTTTTGAGCGAAGGCTCCCGCCGACTGGCGCGCGCGCCTTTGACCTTGGTCGGTTGCGGCTGCGGTTGGGCGGCACCCTCGAAGAGCTCTTCGTCGAGGATCTCGTTGCACAGTTCGACGCACTCGTCGCAGATATAGACCCCCGGACCGGCGATCAGTTTACGCACTTGCTCCTGAGATTTACCGCAGAAGGAGCACTTGAGATGGGAGTCATATTTGGGCATGCGTGCCTCGATGGGTCGGTTACGTTTCGGCGGGGTCGTCAGCTTCGCCCTCTGGGGCAACGGCTTCCGGCTCGTCTTCTACTGCAGGTGGCAGTGCCGCTGAGAGCTCTTCGAGCGGGACCACCTCTATTGTAGAGCGCTCAGCGAGCCACTCCAAAATCTTCTCGGTGAGCATTTCCTCGCGGGCGAAGTCCTCAAGAGCCTTCTGAGAAACCTCTTCTTCGATTTCGCTCTGGAGCTCGGCGACTCGCTCGACGAGGGCCGCCTCATCGATCTGGATGTTTTCAAGACGTGCCACCTGGGCCAGGGCCAGCGTACGCATCAGCCGCATCTCGGCATCTTTGCGCAGGCTCTCGCGCAGGCGAGGCATGTTGTCTTCTGTGAAAATCATGCTCGGATCGATGCCCTGCTGCTGCAGGTTGCGGACGCTCTGCTCGGCCAGGAACTGGATCTCGCGGTTGACGAGGGTGTCCGGCAATTCGACGCTGGCCTGCTCGATGAGCGCTTTGATAATCGCTGCATCGCGGTTGGCACTGGTCTTTTCCTCAGCCTGCTCCTGAGACTGCTTTTCGAGGAAGGCGCGCAGTTCGGCGAGGGTCTGAAATTCGCTGATGTCCTGGGCAAAGTCGTCGTCGAGGGCCGGCAGTTCGCGGGACTTGAGGTCTTTGAGGGTGACCTCGAAGTGGGCCGGGATCCCGGCTAAGTCTTCTTGCGGGTAGTCATCAGGAAACTGCAAATCAAGGTTGCGGGTTTCGCCGACCCGCATGCCGATCAGGCCCTCGATGAAGCCGGGAATGAATTTGCCCTCGGCGAGTTCAATTTCAAAATCCTCGGCTTTTCCGCCGGGAATCTCGCTGCCGTCTGCTTTGGTTCCCACAAAATCGACAACTGCCGTATCGCCTGCCTGGGCCGGACGATCTTCGACCGGAACGAGAACCGCCTGCTTTTGCCGGTACTGCTCAAGGGTCTGGTCGATCTGCTCGGGGTCGTAGGGGACTTCTGAGTACTTGACTTCAAGTCCGGTATACGTACCGAGGGTGACTTCCGGCTGCACATCGACGGCGGCATTGAAGCTGAGCGGCTCGCCGGGCTGATAGCGGTTGAGCAGTTCTTCGAAGGAGTCGCGCAGTTGCAAGTTGCCGAGCGAGGAAATCTCTTCTTGCTCGATTGCCTCTTTAATCGAGCTGTCGATCAGGCTTTCGAGGGCAGCAGCCTTGACGCGGTCTTTGCCGTAAAACTGCAGTACCAGTTGGCGCGGTGCTTTACCGGGGCGGAAGCCGGGGATCTTGGCTGTGCGCATGTAGTCGCGGACAAGCTTTTCGTAAGCCTGCTTGGACTTGTCGGCTTCGACTTCGACGTGCAGGCCCATCTGGGAGCGGGGCAACTTCTCTTGCGTAACTTTCATCTTTAAACAGGCACTTTCGAACGATCGGCAGCTAATTGTACACGTTCGAAAGTGCTTCCGCCGAGCACCGCCCGTGGGATGCACTGCGCAGTGGACGCTTAATCTCCGAGCCTGGCCTGACAATTTCGATAAGATTGGGGGTGAAAACGGCATTGATGACACTAGTGATGGCAGAAAACGAAACCATGGGCCAATCCCCGACCGGCGAACCGGTGCTCGGCAGCACCCCGACCGAGGCATCCACCCCAATCGAGGCCGCCCTCTCGCAGGAAGTGGTGCGTCTAGTAGGCGAAATTGACCGGCTCGGCACCGAAAACGCCGAGCTGCAGCGCAAATCCCTCGACGTCGAACAGCAGAATGTGCGCCTGCTCGCCGATTACGAGAACCTGAAAAAGCGCACCCAGCGCGAAAAAGACGAACTTGGGTCTTTTGTGACGGCCCGCTTGCTGCTCGACATTTTGCCCGTCATCGATAACTTCGACCGCGCCCGCACCCACGCCCAGTTTGAGAGCGAGCGGGAGGAGAAACTTCACAACAGCTACCAGCAGGTTTACAGGCAGTTTCAGGGCATTCTGGAAAAGCAAGGTGTCCAGCCGCTCGAAGTGCTCGGCCAGCCCTTCGACCCTGCACTCCACGAGGCCGTTCTACGCGAAGAGTCCTCCGAGGTGACGCGGGAAACTGTCGTGATGGAACTGCAAAAGGGGTACTTTCTGGGCGAGAAGATGTTGCGGCCCGCGATGGTCAAAGTCGCTGTCCCTCCTGCAAGGCCACCTGTCGAGCAACCATTCGCTGAAGAGTAGGAATCAAGATCTATGGGCAAAGTCATCGGCATCGATCTCGGCACGACCAACAGCTGTGTCGCCGTCCTGGAGGGCGGACAGCCCGTTGTCATCCCCAACGCCGAGGGCGGACGGACTACGCCCAGCATCGTCGGTTTCACCAAGAGTGGTGAACGCCTGGTCGGCCAACTCGCCAAGCGCCAGGCGGTCACCAACGCCGAGAACACCGTGTTCTCGATCAAGCGCTTCATCGGCAGGCGCTGGGAAGAAACCGAGGAAGAACGCTCCCGCGTGCCCTACGAAGTAGCCCGCGGCAAAGACGACACCGTCAACGTCAAAGCGCGCGGCAACGAGTACACCCCGCAAGAAGTCAGCGCCCGCATCCTGCAAAAAATGAAAGCCGACGCCGAAGCCTACCTCGGCGAGAGCGTCACCCAGGCAGTGATCACGGTGCCCGCTTACTTCACCGACGCCCAGCGCCAGGCGACCAAAGACGCAGGCACGATTGCCGGGCTCGAAGTGATGCGCATCATCAACGAACCGACAGCCGCCGCCCTCGCCTATGGCCTCGACAAGATGGACCAGTGCCAGAAGATTCTGGTCTTCGACCTGGGCGGCGGCACTTTCGACGTCTCGATTCTCGAACTGGGCGACGGCATCTTTGAAGTGCGCGCTACCGCCGGTAATAACCATCTGGGCGGTGACGACTTCGACGACCGGATCGTCAAATGGCTGAGTGACGAATTTTTAACCGAGCACCAGATCGACCTGTCCCAGGACAAGATGGCCCTGCAGCGCCTCAAAGAAGCGGCCGAAAAAGCAAAAATCGAGCTCTCAAGCACCGTCAGCACTTCGATCAACCTCCCTTTCATCACTGCTGACGCCACTGGGCCAAAGCACCTCGACATCACCCTCAGCCGTGCCCGCTTCGAGGAATTGAGTTCTGACCTCATCGAGGGCACCATTGCGCCGACTCGTCAGGCCATCCTCGATGCTGGGCTCACGACCAGCGATATCGAGCGGGTGATCCTGGTCGGCGGCTCGACGCGCATCCCGGCGGTGCAAGAAGCGATCCGCAAATTTATGTCCTCCCGAGAACTCGACCGCTCGGTCAACCCGGATGAGGCCGTCGCCCTCGGCGCGGCTATCCAGGCAGGCGTGCTCGGCGGAGAAGTCAAAAACGTGCTGCTCCTCGATATCACGCCCTTGTCACTGGGCATCGAGACTCTGGGGGGCATGTTCACCAAGATGATCGAGCGGAACACGACGATTCCGACCTCGCGCATGCAGTCTTATTCCACTGCCGTGGACGGCCAGACTTCTGTTGAAATCAAAGTCCTGCAGGGCGAGCGGGCGATGGCTGTCGACAACAAGACCCTCGGCCTCTTTCACTTATCGGGTATTCCGCCCGCCCCGCGTGGGGTACCGCAGATCGAGGTCACTTTTGAAATTGACGCCAACGGCATCTTGAACGTCGCGGCCCGCGACAAGGGCACCGGCCGCGAACAGCGGATCGCCATCACCAACTCCGGCGGGTTGAGCGACCGCGAAATTGACCGCATGCGGACTGAAGCCGAGGAGTACGCCGAGGAAGACCGCAAGCGCCGCGAACTGATCGAACTTGCCAACCAGGCCGATTCGTTGCTCTATTCCTGTGAAAAGACGATCAACGAGAACCGCGACAAAGTTGGGGTTGACCGGGTCGTGCGTGCTGAAGCCTGTGCCGGCGACCTGCGCGAGATGATCTTAAAAGGTGACGCCGTCCTCATCCGCATCCGCATGGATGGGCTGCAGCAAGCCTTGCTCGACATCGGCTCGGCCATCTACGAGCAGAGCGACATGTATTCGACCGCTTCTGTCGGCGGCAACTACGAGCCCATCGACAACTAAACCGGTGTGGTCCCTCGCCGGAGGGAGAGCGATCTCCACCTTGCTGTAGCTCCCTGATCAGGGTCTGAACTCGTAAAGTAGCTCAGAATCTAAATGGGTACCCGCATGGCATCAGATAGTCCAAACCTCGGCGAGCAAGCGCTGAACAAAGTAGCGGAAGTCGGTCTCTCAAGCCAGCTCACCGAAGTCGAGAAGATGGATGTGAGCATCAAGACCGACCCCTTCAAGCTGATGCAGGGGTCGGTCGATTCAGTGACCGTCGAGGGCGAGGGTCTGGTCATGCAAAAAGACCTGCGCGTCGAGAAGATGGAGATCGAAATTGGCCAACTCTCGATCAATCCGCTCAGTGCTGCCCTGGGCAAAATCGAGCTGACGCGTCCGACTGACGCCACCGCCCGCATCCTACTCACAGAATCGGACATCAACCGCTCCTTCAACTCCGAATTCATCCTCGGTAAGTTGCAGAACCTGCGGGTCGAGGTAGACGGAAAGCTGACGACCCTCGACACCAAGAAAGTAGAAGCTAGCCTACCGGGCAACGAATCGATCGCCATGCGCTCGACTATTTTCATCCATGAAAGCAACGAGACCCGCGAAGTTGCCTTCAGCGCGAAACTCGCTCGTAGCGCCGACGGCAACCGGATCGAGCTACAGGATGTGCACTACGACCAGGAGCAAGATCCGGGCTTCTCGCCGGAACTGACCGCGGCCCTACTGGACAAGGCCAACGAACTGGGTAATATCAGCAACTTTGAACTTGAAGGAATGCGGCTGAAACTGCAGGAGCTGAAAGTGGAAACCGGTCAACTAAGCCTGATCTGCGATGTCCACGCAGAGCAGTTCCCCTCGTAGTCTCAGCAGGTAACCCAGAAGACAAACAAAAGCCGCCCCACTTGTGGGGCGGCTTTTGGCTACAGGCGACTAGCTGCTGGGCAGCAGCACCTTGTTGATGACATGGACGACACCGTTGCCGGCTACGATGTCAGCCTGCACGACCGAGGCATCGTTTACCGTCACACCGCCGCCGCTGACCGAGACCTTGAGGTCGTCGCCGGTTACGGTCTTGACGTTGCCGGACTTGATATCCGTCGAAAGCACTTTGCCGTTGACGACGTGGTAGCCGAGGATGGTGGCCAGCTGGCTTTTGTTTTCCGGCTTGAGCAGGTCGGCCAGGGTCTCAGCAGGCAACTGCGCGAACGCTTCGTCGGTGGGGGCGAAAATTGTGAACGGTCCACCGCTGCTGGCATTGGCGGCCAGGTCAGCTGCCTGCAGGGCGGTCGCAATCGTCGTGAACGACTGGGCATTGACTGCGGCGTTCAGAGCATCGGCAAGCGTGTTGAAGTTTGCACTGGTAGACATAAGACTTCTCACCTTGTATTTGAACATTCTCTATGACGTTACTCTAATGACGACTGCTGGTCAAATCTACCAAGGGGAATAGATTTGATTAAGAGGAAATTAAACCCCGCTTCTAAACTGCTTTTGCCAAGAATAATTTAACAGCACTGGTTTCATTGATAGCTGGAAGTCCCTGTATGAGCAGGATTGCGGTGCTAACAGCGATTCGTACCCGTCCTGAAGTCAGGCGAGCCCGAAGGACGATACCTGTAGTAGTTATCAGCAGGTTATCGCGCTATGTGCTCCAGCAAACAGACAACAACTCTCTGCTTACCCAGTCTTTTAAAGTGTTGAGCCATACCACAAAAAATCAAGCGGCACAGAAGACTGTGCCGCTTGATTGGCGAAAACGCCGGGTGCTCTTAACGGCTGAACAGGCTGCCAACTGAGCGCAACAGGTTTTCCGGCTGCATCGCATCGACGGAGGCGGTCGGCTCGAAGCCACAGTGGACCATGCAGTCGCGGCACTTGGGGTTACCGCTCTCGTGACCGTACTCTTCCCAGACGGTCTCATTCAGCAGTTGCTCGAAAGTCTCGTAGTGTCCTTCGTTGAGCAAGTAGCAGGGTTTCTGCCAGCCGAGCACGCTGTAGCTGGGCATTCCCCAGGGTGTGCAGTCGTAGTCCTTGAGTCCTTCGAGAAAATCGAGGAAAAGCGGAGTGAGGTTAAAGTTCCAGTTATTCTGGCCCGAGCGGTAGGGAGCGAGGATCTCGCGGAACAGAGTGCGGGTCTGTTCGCGCTGCAGGAAGTGCTCATGGTCGGGTGCCCATTCGTAGCTGTAGCCGGGGGAGACCATCATGCCGTCGAGTTCCAGGG
>JANNPH010000008.1:0-27997 GCA_031399965.1 Gloeobacteraceae cyanobacterium SOY_34_metabat_159 | reverse complement strand
ACCGCCCGAGGCAGCGGAGCGTCTGGCACAGATGGGAGTTGCGGCTCCTGCACCGGAAGTCGAAGCTGTTACAGCTGCACTGGAAGCTGAAGCTGCTGTAGCTATGCCGGAGCCGATTGAATCAGTAGGCGTGGCTGCGGTTGAAGAACCTGCCCCACAAGTGCAGCCCATAGTGCCGGTCCCGCCGCCGGTTGCTGCTGAGATGGCAGGGACCCATGAGCCACGACCGAATCCTGTAAAGCCTGGTCAGGCTTTTATTCCAGTGAACGCCTCTCAGGAAGTAAAGCCCGTCAGGGGCGAGTCTGAAGCGCTCCACCTGGTTAAGAAAACAGTGGCGGCGCTTCGCAATTACGAGCCCGAATGGCTACAGCCGCACCTGTCTCTTGTCGGGAACCTGAAGCTGAAGCCAGCCGAGGTCGAAGCACTGCTTGCTCAACTGGGCCTACCTGCCGGTGGTCGCACCGACTGGACACTCAGTGAACTGGCTGTTGAGAAAACTGCACTGTCACTCCCTGCCGTCAAGGTGGTATCAGTCTCCGTTCCGACCGTCGAGGACTGGGTGCTCGTGGTCGGTAAGGCCGATGCGAAAGACCCGGCGCTTGCCAAAGCGATTCATACTCTGCTTCAAAACAGCAAAGGTGCTGTCTTGCGGTTGGAGATGCCCGAGGGTCGCGATTCTTTCGCCCTGGTCATCGATCGGCACAGCGCACTCGATGCCGTTGCCAACCGGATTGCCCAGGCGGCGGGACGTTCCGCCCCGCTGGCAAGCGTCTGGTGGGGAGAAGCCAATGTTCGGCCTGGCGCACTGGCCTGGTTGTTTCCGGGCTCCGGGACGCTCTATGCCGGGTTGCTCGACGAACTGACGAGCCTCGACCTGGTGGCCTCCGAGGTCGTCAACACGGCTGAAAAAGCCTTTCAAGAGTTTGTCGGCCAGCCGCTCAACTTTGGCACGCTCAATCCTGAAGCACTCTTTCAGCGTCCGGCGACCGTTACCACTTCGGCAGCCATTGCCCGCCTCCTGAGTGCCTTCGGAATCACGCCCGACTTCGTTGCCGGTCACAGCGTCGGCGAATTGACCGCCTGTTACCTGGCCGGTGCTATCGAACTGCCAGAACTGATTCGGCTCACATCGGCACCGTTTATTGGTCAATCCTGCCCATCCGGTGCGATGGCGGCGGTCCTCGGTCCCGAGGAAACAACCCTTAAACTGCTCAAGACCTTTGCTGGCCGACTCGTCGTCTCAAACCGCAACTCCAGCCAACAGCTGGTGGTCTCAGGACTAGAAGCGGATGTGCAGGCTTTCACCGAAGCGTCGAAAAAGCACGGCTTAAAAGCAATTCAGCTGGAGGTGCAGACTGCCTACCACTCGCCACTCCTGGCAGGGGCACACCGGCAATACCGCGAAGCCCTCTCGCAGTCTAAGTTCCAGATGCCCACGGTACCGGTGGTTTCGGGCCTGACAGCGGACTTGCTGCCGTGGTCGAGCCTGGATGCCGCCCAGACGCGGGCGCTCCTCGACTGCGCCTTTATCGCCCCGGTCAACCATGTCGGCCAGTTGCGCCGCCTGCAAGAACTGGGAGCCCAGGTGCTGATCGATATCGGTCCGACTGACCGCCTCGCTCGCCTCGCCCGCGAAACCCTGGACGGGGTCACAGTTCTTGCGGCCACCCGTGCCAAACGCAACAGCCGTCTCAATTTCCTTGAAACCCTGGCTCAACTGCACGTACTCGGCTATGCGGTCAAGTCGTCCCCACCCGAGTTGCCCCCAGAACCGCTCAAAGTCATAGTCAATGGTCACCAACGCCCACAGGCCGTGGCAGCAACCCTGCTCCATACCAACGGTAACGGTGGTTCGCCCAAGTCCAACGGACACGCCACGGCCCTGGCAGTAAAACCGGCCGAGCCACCAGCTATCCGGGTACCGGCACCGACAAACGGTCACCATCCATTACCCGTTCTGACCCCGCCAACACTGCAGCCTCCCGCACCACCTCAAGAAGCTGTCTCTCTGTCTACCAAACCGGCGAGTGCCTACGCGGTCAAGCCGGTCGCACTGTGCTCGGCCCGTCCGAGCCTGCTTGAACCCATCGCGAGTGTCGGCATGGGAGCACTGCTCCCCGATGCGAGCAACGTAGCCGAGTTCTGGCAAAACTTGATCTCGGGCCACGATGCGATTCGCGAACTACCCCAGGACGGCAAGCAGGGCCGCTGGAAGCTTGAAACTTTCTACAACCCTGACCCGCGGGTCGCCGACAAGACCTATTCCAAGATTGGGGGCTTCATTCCCAACTTCGAATTCAAGCCGATCGAGTTTCGAATCACGCCGAAGACGGCCTTGCACATGGACCGTGGCCAGAAGATGGCCCTACTCTGTACCCGCGAGGCCTTCCGCGATAGCGGCTACCACGAGCGGACTTTTGACCGCAAGCGGGTCCGCGTCATCATCGGCACCTCGGTACCCGAGTGGCATGACCTCGCCGCCCCCAGGCTCTTCTTCGATTACGTCGCCGAAGCGTTCCAGCGCTCCGAAGTCTTCCAGTTGCTGCCCGCCGATGTGCAGACCAAATTGATCGCCCAGGCCCGCGAGGACATCAACCGCGACATCCCGGCCTGCTGCGAAGATTCGATGCCGGGCGGGTTGCCAAACATCGTCGCTGGCCGGGTCGCCTTCTGTTTCGACCTCCAGGGCGGGAACGTGATTGTCGATGCCGCCTGTGCTGCTTCTTTTGCTGCCCTTGATAACGCGGTAAAGGCCCTGCGCCTGGGTGAAATTGACATGGTCGTCGTCGGCGGGTCCGACAGCGCGATGTCCGCCGGTTCTTACGTCGGTTTTTGTAAAACCTATGCGCTCTCAGCCAAGGGCAGCTTCCCCTTCGATAGCCGTGCCGACGGCTTCGTCATGGGTGAGGGCTCGGGCATCCTGCTCCTGAAACGACTCGGCGACGCCGAACGCGACAGTGACTCGATTCACGCCGTGATCCGCGGAATCGGCAGCTCTTCTGACGGGCGCGGGCGCGGTATCACCGCTCCCAGTTTAGAAGGACAGGTGCTGGCGATGGAGCGTGCCTACCATGACGCCGGCATCGACCCCGCCACCATTGGTTTGGTCGAAGCCCACGGCACTTCGACTGCCCTTGGCGATGCGACCGAGTTTGCCTCCCTGGTCCAATTTTTCGGCTCGGCCCGACGCTCCAGCCCGCTCTACCTGGGATCGGTCAAGTCGATGATTGGTCACCTCAAAACGGCTGCCGGGGTAGCAGGGCTCATCAAGTCGGTGCTTGCCGTCAAGCACGCTCAGGTGCCACCCACTATCAACTTCGTCTCTCCCAACCCGAAGATTGACCTGGAAAATAGCCCCTTCACGATCAATACCGTCGCCTGTGACTGGCAACACCAGGGCTCGACTCCCCGTCGAGCTGCCGCGAACTGCTTCGGCTTCGGCGGTACCAACTTTCACGTCATTCTCGAAGCCTACGACCGCGACTTCTATCAGAGTGAAGCCTTCGAGAACGAAGTGCGCGCCTCCCGCACTTACCAGACGTTTTACGCATCCGCCCCGGCCATTGCGGCGGTGCCAGTTGCGACTATCCCAACCCCGGCTCCAGCGATCGCGGCCACAGTTGTCCCGGTCGAGGTGGCGGACCTGGCTGCGGCTTTGAAGGACACGGCTCTACCCCTCACAATTGTTGAAAAAGACGCTGCGCCGCAAGTCGTTGCCAGCCTGGCTCCCGGTGACGCTCTTCTCGGGCGAGTCGGCGCTTATGGAGCCCAAAACCTGGGAGCGGAAAGCTTCCGGCGCGACCACGGTGTGCGCTTCAACTATGTTGCCGGGGCGATGGCAGCCGGGATCGGCTCCGTCGATATCGTCGTTGCGATGGCCAAGGCGGGCATGCTTGGCTTCTTCGGTTCAGGTGGGGTGCCCCTCAAGCGGGTCGAGCAGGCGATTGTCGAAGTAAAAGAAAGGCTCACCGATTATCCGCAGGCTGCCTTCGGCTTCAACCTGCTCCACAACCCGATCGAAGCGGGTGTCGAGGACCAGACAGTTGACCTCTACCTGCGCCACGGCGTGCGCAAAGTGAGCGCTTCTGCCTACTTGCGCCTGATGCCGAGCGTCGTGCGCTACCGGGCAACCGGCATGCACCGCCGCGAAAACGGGCAAATCGTCGCACCCAATAGTGTCTTTGCAAAGGTAAGCTCGCTCGAAGTGGCGGCCCAGTTCATGGCTCCGCCGCCTGAATCCGTCCTCAAGCAACTGGTTGCCAGTGGACGGCTGACACCGGAAGAAGCGCAAATCGCTGCACTCCTGCCGGTGGCCAATGACATTACTGCCGAGGCCGATAGCGGCGGCCACACCGACCGTCGGCCCCTGCCGGTTCTCCTGCCCCAGATGCTGCGGCTGCGCGACGAAATCTTCGAGCGCCACGGCTACGCCCGGCAGGATGTCGCCTTGAGAATTGGGGCGGCTGGTGGTCTGGGTGACCCGCTCTCGGTGCGCTCAGCCCTCGCCCTCGGGGCCGACTACATCCTCACCGGCTCGATTAACCAGACCAGCCCGCAGTCAGGAACGTCGCAGACAGCCCGGCAGATGCTCACCAAGGCTTCGATGGCCGATGTCGTGATGGCGCCGGCTGCCGATATGTTTGAGATGGGTGTGCAGGTCCAGGTGCTCAAGCGCGGCAGCTTCTACGCCCAGCGCGCCCGCAAGCTCTACGAGATCTACAAAACCTACGACAGCTTCGAGGCAATCCCGGCCGAGGAGCGCACCAAGCTTGAGCGCGACATCTTCCGCCAACCGCTCGAAGCGGTCTGGGAGAACACTGCCAACTACTGGCAGGGACGCGATCCCAAGCAACTGGAGAAGGCAAACCGCGACGGCAAGCACAAAATGGCCCTCTCCTTCCGGGCTTATCTGGGCTTGAGCTCGCGCTGGGCACAAACTGGCGACAGCGATCGCAAGTCCGACTACCAGATCTGGTGCGGACCGGCGATGGGGCTTTTCAACAGCTGGGTGGCAGGCACCTGGCTCGAACCGCTCGAAAACCGCGATGTGGCCCTCCTCGGCCTCGCCCTGCTCGACGGTGCGGCGGTGCTCACCCGCGCCGAACGTCTGGCAAGCTTCGGGCTTGCGGTTCCTTCACTTTCGGTACTAACCCAACCGGCGGAGCGCGATGTCCTGCTGCAGTTGTAGTAGTCGGCTTTTAAGGGAGGGCGGCCGTTGACCGGGCAGAACGTAGTATTCCTGGATGGCGTCACCGGATACCTGGGGCGCTGGACACTCTTCTGGTACCTCACCGAGCTGCGCGACGAGCGGGTGGCGGTGTTGATTCGTCCGGGCAAGCGGGGCGATAAAGCAAAGGGCGACGCCAACGAGCGCCTGGAGCGGGTGCTGGCCAGCATCGGGCTCTCCGACCAGCGGCATCGGGTGACGGCAATTCCTGGCGAACTGGGCAAGGCCGACTTCGGTAACCGCGAGGCAATTGGCTCCTTGCGCGCTGATTGCTGGATCCACATGGCCGGCGACATCACCTTCAAAAAGTTGGGCGATAAAAGTTCGCTCGTCACCAACCGCGATTACACCGTCAACTTCATCGAGGCGGCCCGACACACAAAGTCGGTGCCGCGCACGGTGTGCCACACCTCGACTTTTTACACCTTCGAGAAGGCGAACGAACCGGACGGTGAATTTGATGTCCCCGAGCAGTTTCACGACCCGGCCGAGATGGTGCACCACAACGCCTACGGCTACTCGAAACTCGAAGCGGAAACCTACCTGCGCGACTGTGTGCGGGCTAAAAACCTGCCCTTCAACTTGCTCATCTTTCGGCCGGACATCATCATGCACCACGTCCCGGTCAAAGAAGTGGCCGAGTACAATCCGGGGCTCATCACCGACGACTTCAAGGTGATCTTTCAGCTGCTCGCCGCCTACGTCGGCCGCACCAAGATAAAGATCCCCGGTGGACCCTCGATCGACAGCCCGCTTAAATACATCCCGGTCAGCCTCGATACAGTGCTCAATATCTCCGATGTCGATAGCGTCACCAAAGCGATGATGCAGATTGCCGTGCTCTTTGGCGACGGCGGCCGGGTGCCGGAAGATGGCCATCAGTTGTTTCACCTGGTCAACCGCTGGCGGCCCCTGCCGATCCGGTTTATCCGCGAGCTGAGTGAGACAGTGGACCCTGAAAAGACCGGCAAAGTGCAGCAGGTCTCGCCTCAGCAATTCAAAGCAGAAGTGCTTCCGAAGCTGTCGTGGATGGAGAAGCTTTACTACACCAATTTTGTCGAGCCATTTATCGGCTACATGCACCGGGCACGCACCCACGCGAGCACGGCCAATGTCGATGACCTGCTCGGCGACGACTGGCACAACTTCCACCCGGTCCACGGCCTCGATGTCGCCACCTGGCTCGAAGCCGGTGTACGCCAGGCAATCGACAAAGACTTCGGCGAAAAGGCAGGTGCATAATGCCGAACCTCAGACAAAAAGCGCTCACCAATTTGCAGCGCGGCTATCTTGACTTCAAGCTGCCGCCTTTTATCGACGGCCCGGCCAACTGGCTCGAACGAACCCTCTACGACCGCAGTGCGCAGTCTGTACCGATTGTGAGACCCATCTTCATCGTCGGCTGCCACCGCTCCGGGACGACCGTCCTCTACGAGACCCTGGCCCAGCACCCAGAACTGGTCTACCTCACCAACGCCTCCAGCTTTACACCCAGGACTCCCATCCTGAGTAACCGCCTCTTCAGCATGATTAAAACCGGCGAAAACCAGGGAGTCGAGCGCTTTGCCAAGGACGGTCTCAAGATCACCTACGACACACCGAGCGAGGGCATCCGGATCTGGGAACTGTACGCTCCCGACGGCGGCGACTACTGCCTGGATGAACACTACTCCAACCCCGAGATGGAGCACTACTTGAAGGTGACGATCCAGAAGCACCTCAAGTATTTGAACGGGAGCCGCTTCATCAACAAAAACCCGGACAACTCCGTGCGTATCCGCTACCTCAACAAACTGTTCCCCGACGCCTACTTCGTCCATATCCTGCGCGATGGGCGGGCGGTCTGCAATTCACTTTTGAAGTTTCGCCAGGCGGCCACCGAATTTTTCGGCGCGGAGCACCGCCACGCGACCGGCGGCGTCAAGGTCAAAGCCTGGGCTGAGATCGAACGCTACTGGCGCAGTGACCCGCTCTACTCGGCCGGACTCATCTGGAAGGAAGTGATCGAGACCCTCGAACGCGACCGCACCTATATTGCCCCGGAGCGCTACCTGGAAGTGCGCTACGAAGACTTTGTGGGTGATCCGATGACCTACCTGCGCCGGATCAGCGAATTTTGTCAGTTGAGCTGGAACGGGCCGGTCGAATCAAAATTTCGCTCAGAAACCACCAGGCTCCAGCTTGGCGAACGCAACGAGGCCTGGCGCAAGCGGCTGGGACCTGAAGAGTTGCAGCGATTACTGGCGGTGATTGGTCCGAAGATGCGCGAATACGGTTACGAGGTATAGAGCAATGAGCATTCCCATCCCCTACGCTTTAAAAAAGAAAATCATGGCCGAGATGCAAAAGTCCTACGTGACGATGCATCTACCCTCGGCGGTCGAAGCGCCGCTCTCGGTCCTCGAAGAGACCCTCTACGGCAGTGGTCTCGACTCGATTGCGATTGAAAAACCAGTTTTTATCGTCGGCTGCCACCGCTCAGGCACGACCGTACTCTACGAAGCACTCGCCAAGCACCCTGACCTCGTCTTTCTAACCAACGCTTCTGCTCTGCTGCCGCGCCTGCCGATCCTCTCCAATGCCGTCGCCGACCTGTTCTCCCTCGACGCGGTGAAAGAAGAGCGATTTCTCAAAGACGGAATCGACTTTACCTACGCGACACCCAGCGAAGGCATCCGCGTCTGGGAACTGCACGCCCCGGAAGGCGGCGACTACTGTCTCGACGAGTCCTACTCAAACCCGGTACTCGAACAGTATCTGAAACAGACGATTAAAAAACACCTGAAGTACTTCAAAGGCAAGCGCTTTATCAACAAAAACCCGGACAACTCGGTGCGGATGCGCTACCTCAACAAGCTCTTTCCCGATGCTTGCTTTATCAACATCATCCGTGACGGACGGGCCGTGTGCGCTTCACTCTTGAAAGTGCGCGAGATTGCCGCCGACTTTTTTGGCGCGGAGCACCGCCACGCCACGAGCGGGGTCAAGGTCAAAGCCTGGAGCGAAATCGAAGAGCAATGGCGCACTGACCCCATCACCTCGATTGGAATGCTCTGGCGCGAGGTCGTCGAGACGGTCGAACGCGACCGGCACCACATTGCCCCAGAGCGCTACATGGAACTGCGCTACGAAGATTTTGTCACCGAGCCTTTCGATCACCTCAAGCAGATGGTCGAGTTTTGCGGCTTGAACTGGGATAAGTCGGTAGAAGCGGCGATTCGGGCCAGCAGTGCAACGCTCACGATGGGAGGGCGCAATGATGCGTGGAAAAAAAGGCTTAAAGAGGAGGACATTGAGCGTCTACTGGCGATTATCGGACCGAAAATGCGTGAGTATGGCTACGCCGTTTGAGAAACTATGAAAGTAACGAGCTGGTGAATATTGAGCCGGTCTAAAGCTTCGCGAAAACGCTCAATATTCTGCTATCTGATCGAGCAAATGGCGGTAATCTAAAGTAGACTATGCTAACTATTCTCAGTGTCTACATGGGGCCAGTGGCGGCGCGTTTGACGGTTCAGAGTTTTGAGGGTAACTGGTAAACCGACGAGGAGACAATATGCAGCAACAATCCAATCCGCCCCAGCCAAGCATTTATGGCGATTTTGACGACCTTCAAGACTTCGAGTCTCACCGTCGTCTGAATAAGAAAGAGATGTTCGACCCCCAGTTCCTGAAATTCATGGCCTGGTTCAAGAAGGACATTCACAGTCGCTATACGCGCAAAGATTTCCAGCGCATGGAACTCAACAACCTGATTCAACTGGTTGTGGGTTTCTGCGGGCTAATCGCTGCCTACACCTACTTGCACTTCAACTTCCCGCAGTACGCCCTGGCCTGGGGTGTGCCCCTGTTCATCGCCGCCATCTTCGTGGTCCAAAAAGGCGAAGTGATGCACATGCGCGCTCACTCACCCTCCAACCTGACCGGTGTGCGCCTGGTCGATGAGACGATCGATACGCTTGGCATGCCGCTCACCGGCATTTCGCCCGGCCTCTTCAAGCGCCGCCACTGTGCAGCCCACTACAACGATATCGGCAATATCTCGCGGATCTTTTCGACCGTCTGGATCACTTTCGACAAGGTTCCCGTCAACTACTACATCCGGCCCTGGATGCTGGTGAAGTTTTTGCTCGACAAAGACTTCTGCCGCGAAGAGATGATCAACCGCAAGCGTCTATTCGTCGAGACGACCGGCTTCTACACCTACCTGGCTATTCTGGTTGCCGAGCTTTTCAACGGCTCCTACTTCCTACTTACCTTTCACCTGTTCCCGTCATTCCTGCTCGCAAGCAGCCAGGTTCTGAGCGCTGTAACGGTCCATTCCGGCGTCGACAAAAACAACAGCTTCGAGAGCAACGGCCTGTTTGACTACAAGACGGCCAAGGGACTCTTCAAGGTACCGTTGCTGTTCTACAGCATGATTGGCAACCACGGCATCATCAACCATGGTATCCACCACGCCTATCCCCAGGTGCCCCTCGATATCATCAACGAAAACTACGAGCGCCTCAATAAGTACATCCTCGAAAATTACACCGATGTTCGCTACAACACCGTGATGACCATGCGCATCCAGGCAAACCTGCTGGCGCGCCTCGGTCCGCCCAACTTCTTCGATTACGTCGTGGCTTTCTTCTGCTCGTTGATTGCCCTGCTGTCCTGCATGTTCACCGTAGTCGGCATGCCGATCCCGCCGACAGTATTCGAGTTGTTGCTGGTTGACTACCGCATCTACTTCGTTTCGACCCGCGCCGAACGCAACGCCAACTCCATCGCCTTCTGGGACAGCATTAACCTCGAAGAGCGCTATCAGAAGACCCCCGAACCCAATACCTACCTCAAGTGGGTCTATCGCCGCTACCGCAAAATGAAAGACTACATAGCAGTCAACCCGCTGCCTGTCGCCAGCAAAGCCTAGATTGCTGACCAGGTTATAAAAAGCGGACGCTCTATTAATAGAGCGTCCGCTTTTTGGATATGTCGCTATTGCTTGAATTAGGCTGGTCGCAGATTCTCGAAAATGATCTCGGTGCGGACCGAGTTTTCGCCTTCGCGGCTCTGCACCACCTGTTTGGTCATCACCCAGTAGCCAGCGTACTCTTCGTAGGTGTCTTCAAACTTGCTCTGGCGGGTGATCTCATCGGTCTGCGCGTTTTTGAAGACAGCGTTGTAGACCGTTGAGATATAGCCGTTGGACGTGTCGATTTTGGCGAGGTGGTTGATCGTGAAGGCGACACGGCCCATCGTGCGCGAGACCTGGACGACCTGGCTGTCGCGCAGTTTATAGTTTGAACCCATCGCATCGCCGCTGACGGTGACGGGCATTGCCCCCGAGTCATCGGCATCGCCATCGAAGGAGAAAGTATGTCGAGCGTGGGCCGCCTCGAAGCTGGAGCGCTTGCGGTGGACGACGACATCCTTCATCTGGTTGTAGAGCCACTCTTGAGCTTTTGGGTCTGCCGTCTCGACCGCGATGGTCAGGTCGGGGCGGATGGTCGCCTGACCTGTGTAGGTCACACCATCGAGCAGGAGTGTAAAGTCGGCGGCAAAGCCGGGAAAATGCTCGTCCCAGGTATAACGGTTTTCGTAGGCAGCCTGAAACAGGTCCTTGGCGGACGGCTTTGCCTGCAAGTCAGTAGTCACTAGCAGTTCTCCATTGCACATTTGAATCGTAGTTATCTTAGCTCTGGCGGTCGTCTCGCGTTCAGGCAGGCCGCTGGGCCTGGAGCAGAGCAGTGGCACGCTTGCGGAAGTCTGCGGGCATGTATTCGAGGTTTTTGTCGCAGCGCTGGATATAGCGGGCGTAGAGCTGTTCATCCCCTGGCGTGACCGGTCTGTCCGACTCTAAGAAGCGCTCGATTTGAGCCGCTTTTGGCTTCATGATCGGGTTGGCCAGCAGACGAGGGAGGACTCTTGGGTTGCGCAGGTCACCTTCGCGGTACTTCTGGCCTTTGATCTTCTGAGCGCCGCCGCCCTGCTGTGGATTCTTGAGATACTGCTCGATGAAGAACGCGCACAGGCTGGACTGGTTGGTGATCTCATACATGCACTTGCCGACTGTGTAAGACATGCCGGTGTGGCGAGCCTCGTCCATGAAGTGCATCCGAGTCATTTTGCGCAGGTTGCCTTCTACAGACTCGTCCTGCAAAATTGCCTCTTCCATCGTCTTGAGACCCGAGTTGCGAAGACCACGAATGGCATAAGTGACCATCGCCATCGTCTTGGGGATGAAGTTGTAGAGCCGACGCACGCGCGCGAATAATTTGATGTTGACCTGACGGTCAAAATCAGCACCCTCGACATCGAACACAGGCTCGCCAAAAATTTGCAGCTCGATTGTGCGCGAGATGTTGCGGAAGGCCCAGATGTGATCGTATTCTTCCTGGGTTTCACGGTTGACATAGAAACGCAAGACGTTGCTGGAATTTTTCTTGAGGTGAGATGCAAAATTGCTGTTGGACTCGCAAGCTAGATTTTCGAGCGAGCTCACACGGTTGTAGAAGTTCGCATAACGGACTTGCGAGAGTAAGATACGCTGGTCTTCATTCAGCTCTTCCCAAAGTTCGGTTCCGTGGAAGGGAATCAATGCTTTCGGTACAAAATACTGTGAATAATCGGGCTTGAAACCCCGACAAAACTCAGTCAGGCTCTCACCATATTTGTCGCTGTTTTCAAGATTTCTTTCAGCATAGGTAGTGAGTTCGTTCCAGGCTTTATGCTCGGCCGTTCGACTTTCCAGATTATCGGTCTCGTTCGGCTGCGCTTTGTTGGTGCGAGTGACAGGCGGTTGTGCAATCATCTTAATTATTCAGTAAGTAATGTCTGAGACTAACATCATACATTGTCAACAGATTATATTGGCTATCCACAACAACTTAAACATTTGTGGAGTGTTGTTCCGTACAAGTCTTCGCTTCAGCTGAGATTGAAGCCGGTTCGACCCGGTTGGCCGACGCCATAGGTGAGGCTGTAGCTATAAGCAAGCAGACGGTACCAGAGGCGTGGATTTGTCTTTTCAAGCCACTGCTGGGTCGAGCGAATCAGAGCCGGCAGCCAGCTTGCAAGGGCCGCGCTCATCAGTGAATCGCGGCTGAATCGTACATAGGTGGGTAGCCAGGCAATAAAGCTTTCGATGCCGACAATGTCGAGTACCCAGGCGAGCATCAGCGGATTTTTGTAGGCTGCCCGTAGAGCGAGTTTGTTGAATTCGAACCAGCTGAGTCGGTCTTTGATGAAAGTATCGACTATCTCGGCGGGGCTGTCGGCAAGAATGTCGAAATAGGTGTTCAAGATGGCGTTGATGCGCTCGGGTCTGACCATCCGTCCGGTCGGCACCATCATCGCCCGCGAGAAGAGCCAGGTAACAGCGACATTGCTCTGAGAAGCGCGTACCCGGTCGAGGTCGCGTGCGGTGAGCAGGTCGTGTTTGAGGGCCGTGTGCAACAGTTCGGTGAGCCGGGGCAAGTTGCGCACAAGCGACCCGAAACCCGTAAAGACCAGGGGCGACTGCAGGGAAGCCGCATCACCGATAGTGAGCAGGCGGTCGAAGGCGACCCGCCGTTCCCCGGCCTCCAGGGCAGACCCGGCCGGGATATAGCCGAAGGTCGCCTTTTTGAATTCGAGTTTTTCGAGGTCGCAGCGCTTGTACTCGGGCAGGATTTCAAAAAAGTCTTCGTAAAGGTCAAGTAGACTACCCGGATTGTCCGGGTGGATGCGGTGATAGTAAAAAAGATAAAAAGTCAGCTCGTCATCCTTGCCGGGAAACAGTTCCCAGATCAGCTGTCGTCCCCGCGAGATGTCGCCGTGGGAATAGAGCACATCCCCCAGGTGATTGTCCCAGACGCCCGGTTTGAAGCCGCTGATGACCGCTCCGACTGTCGGGCAGACCGAGTCGAAGGCGCAGCCGCCGGTCAGTTGCAGGGCAATCGGTGAGGCGGAACCCATCGCATCGATACCGATCCGCCCACTCAGGCGCACCGTCTCACCGCGAATCAGGTCGCGGGCTTCGACTGTCACGCCTGATTCCCAGACGTGAATGCGTTCAAATTCCGTGGAGCCGTAAAGGTCTCCGCCGCGGGCTACTACCTGTTCGCTGCAGAGCCGCAACAGTTGCTCGGCGTCGATGGCGACGTTCAGGACGGTCGGGGTATGGAGCAGCTTGCCCTTCGCTTTAAGCGGTACGTTGCCGTCGTAGAACTTGTTGAGCCCGTCGTAATACTCATTGAGGATAAGCTGTTCAATCTCTGAGCGGCTGAACAGTCCGAGGTCCACCAGGCTTTCGAGTTCGCTGCGCGAGATGTTCCATTCGCGGTTCATCTTGGCAAGCGGACCCCGCTCTAGAACGGCGACCCGGTAGCCAAGGCGGGCCATCACGGCTGCGTGAATAATGCCGAGGGCTCCGCCGCAGTAGATCAGGTCGTAGGCGATGGGCGGTGCACCTTCCGGGCGACCGGTAAAGACGACCGGTTGCGGAGAGCCGGCGTCGGCAACCCCCTCGCGCCAGCGCTTCTCCCACCAGTAGGCGCGCGACAGGGCGTATTCGCCGTTGGACATCTTTGTTTGAAAGTAGTGGACCGTCTTTGGATAGTAAGGACGTAGAGCGTCAAAGATCGACTGGTCCGTCAGGTCGATAGTCGGCAATTGCGGGTAGGAGAGCACGAAGCGCTCGCGGAGCCGACTTTCGAGGTCTCGAAGCCAGGTTTTCTCCTGCGCGTTGGCCTCGCCCTGCCAGCGAAATACTTTGAGATAAGTTGTGCGCTGCAACTCCCAGACAAAGCAGACCCACTCGCAGTCTGCTGCGCGCAGGCGAAAGCCGTCGGGGGTCGGGGTCGTCTCGCCCACCAGAGGAGAAAATTCCTGCAGCCAGGAGCGCACTTCTGCGATCACAGCTGGAACTTCCAGGTAAAGCAGTTGTTCCATCGAGCAGGCAACCATAGTGATTCCAGCGTA
Organism: Gloeobacteraceae cyanobacterium SOY_34_metabat_159; assembly: GCA_031399965.1. GTDB lineage: Bacteria > Cyanobacteriota > Cyanobacteriia > Gloeobacterales > Gloeobacteraceae > JANNPH01. The sequence goes on along the minus strand of JANNPH010000008.1, from coordinate 13,821 downwards.
ATCGCTCCGGGGTACTTGAGGGCAGGATCGTCGCCCCGCCCCAGGCATGCTGCCGGTAAGGTGCGAGCGACGGCCGTATTGCCGGGGAGCGAGGCGCAAGGGGCAAATTTGTATGGGTGTTTTATGATGAGCCGGTACGAACGGCTCACACCATGCGCAAACTGCTCCTCCCTCTACTGATCGGCGTCCTGTACGGTTCAGCGCTCGCGGCAGCCGAGGACACCATGGTCGAACTCACGACCCTTGCACCCGAGATCCGACTGGATATGCGCTACGCAAAGAGTGACAACTTTCTCGGCAAGGCTGTCTACGAGTCGGGGCGTTGTCTGCTGAGGGCACCGGTTGCCGAGCGGCTTGCCCGTGCCCAGCGCCGCCTCGAACAGTCCGGTTATGGTCTCAAATTGTGGGATTGCTACCGACCTCTGTCGGTGCAAAAGCAGATGTGGGCCATCGTGCGTGACGAGCGCTACGTGGCCGACCCGGCAAAGGGTTCGCGCCACAACCGGGGGGCTGCGGTCGATCTGACGCTTGTAGACCGGCAGGGCGTCGAACTTGAACTGCCTACACAGCACGATGACTTCTCTGTAAAAGCAGCCCGCACTGCTACAAGCCAGTGGTCGGAGCCAGCCCGCAAACACTACCAGATCCTCAATAGCGCCATGACCGCCGAGGGTTTCCTGCCGTTGCCCTCGGAATGGTGGCACTACGACGCCCCCGGCTGGGAACGCTACGCGATCCTCGATACTCCGCTACGCTAAGGCAAAAATCTGTCGAGGATGGGGCTCTTTGGGGCATCCTAATAAGCTATAGAGTAGATTGCTTTTACTCTGTTGGCCTGTTCGATTCGTGGAGCTTGCAGTAATTATTTATGGCAACCGGTTCTAAAGAAACAGTGATTGCCGCTTTGATCGGCAACGGCCTGATTACAGTGAGTAAAGTCGTCGCGGCTATTCTTTCCGGCTCGACGGCAATGCTTGCCGAATCGCTCCATTCGTTTGCCGACACCTCCAACCAGGTGCTGTTGCTCTATGGCCTCGGTCAGGGCAATCGGCCAGCTGACGAGCGGCGTCCACTTGGCTACGGCCGCGAGGTCTACTTCTGGACTTTCACCGTCAGTATCGTCATCTTCTTCCTGGGGGGCGTCTTCGCCATCTACGAAGGCACGAAAAAAGCCTTCTTCGAGACAGACCACCACAGCATCGACCCGCTCGTAACCTATATCGTCCTGGTCCTGGCGATCTTATTTGAGAGCTACTCGCTCTCGGTCGCCGTCAAAGAATTCAACACTTACCGGCAGGGACGTCCCTTCTGGCAGACCATTCTCGAAACGCGAGCACCCGTCGTGCCGACGGTTCTATTCGAGGACGCAGCAGCGATTGTGGGCTCCACCGTCGCCCTCGTCGGGGTCTGGATCTCGTCCACCTTTGACCTGCCGATCGTGGACGGTCTGACCTCGATCGCGATTGGCGTGATCTTGTGTGTTGTTGGGGTCTTCCTGGCACTCGAATCGCGGTCGCTGCTGATCGGTGAGGCTGCTTCGTCCGGGGACTACGAAAAAGTGCGCAAGTGCATCCTGCAGATTCCTGAAATCACGGAAGTGCACGAGCTTTTGATGCCCCAACTCGGACCCGAGGAGATCATGGTCACCATGAACGTCGGCTTCCGGCCAGATCTCACCCTTCAGCAAGTCGAGCAGGCGATAGACCGCGCCGAGGAGGCCATCCAGGCCCAGATTCCCTATGCCCGCCGCATCTATATCGAAATCGATTCGCTCAAGAATCTCACTTCCAGTCAACCGGCTACTTGAGTCACAGCAACGGCCAGAAATGGCCAAGCGGTCCTTGCCCGTGCCCAATAGCCAGGCTGTGTTTGAGAGCGCCGGTCACATAGGCTTTTGCTGCATGGATTGCCTGCTCGACTGGTTCTCCACGGGCAAGTTGAGCGGTGATGGCAGCCGCGAGCGTGCAGCCGCTGCCGTGGGTATGGGGAGTCTCGACCGTCTCGGCCGGGAGGATGGTGCAGGTATGCCCATCGAAAAAGACATCGGTCCCACGGGCAGCGGCAAGTGCTCCGCCCTTGACCAAAACGCGGGCCGTCTGCTCTCCAATGCTCTTTGCCGCTACTTGCATGTCGTCTAGAGAGCGGATGGTGAGGCCACTTAATAACTGTGCTTCGTGAATATTTGGTGTGACTACTGCCGCCAGTGGGATGAGTGCCGCCTGCATGGCAAGCACCGCTTCGTCAGCCAGGAGTTGTGCTCCGGTGCGCGAGACCATGACCGGATCAACGACCAGATTCGGCAGTGCCAGCTGTCTTACGAGTTCTACGACTTGCAGGATGATTTCTTCGTTGAGCAGCATGCCGGTCTTGACGCTGTCGACGCCGATGTCGCTCACCACCGATTGCACCTGTAGCGCCACGAATCGCGGCTCGACTGCCAGGATTCCCTGCACGCCCAGGGTATTTTGGGCCGTGAGACAGGTGATGGCCGACATGCCGTGGACGCGCTGGAAGGCAAAGGTGCGCAGGTCTGCCTGAATACCGGCACCACCACCGGAGTCGGACCCGGCAATCGTCAGAGCACGCGGAATATTCAAGCCGTTAACCGAGCAAGGTCGTGAGGGCTGCTGTGAGGGTGGCCAGCTTTTGCATCACCTCGACGGTCATTCCCATTACCAGGGTGCGGTCCGAGAGGGCAGCGACCGGGGTCACCCCGGCCAGCTGAAGCTGCAGGTCGTCGATTTGCTGGCAAACCAGCTGCAAAGTCCGGATTACTTCGCGCTGGGCGGGTTGCTCTAGTTTCTCCAGGTGCGTGCGGATCTCGCTCAAGCCGATGTGCCGGTTGCGCAGTTGCTTGATGAGCAGTAGACGGTCGAGAGCCGCTGCCGGGTAGTAGCGGTGCTGGTTGCTTCCCTCGCGTTCGAGAGCTTCGAGTAGACCTTCGCGAGTATAGAAGTCAATCGTCCTCGGGTTGACCTCGGCCAGGTGCGCCAGTTCGCCGATGCGATAACCCTTCTTGCGCTCATTCATCTCCGGTTCCCATATCTATCATCAGTATAATTTTGACCACAATGTTCAGTGAAATAAACAGTAATCTAGCGGGTATCATCATAGAGCAGCAATTGTCTTGAGTGCAGTCGCTTAGAGCAGCGACGCCAGGACCCCCACGGATGTAAGATTTATGAAGGGCGTTGCTGCTCAACTTACACCCCACTGCGTAGGAACGATGATCGAATATCTGGCCGAGGTTATCAAGCAGTTTCTGGAAACCAACGGTGCGCTGGGCTATTTCCTGATTGCGGGCATCATCTTCCTTGAGAATTCGGGCATTCCATTGCCAGGCGAGACGACTTTAATTCTGGCGGGTACGCTCGCGGCCGGTACGGATCCAATCCTGTCTTTCCCGCTGGTGTTGCTGTCTGCCGTGGCCGGGGCGATTTTAGGCGACAACATGGGCTACTTCATCGGGCGGCGCTTTGGGCGCAACCTGGTGCTCAAGTACGGCCGCGTCTTCGGCCTCACCCAGGAAAAATTTGACAGTGCCGAGGTCGCGTTCCTCAAAAATAGCGGCTGGGCCGTGTTTATTGGTCGCTTCATCGTACTGCTGCGTATCCTGGCCGGTCCCCTGGCAGGTATCACCCGCATGCCCTGGCCAAAATTTGTCCTCTTCAACTCGCTCGGGGCCGTCGCCTGGGCCTCGGCAATCGGCACTGCCGCCTACTTCCTGGGTGGTGCGGCGCTCAAATTTGTCGAAGGCATCGGCATCTGGGGCCTGATCTTGCTGGTGGTGGCTATCATCCTCTTCGGTGTGGTCCGCCACTTCCTTGACGAGCGTGCCCTGCACAAGGCTACCCAGGAAAAAGCCGCCGTCCGCGAACGGGAAGCAGCACAGACTGCCAGCGAAGATTAGAACTGGCTCTGTGACCGGCAACCCAGCAATACGGTCCAGAAAAATAGGTTTTGCCCTAGTCGCAGTTGCGTCAGTTCGACGGCAGAGCCGGAACCTGGGGTTTGAAAAACTGAGTTCCTACCGGTTTGCTCACCTTGTCGGAGGTAGCCTCCATGACTTTGACCAGGGAACGTAAGCGGCGCAGACGCTCTGCGGTATTTTCTTCGTAGTTCGCGCTCTGGATGTCGCTCACGGTGTTTGCTCTCCTGGAGGCAATTGCGGTGGCTGAGGCTCGATCCCGGCTGTGAGATTCAACTTCTCGACGGCGGAGCCAAAACGGGTTTGCACAAAGCCCGTATCGTCAGCATAGATCAACAACATGTAGGCTTTGTAGATTTCGAGTAATAATGCGGCGGTTTGTTGCTGCACCAGGTTCAACCATTGACTGTGGTAGGCCCTGCGTCCGTCTCCGTTGTTTGGGTAAATGTTGACGTTGACGACCGCGTAGGCCATCGGCCCGCTGCTGTCAATATCCAACTTGAGGGGCAGGGACACGAAAAAACCGCCTGAGAAGTTTTCTCGTACATAGTTACTCCAGCGGGCCGCGACGTTGTCGTTGACCCCTGATAACTGCGGCAGATCGTCGGCAAATACCGCTGTACCCTGGCACCGGGCGTAGGCCAACCCGGCCCCCGGCACCGATGGCTGGTTGGGACGGTAGGCCGGCACCCAGAACCCACGAAATTCGGTCTGGCTGCTCGACTCGGCCACGACCGCGAGGATTTCTTCGCTGGGCGGTGTGCCCTCCCAAAGTTGCCCGGCGGCCTGAACGTTGGCCGCCGACACGGGTTCGGCAAACAGCGGGCCGTTTTGGGCACCGTTCTTAATAGCGATCATCAGGTTCGCCCGAAAACGGCACTCGCTGGGTCTGGCGCACAAAATCTGGCTGGCCAGCACCCCCACCGCTTTCAGCCCCTGAACCAACATTTTCCCGGCTGCCGTCGCCACCTCGTTTGGAGCCCTGGTAAGCAGCGCCTGTGCTCCCATCACACCGATGTTGATCTGTGCTGCCATCCCCAGGGTCTCGGGGCTGAGGTTGAGCACCGAGGAGGTTTTCAACTCCAGCAGGGCCAGCCTCCGCCTCACCCACAACCGCAACTCGGGGTGCTCTCTTGCGATTTTTCGGCAGGCATCGCGGATCTGTGCGCAAAACCTGGCGTCGTCGAGCGTTTCGAAGCGAAACACCTGGCGCAACTTTCCGATGTCGTCGAGGTCGGCGTCGGCGAGCAGCCACTCCCAGGCCACGAACTCTATCCTCGATTCTGAGGTAAAGCCGGAGAGGAGTTTGCCAAAATCGAGTCCTACCTTGAAGCCCTGAAACTCGAAGCTCCCCTCCGCTTTCTCGGTCACCCCGTATAGTCCGAGCCACCAGGGTTTCTGGGTGCGGTTCGTCTGGACATAGTGGTTGATTTCTTCGAGCCGGTGGGTGTTTAGCAAAGCCATGGCATGCCGCCCCAACGGCTGTCTGGGTGTAGGTGCTTCTGACTATTGTAGGATTTTGGACCGAGGCTCCTCACTCCTCACAACAACGGTCTTATGCAATCCTGGTTCGCTTCCACCCATTTACTGGGCAAGTCTTCGATCAAGTTCCCTGGCCTTGTTTGCCAGCGGATCAGTCGGATCGGCATCTTTGAGGGCCATCAGGGCAATATTCAATTCCTGGCGAGCGGTAGACCAGTCCTTTTCGGCTGCTGCCACTTCCGCAAGCTCAAAATGTGCTTCCGGTGAAGCGGGAAAGACACGTAGAGCCTTCTGCTGGAAGGCTTTCGCGTCTGGCAGTTGCCCGAGCAGGCGATAGCAGCGGCCAACGTCAGTGTTGACCTGCTGCTGTCTCGGGTCTTCTTTTAGAAATTGCTCATAGGCCGTGATTGCCTGACGATACTCTTTATGCAATTCGGCGACCTTACCCTGGGCACGGACGAGTTCTGCAACACCAGTGCCGCTCAGGCGGTCGAGGCTATAGCTATGGAAGAATCTGGTTAATTCACCGATCAGGGGTGCTGCTCGCTGCACATCCTCCTGCGCCAGGTAAATCTTCAAAGCACCCAGCTGGCCAAAAGAGCGCAACAGCGGTGCCGAGCCCGCCTGCGCCTGCATGGTGCGCTGGATGGCAAAGACTTCTTGCGTCCGGCCAGCCCGAACGTAGGTATCGAGATAGATGGCCTGATGGAGGGCGGCGTTGATGGGACCGGTTTTCGCCTTCTCGGTGACCAGGGCTTCAAGCGTCTGCAGGGCCTGCTGCCACTGTCTTCGCTGTCGGTAGTAGCCATGTAGCTCGTCAAGGCTGTTGACTTTATCCTCGGCGGTCTGGCTCTGCTTGAGGGCAAGACGAAACTGCGACAGCGCGGCGGCATAGTTGCCCTGTTGCAACTGCACTCTCCCCAGGCCCAGTTGTGCATCGATGTTATTACCCTCGATGGCCAGAGCCTTCTGGTAAAAGGTACGGGCCTGCTCGAATTCGCCTGACACTAAATAGACATACGACATGTTTTCATAGGGCCGTGCCTGGGTCGGTAACCGCTCACTATATTCACGGTAGGAGGCGAGGGCACGCTGGTAGTTGCCCATCCTGGCTTCCAGGTCTCCCATTTTCAACAAGTGGTCGAACTGTTCTGGGTCGAGTTGCAGAACGCGCCGCAAAGAGACGAGCGCCTTCTCCCACTGCGCGGTATTGGTGTAGTGACTTACGAGCAGGTTACGCGCCTTGATATCTTCCGGGTACAGTGCTACCCACTGCTCAATGGCACTCAAGGTTGCTTCCGGCTCACGGTTCGTCCAGTGGGTCAAGTACTTGAGCTGAAACTGGGCCGGGTCAATCAGTTTGAAAACATAACGTCGGGCCTGCTGGAGGGCCTTTTTGCCGCGCTCCTCCTGACCCAGGTAGAGGTCGGCATTAAATAGCTGCAAATAGGCAGGAGCGAAGGTCGGATCGGCGGCAACGGCCTGTTCGAGCAGTTGGGCCGCTCGGGCATACTCGCCATCAAATTCCATCAGATTAGTTGCTCGGGTGAAGTGCTCCAGAGCATCAAGCGAACGCGTGAAAACCTCAGTAATCGGGTAATCGACGCTCTTGGCAATGTGCATCTCGGGAACTTCGACATCGCGTTTGAGCTGCAACGACATCGCGTCGATCAGCTTGAAGAGATTACTTCCCCGATAGGTGCGCTGAGTGAGGAGCTTGACCCACTGCGTATCGTAGAGATCAACTTGAATTACATACTGATCTTTCTGCCTGGAAAAGCTGCCGGTTACCAGATAAGTCAGGTTGTAATAGCGGGCAATCTCGCGCTGAAGTCCAAGGGAAAGCGTATCCCGGTAGGAAAAGGTGGCCTTCTTAATCCGGTCTGAAAAGTCATAGCCGTCGTGCAGGTCGAGATAAAGATCTTGAGCCAGGTCGGTCGAAAGCGCCGTAGAGATACCCTGCTGCAACCAGTCGAGGCGTTTGTCGCCCGTCGTATTTTCAAAGAAAAAGAGCGCCATGCGCTTACGGAAGGCGCTCTTGGGCACTTCCCGCTGAGTGGTTCGGCCGTTGCTACCGGTCACGGTCACGGTCTGATTGATGCTGCCGAGTTCTTTGCCTGCAAAGTTCGCCCAGAGCACCACGACTGCCAGGGCCAGGTTGACCGGCAGGCCGAGCTTTTCCCAGCGGCTCCAGGGTGTGCGGCCGGGCTCGCTGCGAAAATAAGCCAACAGCAAAACACTCGGAACGGCCAGCACCGCCAGGTAAGCGACAAAATCGGTCAGGTAGGTCGAGAGGGTATAGCGGTTGGTGAGCCAGTCCACAAATTGGACAATTCCCCAGCTGGCAGCGGCATAACCGGCGACGATCTGCGGCGCTTGCCGTGCCCACAGTGAGCCCAGCAAGTTCTCGTCTTTCCTGGCCAGTTGTGGAGATATCTCCAGTTTTGCCATGACAAAATCGCGTCCGTCGCCTGCGTCCAAGCTTAAAGCATTTACACGAATTTATAGGGGGCGGACTTCTGCCTCTGGTTACCCAGGCCCTTACTCAGCTGGGGCGAGCATCGACTCGGTGCGAGTGACGGCGGTGTCTTTTTCGGAGGGCGGAACCACCTGCCAGAATTTGGGCAGGTAGGTTTCCCAGTCTTCTAAGATGCGGCGGGCAAGGTCGCTGTCGGTCTTGCGGTAATGGTCCTGAATGAGGCCCAGCAGTTGTGCTTCACCGGCACCGCGCGGCACCCGCTGCAGAACCTTGTCGTTGTCGAAGTTGAGCCGGGGCCGCAGCTGGTCGTGCTCGTCCATGACGTAGGCGATGCCGCCGGTCATGCCTGCACCGAAGTTGCGGCCGGTGGGACCCAGTACGACGACGATGCCGCCGGTCATGTACTCGCAGCCGTGGTCGCCACACCCTTCGACTACCGCCGTCGCCAGCGAATTGCGGACAGCAAAGCGCTCACCCGCCTGGCCGTTGGCGTGCAGGGTGCCCCCCGTCGCGCCGTAGAGGCAGGTGTTGCCGATAATCACGTTCTGGTGAGCGGGGTAGGTGGCTTTGGTGAAAGGACGAATGATAATCTCGCCACCGTTCATGCCCTTGCCGACGTAGTCGTTCGCTTCGCCGGTGAGTACCAGGGTCATACCCTGCAAGTTGAAAGCGCCGAAGCTCTGGCCTGCGGAACCGGAGAATTTGAGGACGAGTTCGCCTAGAAAATTGGTGTCGCCGTAGAGCTTCGCTATCTTGCCGCTGACCCGTGCACCGACGGAGCGATCGGTGTTGAGGATGGCAAAGTCCTTTTCGACTGCGCCGTGTTCGCTGATGGCCCGCACGATATCGGGGTCAGCGAGGATGAGGTCGTCGAGGACAGGGCCATTGTCGTGAGCCTGGGCGTCATGGGTTAGCCAGGTACGGTCAGCGGGATCGTGCGCTTTCAGTAGGCTCGACAGGTCGAGCTGGCCGGTCTTGGCGAGAGGCATGTCGCGCTGGGTGAGCAGGTCAGCCCGGCCAATCACTTCACCGAGGGACGTGTAACCGAGAGAGGCGAGCAACGAGCGCACTTCCTCGGCGACAAAAATAAAGAAGTTGACGACGTGCTCGGGGAGGCCGTCGAGGCGGCGGCGCAATTCGGGGTTTTGAGTTGCGATACCCTTCGGGCAGGTGTTGAGGTGGCAGACCCGCGCCATAATGCAGCCCTCGGCAATCATGGCAATCGAGCCGAAACCGTACTCCTCAGCGCCGAGCATGGCCGCCTGGACGACTTCGTAGCCGGTGCGGATGCCGCCGTCTACGCGCAGGGTCACCCGTTCGCGTAAGTGATTGCTGAGCAGGACCTGATGCACTTCGCTAAGACCCAGTTCCCAGGGCACACCGGCGTGCTTAATTGAACTGAGCGGCGACGCGCCCGTGCCGCCCTCGTGACCCGAGATCTGAATCACGTCGGCATTTGCCTTGGCGACCCCGGCGGCAATCGTGCCGATGCCTACTTCTGAAACCAGTTTGACTGAGACGAATGCCTCGGGGTTGATCTGGTGCAGGTCGAAGATCAGTTGCGACAGATCCTCAATTGAGTAGATGTCGTGGTGGGGCGGTGGCGAGATGAGCGACACACCGGCCTTCGAGCGCCGAAGCGTGGCGATATAGTGGTCTACTTTATGGCCGGGCAACTGCCCACCCTCACCGGGCTTGGCCCCCTGGGCAATCTTGATTTCGAGCTGGCGGGCGCTCATCAGGTAAGCAGGCGTCACCCCGAAGCGGCCCGAGGCCACCTGCTTGATGGCTGAGTTGGCCGAATCGCCATTTTGTAGACCCTTGATGCCCGGCAGAGTTTCAGAGGTAGTGTCGGGTTTGACGTCGTTCAGGATTCCGAAGCGCACCGGGTCTTCGCCGCCCTCGCCCGAATTGGACTTGCCGCCGATGCGGTTCATGGCGATGCCAAGCAACTCGTGGGCCTCGCGCCCAAGCGCACCGAGCGACATGCCTCCCGTGCAAAAGCGGTGCAAGATTGCCTCGACGGGCTCGACCGCCTCGATTGCAATGGCCGGCCTATCGCTCTTGAAATCGATCAAGTCGCGCAGGGCCGCCGGTGGGCGGGAACGTACCTGCTCAACGTACTCACCATAGAGGCGAGTACGCTCTTCGCCCGCACTCTCAGGCAGCTTGATAGCCGCGTGCAGCGACTTGACGAGCTTCGGGTTGTTGATATGAAATTCGCCGCCGGGCCGGTAGGTGATGAACCCGTAATTCAGCAATTTGTGTTCGCTCAGTTCCGGGTAGGCCGCAATATGAAACTGCAGCACCTCACGGGTGAGATCTGGAAATTCGATGCCGCCCAGGCGCGAGGTCGTGCCGCAAAAAGCGCGCTCGGTGAGAGCAGGACCAATGCCGATTGCCTCGAATATTTGAGCACCCGAATAACTTGAAAGCAGCGAGATGCCCATCTTGGAGAGAATCTTGAGTACCCCGGCTTCGACGCTCGCCACGTAGTTTTGCTGAAGCACGACGGCACTTTGCGCTTCGAGTTTGCCGTTTTTGACCAGCTCGCGGGTGGTCGGTAGTGACCACCAGTTGCGGATCGTCTCGAAGGTGAGGTAGGGGCAAATAGCACTCGCACCGTAGCCAAAAAGGCAGGCAAAGTGGTGCGTACTCCAGCACTGGGCGGTTTCGACCACGAGTGAGGCCCGCATGCGCAGGCCCACCCGAATCAGGTGGTGGTGAATGGCACCGACTGCGACCAGGGGCGGCAGGATGGCCTGTTCGCTCGACCCGTCGCGGTCACTCAGCACCAGTAGACTTGCCCCGCCGCGCACGGCCTGCTCGGCCAGCGCGCACAGTTCGTCCAACCGCGCTTCGAGTGCCCCAAGACCGCCCGTCACCGGGAAGATCGTCGGCAGCACTGCTGAACGGAAGGGCTCGGGGTAGCTCAGCAGGCGCTCCAGTTGCGCTTCGTTAAGGATCGGGTTTGGGACGCGCAGGAGCCGGGCAAACTCGGGCTTTTCTTCGAGCAGACTGCCGCGCTGACCGAGATGCATCTCAAGCGACATCACCAGCCCCTCGCGAATCGGGTCAATCGAGGGATTGGTCACCTGGGCGAAGCGCTGCTTGAAGTAGTCGTAGAGCAACCGTTCACGGCTGGAAAGCACGGCCAGGGGCGTATCGTCGCCCATCGACATCACCGGCTCGCGCCCGGCCTGGGCCATCGGCAGGATGATGCGCTCGACGTCTTCGAGAGTAAAGCCGCTGGCGCGCTGGCGGACGAGTAATGCCTGCGCATCGAGGGTGCTCTCCGTAGCAAAAGGCTCCGGTTCCAGGGTCTGCTGGTACTCGCTCACCCAGGCTCGGTAAGGCTGAGCACTGCTGATTTTTTGCTTGATATCCCAGTTTTTGAGCACCTCGCCACTGGCAAGATCGACCGCTATCATCTGCCCAGGACCGAGGCGACCACTTTCGACAATTCGCTCAATCGGAATATCGACGACACCGGCTTCAGAGGCAACGATCACCAGCCCGTCGTCGGTGATTGCATAGCGGGCTGGACGCAGGCCATTGCGGTCAAGGGTCGCGCCGACCGTGATGCCGTCGCTGAAGACGACCAGAGCGGGACCATCCCAGGCTTCCTGCAGCGGTCGGTGGTAGTCGTAGAAACCGGTCACTTCCGGAAAATCGGCGAGGGCGGGTTGGTTTCGGTAGGCTTCCGGGATGAGCATCATCATGCTGTGCAGCGGGTTGCGGCCGGAGCGCACCAGCAGTTCGCAGGCGTTGTCGAGGGAAGCCGAGTCGGACCCTTCCGGGAACAAGATCGGTTTGATGTCCTCGGTGCGGTCGGCCCACAGAGTGCTGGTCACTTCCGCCTCGCGAGCCATCATCCAGTTGCGGTTGCCGGTGAGCGTGTTGATTTCGCCGTTGTGACCGAGCATGCGCAGCGGCTGGGCGAGGGGCCATCGCGGAAAAGTGTTGGTCGAAAAGCGCCGGTGGTAGAGCGCGAAAGCGCTGACAAAGCGCTCGTCACTCAGGTCTGCATAGAAGCGTCCAAGCACCTCTGAACGCACCATGCCCTTGTAGACAATGGTCTGCGCCGAGAGCGAAGCAAAGTAGCAACTGCTGTAGTGCTCGGGGTATGCCTTGCCAATCGCCTTTTTGATCGCTTTGCGCACCAGAAACAGGCGGCGCTCTAGGGCCTCGGAGTCAAGGACATTCTCGCTCGCGACAATGACCTGGTAAATCTCGGGCCGCGTCTGCTCGGCGAGCGGTCCGAGGCCTTCAGTCCTGACCGGCACCGGCCGCCAGCCGACTACCTGCAATTGCTCGCGTGCAAAAGTCTGGTTGGCGACTTGCTGACAGCGCTCAATCCCTTCCTGTCCGCGCGGCAAAAACACCATGCCCACGGCCCGTTGCCCGACCGGCGGCAAGGTCAACCCCTCGCCTGCACACCAGTCCTCTAAGATTTGCCACGGAACTGCACTCATCAACCCGGCCCCATCGCCCGTATCGCGATCGCCGCCACAACCGCCCCGGTGCTCAAGGCACGTCAATGCCCCAAGGGCTCGCAGAACGAGTTCGTGACTCGCCCGGCCGCGGCTATCGGCTAAGAAACCGACACCACAGGCATCATGCTCGCGGCTGTAATCGTCTTCAAATTGATAGGTCTCGGGCATGGTGTTCTCGTGACGATGGGGCTCGCTAAAACGTGCGGTTTGCAAATAAGTCGGACCCGGCCTGATTGCGACTACTCGATCACCGGTCAGACTACCCCCCGCAAAGGGTGATCAACATTCTAATTATCTCAAATCAACTCTTCAACTGCTGGTCAGTTACCGTCGTTTCGACTGCAAAATAGCCAGAACATGAACCCTCAGCGCACACTCAAGCGACCGCTTCTTGAACTCAACCAGCTGCTATTCACCAGTTTCGTATCGAGATGAACTAATCGCCCTGACAAGGTACCGTGAGCAAGGTGCGCACGGGAGCAAAAGTACGGCGGTGCAGCGCCGTCACTCCGAGGGAGTGCAGGGCAGCAAGGTGCGCTTTGGTGCCGTAGCCGGCGTTGCGCTCCCAGCCGTAGCCACTGAAGCGGCGGGCAAGGCAGCGCATCCAGCGGTCGCGGGTGACCTTGGCCACGATCGAGGCGGCAGCGATGGCAAGGCACTGGCGGTCGCCACGGACGATGGCCGTCTGTGGCTGGGTCAACTCGGGGACGCGCAGGCCATCGACGAGTACGTGCTCGACTGGTCCTACCCGAGCTAGTGCTCGCTGCATGGCCAGGGCAGTTGCGACTCGAATATTGAACCGGTCGATTTCGCGAACAGAAGCACTACCGATGCCGATGCTGAGGGCGGCGCTTTGAATCTGCTCGAAGAGCCGTTCGCGTGCTGCACAGTTGAGCAGTTTGGAATCGCAGACGCCGCTCAAGTCGCGGCTGTCGATCTCGACTGGGAGGATGACGGCGGCGGCAACGACGCAACCGGCAAGTGCCCCACGGCCCACTTCATCGACAGCCGCGAGCCGAACGATGCCGCGACTCCAGAGGCCACCCTCGACTTCAAGAGTTGGGAGGGCAGCGTTACTCTTCAGGGCTCGACGCTCCGACCGGCTCGCCTGACGAGTCTTGTTCAGGCTCGGGCTCTTTTGCGGTGGGGGCTTGCAGCTGCGGCTGAGACTGTTGAGACTTGGCGATGCGGCGGCGGCGGCGGCGGCGCGGGTCCGATTCCTCGCCGGATTCGTCCTCCTGGCTGTCTGGACTGGGTGGACGCACCGAGACAATCGAGCTGTTGGCCGAGGTGATGGCCGGACCGCGCAGAAGTTCGGGCGGCAGACCCATATAAGCGAGCACTTCCTGCTCTGCGGGCGGGATGTGGTCGATGGTCATCTCGGGTATTTCGGGCGGTGGCGGGGCAACCGGCGGAGCAGCGATCACGACGGGGGC
>JANNPH010000258.1:0-6270 GCA_031399965.1 Gloeobacteraceae cyanobacterium SOY_34_metabat_159 | reverse complement strand
GGGTACTGCACCGTTTGGCAGGCGTCTATCCCAGTCGGGAGCAACCAACCCCTTTTCTACGAGCAGGTCGATGCTGCTCTGGATATTTTGGGCCAATACATCCGCCTCGAAGCCGCTCAGGATGGCCCGCGTCTGGGTACCTGAGGAGCCGTAGGACTCCTTGAAGGTGACCGTCTGCCCGGTGCTGGCTTTCCACTCTTTTTGAAATTCGAGGATGAGCCGGGTGTAGACGGGCCGGGCAGTCGCGTAGCCGGCCAGGGTCAATTCGACCGGCTCTACCTGAGCCGGGACCGGTCGGGCAACCGAGACCAGCACCACGAGCAGGACACAGCAGGCTTTCAGACGGGTTGAAACCGTGGAGGACAGACGCATCGAGTTCCTTCCAGGAGCGGGGCGATGTTGGAGCGCAACCCACAATAGGTGTTTTGACCCCCTGTAAACAACCACGGGCACAAGGCCGCGTGGCTTTCAGAAGCCCTCCAGACAACTCGCCATCTGACAAGCCATCCAGGGACCGCGAGGCAGGTTTACAGACTGCCCCAATTGGGAAATGTTCACTGCACCATTGAAATCCGCATCCCCATGCCACCCACAACCGTCCACACACCTGAAACGCTTGCCCTGTCTGTCACCTATCCGCCGGCAACAGTGGCAGGTCTTCGACGTGTAAGCCGGGTTGACCAGTATCAACGACACGCCGAACTTGACCGCTTTGTAGCTCAAGAATTGGCGCAACTGATAGAACGCCCAACTGTTCGAGCGACGGCGTTCGCTCTTGCTCCTCGGCTGGGCGTTGGTCCGCTCTCGGATGCCCGTCAAATCTTCGAGGGCAATACTCCATCCCAGTCTTCTAGCGGCCTGGACGATGCGATAGCTGATGGTGTGGTTGATGTTCGCCTGGACTCTTGCTTCTCTACCCCTGAGCCGTGCCTGCAACTCTCGGATTCGACGCCGAGTGCTGCGAGTGCCTTTGGTAGCCCTGTGCTGCAGTCCGGCTCTCAAGTCAGAGAACCAGTCTCGAAGTTGGGTTAACTGCTGTCCACAATATTTCTCTCCTGTACTGGTGTGGGCAATATCCGTCCGACCCAGGTCAACACCGATGCAGCGGAGTGCCGTTGCCTTAACGGCACCATCCGGCTCGGGCGGCTGTGGCGGTTCAGACTTGACTTGAATCTGAAGGTGATAGGTACCATCTTTGCGCTTTGTCAGAGTCGCAGAAGTCGGTTCTTTGTCTTTGAGCAAGTGCCGCTGATAGTTGCCGATGGCCAGAGCAATATGCTCCCGACCACCCAGCAAGGTCAGACCAACAGACCAATCTTTCTCGCGCAAAGAGAAGATCTTGGCGTCGTAGTCGATGCTCGTCGGCGCAAAACCTTTGACCAATCGACCTTTAAGGGTCGCCGCTTTCCTGTTGGCACAAACACGGGCAATCGCTCTAACTGCGAGGTTAGCCGCCAGTCCGAAGAGCGCACGGCACTCGTAGTAGACCAGCTTTTGCATATCGGTTTTGTTGGTCAGCTTCTCGGGTGCAGTCTGATTAATCCAGGTGCAAGCGTCCGCGAAAGCCTTGAGGGTGGCATCGATCTGCTCGACTTGGTCAGTGGATGGGTTGAGCTTACAGGATACAGTCAGCACTTGAATCATGGCGGTATTTTAGTTCACCCGGCCAGCGAAATACAAGCGGTCAATATCGTCGCGCCTCCTCCCCGGCCACGAGGGCACGGGGCGTCCGGCGCTTGGGGGTCTCCGTGAACAGGGGGGTCTCACGGACGACATCGGTCACAATGACCACAACCCGGTTGGTGCTCGAAACCGAAGGCGGCCAGCAGGAATTGCCAGCGGCAACGGTGGGTCAGGAGGTAAGCGCGTAGGAGCGAACTGGTCTGCACCGGTGCTGCGGGCGGCCGAGCGCGCAAAAGCCGGTAGTCAAAAGGGGTCTCCCAGGTAAGCAGGCCGCGCTCGTGCAATAGAGCAAGACTGAGGGCATTTGCCTTGGTGCAGGTACCGGTAGCTGGCAGGTGCGCCAGTGCTTTTTCAGCCTTTTGCCAGTTGGTCTGTTGCTCACGGCGAAAGTGTTGCTGCAAGGTGCGGTCAGTTGCCTCGATGTACCCGGTCGGTTCGCTTGCCAGGAGTAGAGCGGTGGCCAACTCACCGTCGCGACCAGCCCTCCCGATCTCCTGCAGATACTCTTCGAGCGTCGGCGGCTGGTGGGCATGCACGACCCAGCGCACATGCGGCGCATCGACTCCCATCCCAAAAGCGTTCGTACAGGTCAAAAATTGCCAGCGGCCCGCAAGCCAACCGCGCTCACGCTCACGGCGTTCGGACGCTTCGAGCCCGGCGTGGTAATGGGTGGTTTGAAAACCTTGCGTCACAAGATAATGAGCCAGGGCCTCGGTACCGGCGCGGGTGCGCAGATAAATCAAACCACTGCCCCCAGCCTGAGTGCGCAAGAAAGCAACCGTTGCCGAGCGGCGTTGAGCGGGCGTCCACATCCAGCGCACTTGTAATCTTAAATTTTCCCGGTAGGGCGGCACTACCAGCCTGAGCGGGTCAACCAGACCCAATAAGCGTTCTAGATCAGCAATCGCCTGGGGTGTCGCAGTGGCCGTAAAAGCACAGAGGGGCGGATTTCCAAGGGCGCGTCGGGCGGCACCGAGCCTGTGGTAGCTGGGCCGGAAGCTGCTGCCCCAGCCGGTCAGGCAGTGGGCTTCGTCGAGGACGATGCGGCTAATCTCGATCTGGGTGAGGCGCGACCAGACCGGTGGGCTGAGCAGAGTCTCAGGCGATAGATAAAAGAGTGCCCAGCGCCCCTCAGCCAGACCTTCGAGGTTTTCCCGGCGCTCCTCGGGCGGCTGCTCGCCGTGCAGGCAGGCGGCGGCGACCCGGCGCGTCCGCAGGGCTTTGACCTGGTCTTCCATTAAGGCAACCAGTGGCGTGACCACGAGGGTTGTGCCTGGTTTTAGAAGGGCAGGTACTTGAAAAGCAATGCTCTTACCACCGCCTGTAGGTAATACGGCGATCACGTCCCGGCCGCT
Source organism: Gloeobacteraceae cyanobacterium SOY_34_metabat_159 (assembly GCA_031399965.1). Taxonomy (GTDB): domain Bacteria; phylum Cyanobacteriota; class Cyanobacteriia; order Gloeobacterales; family Gloeobacteraceae; genus JANNPH01. The sequence goes on along the minus strand of JANNPH010000258.1, from coordinate 3,232 downwards.
ACTCACCGCCTGCACAATCGGCTCCTGCTGGGTGCGGAAAGACGAGTAGCCCCAGAGTTTGCGCAGGACAGCGAGTTCAGCTTGCACGACAGGTATCGGGTAACAGATTCCTGAAGCTTCACAGGCTCTATATGCCAAAGTCTACTTTGGGAGGCCTGCAGGGCTCGAAAAGCTGCCGGACAGTCCGGCAAGGCGCGTAAGATATAGGGCAAACTCGCGTCTAGCTCATGGCCATCTCCGCTCCCGTACTCTTCGAGCGCAAACCGGTGTTCGCACTGGAGTTGCCGTTCGGACAGCAGCTTCAACTGGTCAACCACCGCTTCGAGCCGCGTTTTCGCTCCTCCGAGGCGGAAGCGACGATCCTGAGCGGCCTGCATGGCGACGAATTTGACGGTGGCTATGTCTGCCATCTGCTCTCGCAATTTCTGTTGCGCCTGCCGGCCGGTTGGAAGCTGCAGGGGACCGTGAACATCCTGCCCAACGCCAATCCGCTGGCCAGTAGTCTCGGTGAACGCTTCGTCCCGGTGATGGGCAGCGACCTCAACCGCAATTTTCCCGGCGACCCGGCCGGCAGCGAAAGCGAGCGGCTTGCCGCCGCCATCTTGCAGGTAGCCCGTCACTCGGTGGCCTGCGTCGATATTCACAGCTCCAATAGTTTTCTCGACGAATTGCCCCAGGTGCGCGTCGTTCAAGAAGTACGTGCCCTCGCCTGGGCCAATAGCCTCGGGCTCGATGTCGTCTGGAGCCACTCGGTTCATAACTGGATAGCCGGTACCGTGGCCCAGTCGCTTTTTGAACTGGGCATCCCGGCGATGGTGGTCGAAATAGGCACCGGCAACCGCATCAACCGCGCTGCGAGCGAACGCGTCTTTCGCGGACTATTGCAGTTATTGCTCAAACTGAATATCTTGACCGGCGGAACGCTGAGCCCCCCAGTCCGCACTTTGCAGGCAAACGAGCTGAACGTCGTCTACATCAACGCCGAGACGAGTGGGCTATTTGTGGCGCGCACCAATCTAGTGCTCGGCGAACGCCTGCGGCGCGGCAGTCGCATCGGACAGGTGATCGAGACTCTGAGTGGACAGGAGACCGAGGTGAGCACTCCCCTCGACGGTCAACTGTTTACGCTCAGAGTGCATCCGGTCGTCTATGCCGGTTCGCTCGTCGCCCGGCTTGTGCATCTTTAGAACATGCACAGATCTCTAGGTCCACTGTTGATGCCCTTTGGGGCTCCCCTGCCGGTTACCGCCCAGGAGTTTGGTCGCGGCAAGCCGATTTTGAGTGTCGTGAGCGGCTTACACGGTGACGAATATGACGGTGTCTACGTCTGCCACCGGCTCATTCAGTGGCTGCGGACTGCCGAGGGACGGAGTGGACCCTACCGGTTGCGCGGCCGGGTGCGGGTGATCCCGGCGGTCAACCCGGCGGGACTACTGGTGAGCGCACGCAACTGGCCCTTCGACAACACAGACCTCGACCGCGTCTTCCCAGGCTACGCCCAGGGTGAGACGAGCCAGCGCCTGGCAAGCTGGGTTTTCGAGCTGATCCGCCACTCCGACTGCTGCATTGACATTCACGGTAGCGGTCAGCTCGCCGAGATGCCGCAGGTGCAGATCTATCACGGCCAGCCCCGCGCCCTGGAACTGGCCAAGGCCATGGGTCTACCACTCATCTGGGTACGCCGACTCACTGCCAATAGCGAAATGGCTCCTCAGGCCCTCGAAGTACCGGGCAACGTCCAGGGAACGCTCGCCTACAACCTTTTTCAAAACGGCATCGACGTGATGGTCGTGCGCGCCGGTCAAGGCTACCCACTCGATTTCAACCGCTCGACCCAGGTACTCGATAGTCTCGTGCGCCTGATGTTGCAACTCGGCGTCGTCCAGGGTCCATTGCCCAATGAGCCAGGGTCCGCCGCTCCTGAAGTGTGCTCAACCGAGACGATTAAGCTCATCTACGCCGAACGCCCAGGTCTATTTGTGCCGACGACGGTTTCCGGCAGCCGACTGAGGGCTGGAGACCTGCTCGGCGAAATCATCGACCCGCTGAAAGGCGAGGTAGTGGAGACGATTGCTGCACCCTCGGAGGGCATTTTGATCTCTCTGCGCAATCACCCGGTGGTGCTGCAGGCCAGTTTAATCGCCCGCATCGGCACCGGCTAGCAGCACGCCCCAACGGTTGTGGTGACTAATCCAGGCCAAATTCTGAACGCGGCTGCTGGGCAACCGCCGCAGTTTCCAGTTGCTGAACCAGGGCTGTGACGCTCGGCTTGACGATATTGGTCAACAGAGCAGGAGCAAGCCCGAGGCCGACCATGAACACCAGCAGTACAGTCGCCGGAACCATCTCGCCAAATTGAACGCGGGGCATCGCTTCGAGTTGAGAGGGGAGCTTGCCGAAGAAGGCTTTTGCAAGCATCTGCAGCAGGTAGATAGCCGTGAGGACGATGCCGAAGATGCAGAGCACCGTCGCCACCGGGAAGCGCTCAAAGCTGCCCCGGAAGACCATGAATTCGGCAACGAAACCACTCATGCCCGGCAGACCGGCGTTTGCCATCGCAGCGGTGACAAAGAAAGTACCAACTACAGGCAGCGTGACAAACAGGCCACCCAACTTCGGTAGCTCGCGAGTGCCGGTCTTTTCATAGACCAGGCCGACCAGCATAAACAGAAGGCCCGAGATGATGCCGTGGCTGACCATCTGGAACATTGCCCCACCGAGGCCAACCGTGTTGAGTGAAGCGATACCGAGGACGACGTAGCCCATGTGGGCAATCGAGCTGTAGGCAATCATCTTCTTGATGTCGGTCTGAGCCATCGCCGCGAGGGAGGCGTAGATCACGTTGATGGCCGCGAAGACCGAGAGCAACCAGGCAAACTGAGTGGCCGCTTCCGGGAAGATGCCGAGGCCAAAGCGGACAATACCGTAGGTACCGAGCTTCAAGAGCACACCGGCCAGCAGCACCGAGACTGCTGTCGGTGCCTCGACGTGGGCATCAGGGAGCCAGGTGTGCAGGGGAACCAGCGGCATCTTGATGCCGAAACCAAAAGTAATCAGCCCCAGGGCAACCGCCTGAAAGACGAGTGGGTAGGGTGTCTGTGGGTTGGCGAGGGCGTCGATGCTGAAACTATTGCCCCCTGAAAAGAAGTACGTGCACAGGAAAGCAACGAGCAGCGAGACACCCGACAAAAAGGTGTAGAGCAGGAACTTGGTGCCCGCGTACTCGCGCCGC
>JANNPH010000255.1:0-2126 GCA_031399965.1 Gloeobacteraceae cyanobacterium SOY_34_metabat_159 | reverse complement strand
GGCGTGCGGCTCTCAAGAGGCTACCTGGACGGTATGCGCCAAAAAGACTGGGGGCGCATCGTTTTTATTTCCAGCGAGTCGGCGGTCAACATTCCCCAGGAGATGATTCACTATGGGGTCACTAAGACAGCCCAGGTGGCTCTTGCCCGTGGTCTGGCCGAGACTACTGCAGGCTCCGGTGTGACTGTCAATTCTGTACTGGTTGGGCCGACCAGGTCCGAGGGTGTGGAAGGCTTCATCGCCGGTATGGCCTCGGCGCAAGGAGTCGAAACAAGTAAGGTCGAGCAGGGATTTTTTGAGTCCGTCCGTCCGTCCTCGCTGCTCAAACGCTTTATTGAACCTGAAGAAGTCGCGGCCCTGGTCGTCTTCCTGTGCAGCCCACTTTCGATTGCGACAAACGGTGCGGCCCTCCGCGCTGATGGTGGCGTTGTGCGCTCGGCTTTCTAACTCGTCCCCACCGGCTCAATTCCCCGTGCAGCGCTTCGCCCACTCCCGGTACGCCTCGGATAACGTACTCGCACTCACCAGGTCTTCATCAGTACTGAAATCTGGAGTATGGCTCGTGGATACCTCGTAGCCCGTGCCGGGGTAGAGATACTGCACCTGATCTTCGTCGATCGAATACTCTGCCAGTTCCCGTAGCCTGTGGTAGCTGCCTGTATGGAGGTTCTGGTAGACGAGTTCGCGAAACCCTTCAGTATTGTCTGCTTCTGCCGTTTGCAAACGCTCGATACAGTCTTGCTCGGTGCCTGGGATCTGGTCGATGTGCATAGGGTTCTCCGCTTCGTAATCTAGCTTCCCAGCATCGAGGACGGCCGACATCGGTCTTCGGTACGATTGCCGCCAGATGTACTGAAGCGCTGCGACGTTCTGCCTGTAGGCGGATGGAGTATACCAGTCCTTTAAAGGACGATGACATTGACTCGATAAAGCCAGTACGAATTTCGACCGGGAAGGCCAACACGGTTCTGACCGGTAGCGATCTTGGACTGGTCTACCTGCGCCGGGGGGCAAAGCAGGCGAGTCGTGCCAATCACTGGAGAATAGACGCGATGAAGACGACGATGGCTCTGATGTTGGGTATGACCCTGCTTGTTGGCCTCACCAACCCGGTCGTGGCTCAAGAAAGCACCACGACCAACACCATGAAGGGTTCTGAGACCACGACCAGCAAGACCGAGGACAAGACCCTGACCGACCTGCGCAAGCGCCAGGTCAGTTCCGACAAGCGTGCCAAGGCCCAGCGCTCTGCGGCCGCGACCAAGACGAAGGCAACCGCGAATGATGCTAAAAAGACCGTTAACGATGCAACCAGGTAGGCATTTGCCTCTTTAGCGGACTGACTATCAGTATCGATCCACGACAAAAAGCAGCTGTGCAGTACTCACAGCTGCTTTTTGTCGTTTACAGCTGCCTTAAACAATCGGGAATCAGGCTCGACTACAATCGAGCCTGGAATCTTGCTTGGATCTGTGTCAAAAACGCCGCTGCTTGTCTTTGACCTGATGGACACGGTCATTGCCGACCCCTTTTACCGGGAAGTGCCACTCTATTTAGAGACGACCCTTGCGGAACTACTCGTAGTCAAACACCCGACCAGTTGGGTCGAGTTTGAGCTGGGGCTGAGTGACGAGGCCAGTTTCCTGAGCCGCTTCTACCGTACCGATGCCGGGCTGAGGCTTGAGCAGCCGGAGGTCTTCAAAGAAGTCTTCTTCTCTGCTTACCGGTTCGTACCCGGCATGGAGGCACTGCTGACCGAGTTGAAGCGGACACAGCCGCTCTGGGTGCTCTCCAACTACAGCCCGTGGTTTCAGGTTGCCCGCGAACGCCTGGGTCTCGACCGCTTCTTCGACGGCTACTGCGTCTCGTGCAATACAGGCTACCGCAAGCCCAGCCGCGAATCTTACTTAGCTGTCACCGCTCAGACCGGCGAAAGCAACTATCTATTAATCGATGACCGGCAGCCGAATATCACTGGGGCACAGGCAGCCGGTTTTGAGGGCATCTTGTTTACCGATGCGGACGCACTGCGTTCAAAATTACTGAGCCGTGGGATAGTGGGCCGTGCTTGAGGTGGCAGTTCCTGAATACTCAACCTAAAGGAATCTGCGGCAGGTGCTCGAAGG
>JANNPH010000229.1:0-2619 GCA_031399965.1 Gloeobacteraceae cyanobacterium SOY_34_metabat_159 | reverse complement strand
GTTGAGGGCGGCAATCGGGACGTAGTCCTGCTCGGGGATCATGGGTGGATCCTGCGAACCATGCCCATACCCATCGGTGTCTTGCGGCCGACTCCAGCGTATAGAGCAAAGTCGGCCAGAGCGTTGAGCCGGCGAATCTGCTCCACCGACACCGAACCGAGGATTTCGTAAGTGACCGTTCCCAGGCAGCCGATAAACTTGCTGCGCAGGTCGGCCACCCGCTGGGTCTGTAAATCGAAGCGGCAGGGGAAAACTTGTTTGCGCACCAGCTCAATCAGCTCCCAGGGAATCGGAACGGCACTGTACTTCTGCCAGCGCTTGAGCAGGCTGCCGAAGACGAGGTCGGCAGTAGGCAAGGCCGAGTCGTAGTCGTTTTGGCGAAAACAGGTGGGGGTAAAAAAGCGCAGGCTGAGGTAGCGCTCTTGCTCGGAAGCTTGCTCGAATAGTTCGCTGTAAGGTTGGCTATTGGCCCAGGGCTGAGTGGATTGGCGGGTGGCGAGTACCGAAGCAATCTCCAGGTTTGCCGCGCCAAGATGCCAGGCGTGCCGCGGGTTGAGATTGAGCCAGAGCTGAGTGAGCTTACTGAAAAGTGCTTCGTCGAGCAGTCCGATGCGCCACCAGCAGGGCGTCCCGGCCGGCACAGCCCGGCTGTGACTGGTCTGAAGCGAGCCACCCTGTGACTGGGTCTGCAAGGGGCTGAGCGTGAATGCCTTGTCTTTATTCTCGCTGTGTAGTTGTCCAGCCAGAGTTGGGTCCACAGCATTGACGATAGACAGAAAGAGGGCGTGCAGGTGGCGGCCTTCGAGGTAGCCCGTCTGGATCGGTTCGCGGGGCAGGAGGTTGATGACGAGTGAATAGGGCATAGGTAGAATTTCGAAAAACTCAAACGATGTACAGATCTTCGTCGTCGGGCAAGCGGAGCCTTGCCCCTCCCGATGCGACAGCGAGAATGCCCGACAGGTTTGGAAAGAACAGGTATTCTTGTTCGCGGTTATTTGCGACGACTGTGAGTGGGTAACTCTCCACACCGGATTTTTTCAGGTGCCAGCGCAAGGCGGCATTTGTAGTTGGGCAGATAGCCACACCAGCCATAGGCTCCTGGCTCAACCGACTGAGCAAACTACAGGGAGCCAGGGCGCCTGCTCGTTTTCGTTCGATGCCTACCGACTCGAAGGCCTGCAACTTGTTGAGTTGACAAGCAGCAAAATCTCTACTTTCACCAATAAATCTCAGACGCAGGTGGATCGAGTACGGAGGCTCTGCCCGTGCGCGCAACACAATTCCTTCGCTATTTTCCATGAATTCGTAGTATCTCAGCAGATGCAAGGGATCGAGTTCTATCTGATCAGGCTCATCGAGCAAAAGCCCATGAGGGTCCTGCACTATGAGGTTGCTAAAGAGCGAGTCCCGAAAACGAAACAACGGCGCATACGCTAATTCAAGGTTGCGAGCAAATCTGCATAACTCTCTCGCTTCAGGCTCTTTGCGTAGAGTGCACGCGGCCTCTTCGTAGGTGAAATCACCTGCCTTCATGGCGTCTAGATCTTCAGGGTGCTCTTCTTTGAGGTAAGCCTCAATCAACTGATTGCGCATGAAGGTGCTCATCCATTCGAAGGGGTGCTTGTTATCTCGGGCAGGTTTGTAGCGAGCGACCATACCGGCTGATTCAATCAGACGCATTCGATGGCGATAGTAAGAGCAAGGACGACCAGCACCTAACAGCTGGCGCATGTTTTCGAACAATGCCTCAATAGCAGGTTGGCCTTCCAAGCCACGCAGCAACTTCTCCAGCTGCAAAACAGGTCTCGCTACTTCCAGGAGAGCTTCCGACCTCCAGTAGATGCTTAAAAAAGGCTTGTCTAGACAAGTACAGCGCTCAAGAGCAACACGTAGTGCTTCACGTCCCCCGGAGATGTCTAAATCGGATAGTCCCTGATTCCAGGCTTCACAAGGAAGGTAGGCCAGCACTTGTGAAGGGATATTTGCAACAGATTTACCAAGAACCCGCCCAACTCGTCCAAGGCGTTGCCAGAAAGCAGAGCGGTTGCGAGCCGACAAAAGAAGCCAGTCAAGGTTCTGGCGCGGGGGAGGTACCAAACGCTCGAAGTTGTAGCCCACGTCAACAGTGCTTGTGGCAAGGATTACTCTGCACTCCGCCGCGATCTGTCGCTGCTTGAGTGGGGTTGAACCTGTGATGCGGCCGAAAGTTCCAGCGAGGCCCCGGGCTATCAGCCGGTCTGACAATCGGTTAATCGCGTCCTTAGAATCAAGTATCACGGCACCATGACTATCTGGTGTAGATGCCAATCGCACTGCGACCTCCTCTGCCAGTTCATCTAAAAGTACATCTCGTGTATCAGGCAAGGGCCTGAGGCACAACTGCACTGCGGTCTGAGAGGCAAGTGCAATACCTGAAGAGCGCTCCCCATCGATATGCGCGATGCGAACACCCTGACTGGCGAGAGCCTCCAGTGCAGCTTGGCAGGCCGGCTCAGGGGTGGCCGAACCCGTTGCCTGATTTGTCGAAAGCGTAGGACATGGGATCCGGTTCCGCGTACCGTGCCGCTTCGAGCATCTTGTCAATGCGCTTGGACTCTTTCAATTTCGGATCCTCGAAGC
>JANNPH010000227.1:0-6365 GCA_031399965.1 Gloeobacteraceae cyanobacterium SOY_34_metabat_159 | reverse complement strand
CGCGGTGTCGCCGGCACCAGCAAAGATTTGTCGGAAATCCACAACTCGATGGCCGGAAACCTCCCCGGTCAGTTCAGAAACATGGCCGAGGTGACGACTGCGGTTGCCAACGGCGACCTGTCCAAGAAGATCACGGTCGATGTCAAAGGCGAGATTCTGGACTTGAAGAACACCATCAACATCATGGTGGACCAACTCAACTCGTTCGCCTCTGAAGTAACGCGCGTTGCCCGCGAAGTCGGTTCAGAAGGAAAGCTGGGTGTACAGGCGGAAGTACGCGGTGTTGCGGACCTGACCGGTGAGGTTACCGGCCATCGAGTTGACGTTATCCGTCAAATCTTTCCAGGTGCCGGCGACACCGCGTACCTCAGCCTGTACGCCCAGTTTCCCCTCAGTGCCGACTTCGCGGGCCACGCGAGTAACTTCAGAGGCGAAGGAACTGAGCTGGTCCACCATCACGTTGATGGTGTTCTTCAGCTCTAAGATTTCGCCCTTGACGTCAACGGTGATCTTCTTGGACAGGTCGCCATTTGCAACCGCCGTCGTCACTTCAGCAATATTTCGGACCTGGGCTGTCAAGCTACCAGCCATGAAGTTGACGTTGTCGGTAAGGTCTTTCCAGGTTCCACCAACGCCTTGCACTTCTGCTTGTACACCGAGCTTTCCTTCTGAACCGACCTCTCGGGCCACGCGGGTTACTTCAGAGGCGAACGAGTTGAGTTGGTCCACCATGATGTTGATGGTGTTCTTTAGCTCTAAGATTTCGCCTTTGACGTCAACGGTGATCTTCTTGGACAGGTCGCCATTCGCAACCGCCGTCGTCACCTCGGCAATATTTCGGACCTGGGCCGTCAAGCTACCGGCCATGAAGTTCACGTTGTCAGTTAAGTCTTTCCAGGTACCACCAACTCCGCGTACTTCCGCCTGTACGCCGAGCTTTCCTTCTGAGCCGACTTCACGGGCCACACGGGTAACTTCAGAGGCGAACGAGTTGAGCTGGTCCACCATGATGTTGATGGTGTTCTTCAAGTCCAGGATCTCGCCCTTGACGTCAACGGTGATCTTCTTGGACAGGTCACCGTTCGCGATGGCGGTTGCCACCTCGGCAATGTTGCGGACCTGACCAGTCAGGTTACCGGCCATCGAGTTGACGTTGTCGGTCAGATCTTTCCAGGTACCGGCAACGCCCCGTACTTCCGCCTGTACGCCGAGCTTTCCCTCAGTGCCGACTTCGCGGGCCACGCGAGTGACTTCAGAGGCGAAGGAACTAAGCTGGTCCACCATCACGTTGACCATCTGCGCTGTCTGAAAGAACTCGCCCTGTAGCGGTCGATTTTCCAGTTCCAGGGCGATTCGCTGTGAGAGATCACCGTTGGCGACCGAGCGGATAACCCGTGAGGTCTCGATAGTCGGCTGCATCAGGTCGGTAATCAGGCCGTTAATCGAGCCGACGCAGTAGTTCCAGGATCCATCTACCTCACCGAGCGAGACTCGCTGTCCCAGCTTGCCCTCCTTACCGACGACAGTGCCGACGCGCTCCAGTTCACTGGCCATGCGTTCGTTAAGGCTGATGATCTCGTTGAGGGCGTCGGCAATCTGACCGGCGATACCCACCTGGCCCTCGGGCATCCGCACCGAGAAGTCGCCCTGTCGAACGGCGGCCAGGGTGGCAAGGAGTTGTTGTGGCTCGAGGGTATCCGACGTGGTCACATTTTTGATGGGCATACCTTGGCTCTTCTCGTGCGAATGAAAGTTTGGCGTGGCCGTAACCGTCTTGTGTCGGCGTCCGGCTGAGCTGATTGAATATGGATAGCTTATCAGCATAAAACTATAGATGCATGCAGTCGTCTCTGTCCCGTATGCAGGCTGGTCCAAAAATGCGACGGCCATCGCAGGAAAGGCCCCTCAGGCACCTATCCGCCGCTTAGCCCACTCGCTTCGGAGCCTTTGCAGTCCGCAATATCCGTACTCGTCAGGTCGGATTTACTCACCGTCCGGGCTACAGCAGTCACGAAACTTCGAGCTGAGATCGAGTTGCAGCCACGGTGAAGGTTTACACTACACAACACATTCTCAAACCGCCTAAGCTGACTGAAAAAGCACCTATCTAAAGATAGAAAAACTGCAGAAGATCTGTGGCCACAAATTTATCAGCGACCGGCGTTTCCTGTCCGTCCGGGCGCGGTTGCAATCTGGCGGTGGATGGCTTCTAACTCAGGGAGGAAGCATACAATCTCAAAGCACCCTATGCTCATTCCGCAGTAACCGAGGTAGAACCCATGGAAACCGATAACACTCCCGCCAAGACCACTTCCGAGACTGTCGAGGACGCTTACGCACAGGCTCTAGAACTGGCAAAGCCCTCGGCTGAACCGACGCAACCGGTTTTTGAGACCACGGCCGAGGACGACGAAGGGCTGACCGAGCAAGGTAAATTCGTGCAGGCCGTCGCGACGGGCGAAATTTCTCAGCCGGAGGACACCGGCGTCGGCACGACCAGCAACCTGCCCCCTGAAGTAGAACAGGCCGAACGGGTCGAAGACAGTCCTCTTGAGCGGTTCGGTCTGCTGGAGGAAGAGACCGGCGCCACGGATGAGTCGGGTGAGGACGACGGCGTCGGCGGCTAGCAATCGGCCCAACTTGCAGCAGTCCATTCATCGAAGTCATCTTGACTCCGCTCAGGCCGGCCCGGCTGACTCTAGCAAAACCGGGCCGGCCTGAGCGTCAGTACCTCTTGTCATCTGCAGGCAAGCTCAGATGGAGATGCTGTTCAAGATCAAGGACGGCTTCAAGTAGGGATAGGGGACGATGCGCTTACTATTTCTGATGTCGATTTTTCGCTCGATTTCGTCAAGCTGCCTGCGAAAGCGCTCCAGAGCCTCCTGAGCGGCAATGTCCTTGAAAGAGTAGTCTCCTAAGCGATCGATCCTGAAAGCAGACAGGGCATAGGCAACTTGCAATTGTTCGCCTGCTCTGACCGGCGGCGGCAAGAAAGACAGGAGCGGATCTGACCGGCCCGAGCGTCCCACGTTGTTGTCGGGGGTCGGTATCTTGTCGTAAGCGGCAAGTGGCATGTTCGGCGTAAACGCGAGGTAGTCATACTGCGAGAAATTGACTGCCGAGTGCAGGGGACCGCAGGTAAAGATAATCGTCGTCACCAGTTCGATCAATTCATCTAAGGAATGGATCGGAGACGACAGGTCCTTCACTTTCCCGCCCGTGGGGGAGACGAGGGTCTCTGCCCAGTTTTGCAACTCATAGTCATCCTTCAAATCCGGCGCGTCCTGGTAGTACAACCCCAGGTACTCCCCGACGTACGTTGAAATCGCCTCCCACAACAGTTGGCCGTCGTCGCGGTATGGGTAGTGTGGAGTGATCTCGCCACCCCCGATCACAGCGGGCAGCTTCTGCATTTTCCGCCGCTCGATGTCCCTGGGGAAGGCATGATCCTTGATGCTCCAGGTGTGATATGCATCGACGACGACCTGGAGCGATTCTTCCAGCGTTCCGGCCAACAGCTTGTCCACCGGTCCATCCTGGTTGATCAGTTCTTCCCGTGCCGTCAGGTTGCGCCGGAGCATGAAACGGAAATGGGGGCGCAGCAGTAGACCGAGGGGGTGATTGTCCGCGAGGTGCCGACCGGTAGCGACGGCGAAGGTCTCCATGACCAGGTGGGTACGGCACAGGTGGGTGCACATCTCGTGGTGGTTCCCGTCGGCGATGTTCACGCAGGTTTTGGCGATGAACCAATCAGAGACAGTGCAGTTGTTCGGAGTGCGGATGATCAGACTGTTGTCATCGAGTTCAAGGCGGATCGCAACCGGCACCAGGTTTCCCCGGTCCGCGTACCCGACGCCGTTCCAGGCAAAAAGTGCAACCGTTTTAGGCAGAAACTTCCGGCCGCGCTGGTAGTTACCACCGTGGACATTTTTGAGAAGACTGTAGTCGCAAAGATACAGGCGCTGTTGTGCCAGTAGTTGCGCCAGGTTCACCCCGTTTCCGCACTCCTTTTGAAGAGCGTCAAGGGTAAACCCGAACCCGTCCGGCAGGGCGTCAATCCGCTCGATGACCAGTGGGTTCACGCCGCTCAGGCGCTGTTCGGCGAAGCGTGCGTCCGTCTCGTAGTTGCGGATGATGTCAGGCCGAGGCAGCAACGGGAAATATTCTTCGTAGTCGTTAAGGCGATCGAACGGATCCCACTCCGAGGTCAACTTGACGACCAGCATGTTGGCGACCAGCGGTGTCAGACTGCCCCGGCTTTCAAGTTCGTATCGCAAGGAAGAGTTCTCCCCGGCAGGAAATTCCAGGTCCCGGTCTGGGGTCTGCAACAGCGGCATCTCTTTGAGGTATTTGTGGTCGTAACGGTAAAAGTCTGCATTGTCCTGCAGCCGGCGGTCGCGCCTCTCCCTCTCTTCTTCGGATTCATTCTGTGGCAGGGAAGCTTTCATAGTGTTCCTCCTGAGGTGGGTACTGTACAGGGGCTGCGGCGGCAAGCCGTAGAGACTGGCCGCGCACCGGAAAACGACAAGGCACTGCCGAGCACTGGTAGATAGTCCACAGACCAGCAGAACGGTCAAGAGTGCTGGTTCCCCCGGACAAAGACAGGCAAGGACCAGTGAAAGGTGTCGCAGTCTTGAAGACAGTAGCCCACAGATCCCACCTTTATGCATCGAAGGTGAGCGTGGGTCAGAGTTGCTTGAATGCCTGGCTGAGGGGGAATCGCCTGCTAGCGACTCTGCCGCCCAGGGCTGGAATTCATCAGCCAGGTATCGACGTTGCGCTCCAGCACGTCGAGGGGTACGGCTCCCGCCGAGAGCACCACGTCGTGAAACTCGCGGATATCGAAGCGACTGCCCAGGGTCTGGCGCGACTTTTCGCGCAGTTGCTTGATTTTCAGTTCGCCAATCTTGTAGGCGAGAGCCTGGCCGGGGGTGGCGATGTAGCGGTCAATCTCGTTGATGACGTCGAGTTCCTGCTTGGCGGCGTTCTCTAAAAAGAAGTCGATTGCTTTTTTGCGGTCCCAGCGCAGCGAGTGCATGCCGGTATCGACCACCAGGCGCACAGCCCGCCACATCTCGTAGGTCAACTGGCCAAACTTTGCATAGGGGTCGTCATAGAGACCGACATCGTCACCGAGCGACTCCGCGTACAGCCCCCAGCCTTCACTGAAGGCCGTGTAGCCGCCGTAGCGCCGAAAGGCCGGTACCTCCCCAAGTTCCTGGGCGAGGGCAATTTGCAGATGGTGGCCCGGTACGCCTTCATGCAACGAAAGGGCCATCATCTCGTACTTGGGCCGCACTTCCGGCTTGTAGAGGTTTACAAAATAGGTCCCGGCCCGCGAGCCGTCGGCGGCGGGTTGCCGGTAGTAGGCGGTGGTCGTATCTGGGGCGATGGCGGCCGGGATCGGCTCGACGCCGTAAGGACCACGGGGCAAAGTCTTGAAGAGTTTCACCAGGTACGGGTCGATGCGCTTTGAAATCGACCGGTAACCTTCAAGCAGTTCGTCAGAAGTTTTGTAGTAAAAGCGAGGGTCGGTGCGCAAGAAGGTGAAAAATTCGCTCATCGTGCCCTTGAATCCCGCTCGGTCGGCAATCGCCTGCATCTGGCCCCGGATACGCTTCACTTCGCTGAGGCCCAGTTCATGAATTTCCTGGGGTGTGAGGTTGGTCGTCGTGTAGCGGCGGGTTTCAAAGGCATAGAGCTTGTCGCCGTTGGGTACCTGCCAGAAGCCGACCTGGGAGAACGAGGCAGGCAGATACTGTTCAGTGAAAAACTGCTTAAATTTCCGGTAGCTCGGGATTACTCGTTCAGAGATAGCGGTTTTTGCCGCCTGGGTCAGGCGGGCGCGGTCGGCTTCACTGATGCTGGCCGGGTAGCTAGTAAATCTTTTGAAAAAAGGACTCGCCTCCGGGGTGCTCACAATCTGCCGGTCAATTTGCGGCGGCACGCGGTCCATGATCACTTTTGGAAAGAGCGTGCGGGTGCGGATGCCTTCTGTCATCAGGGCGATGGTCTGGTCCATGTAGGTCGGGAAGCTCTCAAGCCTTTTAAGCCAGTCCTCGTAATCTTTGACCGTTTCAAAGCGCAGCGAATCGGCGATGTCGTTGGTGGTCTGCACCCCCGAGCGCTGGCTGACCGGCAGCAGGTAAAAGCGATATTGATAGCGTTCGATATCCGTTTTGGTCTCACGCTCAAACAGGTCGTAATTGAGCTGGTCGGCGGCTGATAGTTTGGTGCGGTCGAAGGTTTTGAGCTTTGCGAGCGCCGCTACGTCGTGCTCGTATTCTTTCGCAAACGCCGGGAGGCTCAAGTCCGGCCAGCGGTCATTAAAGCGCCGGTCGCCCAAAAGCGAGGCGCGTACCGGG
>JANNPH010000214.1:0-9881 GCA_031399965.1 Gloeobacteraceae cyanobacterium SOY_34_metabat_159 | reverse complement strand
GTGAGCGAGGTGAAGTCACCGACCACCTGATCTACTTGCGGGTGCAGGGGTAGGCGGTTGAAAAGAGTGAGGTTGAGGGTGAAGCGGGGAGTGGTGCTCCAGGTAGCGAGCACTTCGCATAAGGCGGCGAGCAGTATAGCGGAGGGAGTGAGGTCGGCCTGGGCGGCGCTTTGCTTGAGTCGTTGCCACGGCTCGACTTCCAGGCGCGAAGTCCGGCGCACAAATCGTGGTTCTTGAATGGATCCGGGGTCAGCAATTAAAGGTAGTTGTGGAGCGGGGGGCAGGGTAGGCAGGCGGTCGTGCCAGTACTGCCGGGCGCGCTCGTAGACAGGGGTTTGCTGCAGGGCCTCTTCTGCCAACACGTAGTCGCGAAAGCGCAAGTCGAGCGCAATACTGGCGTGCTCGGGATTGTTGTAGAGACTGGCCAGTTCCTGAGCGAGGATTTGCAGGCTCCAGGCATCACCGACCAGGGCATCGAAACTGATATGGATGCGCACTCGACCGCCATTCAACACCGAAGCACACACCTCGAAGAGCGGCCACTGCTCGGGGTTGCGCACCTGGTGGGACATCCGCTCGCGGATAGAAGCGAGTTGCCCTGTGCTATCGGCACAGCCGCTGAGGTCGGCAATTGCAATCTGGTAGTCGGCGGCCTGGGGGAGCACCTGCTGTAGTCCGTCGGGGCGGACGACCATGCGCAGCAAGCCGTGGCGGGCAATCAGGCGGTTGAAGGCCCACTCAAGCCGGGGCAAATCTAACTGAACAGCGTCGAGTTCCACGTAGCCGTGGGCGGCGACGTTGCCGAGTTCAAAGTCGGCCCGCCGCCCAGTCCAGTAAGCCTCTTGCACGTCGGTGAGCGGGAAGGGCGCGTGCTGTTGCGCGGGGTCGGGAACGACTGTGGGTAGAGGCTCTATCACCGGCCGACCCGCGTGCTTGTGTTGCTGTTCGATAGCGGCGGCCAGGCCTGCGATCGTCGGTGCGTCGAAGAGTTGGCGCAGCGGTACGTCCACACCGAACGCTTCGCGTACCCGGACCATCAGCCGGGTCGCCAGCAGAGAGTGTCCCCCCAGTGCAAAGAAATTATCGTGGATACCCGGCTGCTCCAGGTTCAGGACTGCAGCCCAGAGACTTGCCAGTTTTTGTTCAGTAGCGCTACTGGGTGCCGCAAACCGGCCCTCCACCTCGGGCCGGGCTGTGTCCGGTGCCGGCAAGGCCCGCCGGTCTACTTTGCCGCTCGGCGTCAGGGGCAGGGCCTCCATGACGACAAAGGTAGAAGGAATCAGCGGCTGCGGCAATTTTGTGCCCAGGAAGCGGCGCAACTCACCGATGCTCATTGCGGCCCGTCCCACCACGTAGGCCACCAGCCGCCGCCCGCCTGCCGGGTCCTCGCACACCTGCACCGCCGCCTCGCGGACGGCTGGGTCACTGCTGAGCGCGGCCTCCACTTCCCCCAGTTCGACCCGCATCCCGCGCACTTTCACCTGGTTGTCGGCCCGACCCAGGTAGGAAAGTGTGCCGTCACTCCGGTAGCAGGCCAGGTCCCCGGTGCGGTAAAGGCGTGCCCCCGGCTCCCGGCTGAAAGGGTCGGGGACAAAACGTTCGGCCGTCAGGTCCGGGCGTTGCCAGTAGCCTCGTGCCAGGCTGTCGCCGCCAATGTACAACTCGCCTGCGACCCCGACCGGTACCAGTTGCCAGTGCCGGTCGAGTAGATAGATTTGGGTGTTGGCAATGGGTCGTCCGATCGGCGGCAGGGTCGGCCAGCGGCTCGCCGCTCCTTCTAAGACGAAGGCGCTGACGACGTGGCTCTCGGTCGGACCGTAATGGTTGTGCAGGCTGCAGCCCAACTGTCGGCACAGGTTGACGACGTTCTGCGTCACCTGCAACTGTTCACCGGCCGCGATAATCTCAGTGAGGCCAATCGTTTCAGGTAGCTTATCTGCCGCTTCAGCCAGTTGCTGAAGCGAGATGAAGGGCAAAAAGAGCCGTTCTACTTTTTCTTTGACAAGGTGATGGAGCAGTGCGTGCGGGTCGCGGCGCACCGGCTCTGAGACCAGGACGAGGGTGCCGCCACAGTTCCAGGTCGAAAAGATTTCCTGAAAGGAGACATCGAAGTTCAACGAAGTAAACTGCAACGTCCTGGCCGGCTTTTGCAATATCGACCGCTGCCAGGTCAACAGGTTGACCAGGGGACGGTGAGGCATCGCCACCCCCTTCGGAAGGCCGGTGGACCCCGAAGTATAGAGAAGATAGGCGAGATTTTCCGCCAGGGCCGCTGAAGTGCAGTTTGCCTGGCTCTGTTGACGAATTTGCGGCCAGTCTCTGTCGAGGTTTACAACAGTTGAGCAAGTCAGCACACACCGACTGCTGCAAATGAGCACTGACACTTTCGCGTCGGCCAGCATAAAGCTGAGGCGCTCGGCAGGATAGCCGGGGTCGAGGGGTACACAGGTTCCTCCCGCTTTCAGGATGGCGAGCACCGCAACGATTAATTCTGTTGAGCGCTCCAGGCAAAGCCCCACCCGCGCCTCGTTCCCGATCCCCGTAGCCTGCAGGTAGTGGGCCAGACAGTTTGCCCGCTCGTTCAGGTCTCGATAGGTAACCTGCTGCTCTGCATCAATCAGGGCAATAGCCTCGGGCGTCTGCTCTACCTGGTCCTCAAATAGTTGATGCACCAGGGCGTCGCGCCGGTAATCGCATGCAGTGTCATGCAGACTAAACAGCAACGCATCGCGTTCGGCCCGATCCAAAAGGCTGAGTTGACTGATTGGTGCGTGAATATTCGCAAGTAGTCCTTCCAGTAGATGAGTCAGATGCCTTGCAAAGCGCTCGACTGTTTCTACTCGAAAGAGTCTGCTGCTAAACTTGATCTGGCCACTAATTTCTCCAGCATTTTCTATCACATTGATCGTGATGTCATTTTTGAGAGCAGGTAGCTCGCCATGAAACCCGTCCAGAGTCAGCGCAACATCGAAGAGTGGGCATCGGTTCTCGACTTCCTGTCTTCCAAGGTCTTTAATCAGGTGGAAAACAGGATAGTTTTGTCGCTCGTAAGCCTGTGAGAGGGTTGCGCGCACTTGCAGAAGCAACTGTTTGAAGGACAACTCATCATCGAGAATATCGACAACTGCAAGGGCATTGCTCAATTGAGGCTCGGCGGTAGCGCTGCGACAGGCAGGGCTGCCGACCACGACCTGACGATTGCCGGTGTACTTGTATAAGCATGTCTTTAATGTGGAAAGCAGGGCCGTGTACAGTAAAAACGAAGAACTGCCGGTTAATTTCGATAGCTTTTCCTGCAGAGCCCTCGGTAATTCCCAGGTGACGGTGCTATTGCTTGGGGAGTAGATCCTGGCCCGCTTATAATCGAGCGGCAGGTTGGCATTTTCAAAATCGCCTGCCAATTGTGTAAACCAGTAATCTTTCTCCACTTTTAGACTCGAATCAAAGATTACTAATTCCGACATTTTGTATTCCTGAAACCGCTCAAAATAGGCTCACAATGTCCAGTCAGTGCTCAGACCAGAGCACTGGGCAGAAGTCAGGATCTGTGTAATCGGGATAACGACCGACAGACCGGCAAAGAACGTTGTTGCGGTGCCAGGGAGCACCCGGGTCGCCGGTCGCTGATTGGCAGCGATTGTCGGCATCTTGCAGATGTACGGATAGAGAAAGGCGCGGCCGATTGCTCAGGTTTGGCATGCTTCCGTGCACGGTCAGGCAGTGATGAAAGCTGACCTGGCCTTTTTTCAGGTTCATCGGGACGGGGACAACCGGGTTAACGCCAGCAAGCATCTGCGTGGGCAAGCGGGGCGCGTCGTTACAGTGAAAGTTTTTGAGGTGACGGCTGTCTGGCCACCTGTGACTGCCGTCGATCACCACGAGCGGACCCATCGTCTCGTCGCAATCGTGAAGTGGGATCCAGGCTGTCAACATCTCAACAGATGTGCAGGTCTGCCAGTAAGCGTGGTCTGTATGCCAGCCAATACCAGTTTTGTCCCCCAGGTGACCGGGCGGCTTATAAATCAACTGGTCATGCCACAACCGGATCTGCGGACTACCGGTCAGGCGCGCTGCAATCGCCCCGATCAGCGGGTTTTGAACGAGGGCAAACAGGTGACGATTTTGCAAAGAAACATAGTCGTTGATCCGCAACCCATCGCCATCGCCCGGCTTCCAACCCTCGAAGGTCCTGGCAGCAGGCGGCAAGGAAAAATCGCGTTCTCCAGCGTAGTAGCATTCGCTGCCATAGATTGCATCATCGATTTCGGCATCGCTCAGAATCTTTTCGGAAATGTAGTAGCCGTGCTCACGATAGAAAGTAACATCGGACGCAGAAGGAAGTAGTGCACTGGATTGGATAGTTTGTAGCATTGACTTGTATGGGCTTCGCTTGTGAAACTTACCCCAGCCGTCAGCGCTTAAAGGTATCAAGCGAAACAGTTGTAATGTCTTTTAACCTGCCGCCAACCGGCCTCAATAGTAGCTGCCACACACAAGCCAGCCAGGTTCACAGTTCAAAAGTAAACTGGTCTGCATTTTGAAAGCTGAACATGTCGCCTGTTGCTTTTTGAGACACATTCTTCGGCAGTGCAATGTCGAGCAGGGTTTGCTCCGGAGACGCTACGACAGCCTCCAGCAGCACTTTCAGGTGATCGAGCATACCAATAATGGTGTCTTTGTCAAACAGATCAGTGCTGTAGTTCATGACTGCGCTCAGCCCTGCTTGCGTCTCGACCACCGACAGTTCCAGGTCAAACTTTGCCGTCTGCTTGTAACCGCTATCGACTTCAAAGGGCTGCACTGCTAACTCCGGTAAGTCGATTGGATTTTGCGGGATATTGTTGTAGACAAAGAACACTTGAAAAAGTGGGTGTCGCCCCGGGTCGCGAGTCCGTTGTAGCGCTTCCACCAGTTTCTCGAAAGGCACTTCCTGGTGGGCATAGGCTTCGAGGGCCATTTTGCGGACGCGGCCCAGCAGGGTGAGAAAGTTGGGCTGACCGGAAAGGTCGCCGCGCAGTACCAGGGAATTGACGAAAAATCCGATGAGTGCCTCGGTCTCGACGCGGGTGCGCCCGGCGACGGGCGTACCGACCGGGATGTCATCCTGGCCGGTGTAGCGATGCAACAAGACTTGAAAAGTGGCAAGCAGGGTCATAAAAGGGGTGACGTCGTGTTCGCGGCTCAACGCTTCGACCCCCTCTACAAGGGTCCGGGGAATCGAGAGCGACTGCATGGCTCCACGAAAACTGGGTCGCTCGGGCCGGGGCCGGTCGGTCGGCAGCTGCAGGACTGTGAGCCCGGCCAGTTGCTGCCGCCAGTACGCGACTTGGGCTTCGAGCACTGCTGCGCTCAGCCAGTTGCGTTGCCACAGCGCAAAGTCGGCGTATTGCACAGCGAGGGGGGGCAGGGGTGAAGTGGCCCCCCGATAGAAGGCCGTGTAGAGAGCCGCGACCTCCTGGGTCATCACTTCCATCGACCAGGCATCGGAGATGATGTGGTGCATCACGAAGATCAAGACCTGCCTGGTGGGCGCAAGCTGCACGAGGGTGGCCCGCACCAGCAAGTCGCGTTCGAGCTTGAAGGGGCAAGCCGCCGCGTCGAGGACCAGTTGCTGGGCCGCGTCCGCCTGAATGTCCCCCTCCAGGTGCTGCAAATCGACATGGGCCAGGGTGAGAGTGCGTTCTTGGGCAATTTCCTGCATCACCTGTTCGCCCCGGACGACGAAGTTGGTGCGCAGCCCCTCGTGGCGTCTAATCATTTCGTTAAATGCCGCTTCGAGGGCAGCCGCGTCGAGTGCTCCCGTGAGCAGCAGGGCAGCCGAGATGTTGTAGGCAGCATTGCCCGGCGTCAATTGATCGAGAAACCACAGCCGCTGCTGGGCAAACGAGGCGGCGACGGGCTGGGTGCGCGGGGTGGGCAATAGCGGCGGTGGGGCGCCCCCTGTCGCCTCTTGCTGAATCTTGTCGATCTGGTGGGCCAGGCTTGCGACGGTCGGTTCAGCAAAGAGCACATGCAGCGGCAACTCTACTTTGAAGTGGGTCCGCACCCGTGCAATCACCTGGGTGGCGCTCAGGGAGTGTCCTCCCAGGGCAAAAAAGTCGTCGGTCACACCGACGCGCTCGACTCTGAGCACCTGAGCCCAGATGTCTGCCAGTAACGCCTCGGTCGGCGTGCGCGCCTCCCGCCCTTCACCGGGGGCAAGACCAGTGCCCAGGCCAGGTATTGCCTTGCGGTCGAGTTTGCCGTTTGCCGTCAGGGGCAGTTTTTCGAGCACCACGAACGCTCCGGGGAGCATGTGTGCAGGCAGTTTCTGCTTTAAGTAGCTGTAGAGGGCATTGGCAGTGGGGGGTGCCGCGCGGCCGACCACTAGATAGGCGACCAGGCGTCCTTCCCCGTCGCCGGTTTCAACCAGCACCGCCGCCTCTTGAATTGCCGGGTGCAAGAGCAGGGCCGCTTCGATTTCACCGGGCTCGATGCGAAACCCCCGCAGCTTCACCTGCTGGTCCGCACGGCCAAGATATTCAAGCCGGCCGTCGCTCCGGTAGCGCCCGAGGTCTCCTGAGCGGTAGAGCCGCTTGCCCCCCACCTGGCTGAATGGGTCCGGTACAAAGCGTGCAGCCGTCAGGTCCGGGCGACCGAGATAGCCCCGCGTCACTCCCGCCCCGCCCACGCAGATTTCACCCACGACTCCAGCCGGCACCGGCTGCAGTTGTCTATCGAGCAAATACACCTGCAAGTCGGCGAGCGGCGCGCCGAGGCCAGCGTCCGTGGCCGTGGACAGGGGGCTACAGGTGACATGGACGGTGGTCTCGGTGATGCCGTACATGTTGACCAGGCGTGGCTTGTCACCGTGGCGTTCGAACCAGGGCACGAGCATCGCGCTCTGGAGCGCTTCGCCGCCGAAAATCACGGTGCGCAAGGCCAGGTCGCGGGCCTGCTCGGCTTCGATGGCGATCAACTGGCGGAAGGCCGAGGGGGTCTGGTTGAGCACGCTCACCCGTTCCGCCACCAGCAGTTCGTAAAAGCGCTCTGGCGAGCGGCTGACCAGATAAGGGACGACGACGAGCCTGCCGCCGTGCAGCAGAGCACCCCAGATTTCCCAGACCGAGAAATCAAAAGCGTAAGAGTGAAATAGAGTCCAGACGTCGGTGTGATCAAAGTGAAAGAGCGGGTGGGCGGCGGTAAAGAGGCGGGTGACGTTGGCGTGGGTGACGAGCACGCCCTTTGGTGCCCCGGTCGAGCCGGAGGTGTAGATGATATAGGCAAGGTTTTCAGGAGCGGCGGCACTGACCGGGTTCAAGTCACTCTGCTGACTGATTGCCTCGCAGTCGCCCGCGAGCGACACCCAGTGGCCCTCGTAGCCGCCCGGTCTTTCTGCCTGATCGCTGATTAGCACGGGCGGGCGAGCGTCGCCGAGTAAAAAAGTAAGGCGCTCCTCAGGATAGCTGGGGTCGAGGGGAAGGTAAGCCCCACCCGCTTTGAGCGTGGCGAGGATGGCCACCAGGATGGCGGGAGAACGTTCGAGACACAAACCCACCGGCACTTCCGGCCCGACCCCGAGGCTTTTCAGGTGGTGGGCGAGTTGATTGGACCGGCGGTTGAGTTCGCAGTAGGTAAGCGTCTCGCTTTGGTAGACAGCCGCGACTGCATCGGGCGTGCGCTGCACCTGGGCTTCAAAAAGTCGATGCAGGCAGTCGGTGGGCGCGAAAGTCTCAGGTATTCGGGTGGGAGAAAAGTGCTCGATAAGCGGCAACTCGGCGAGGTACCGTTCGGGAGTGGCCGTGATTGCCTGCAACAGAGTGCTCAGGTGCTGAGCCATGCGTGCAATCGTCTCTCTATCGAACAAGTTTGTGTTGTAGAGCAGCACCCCCGAGAGTGCTCCATCCACCTCGCCCATCTCAAGCGACAGGTCAAACTGGCCTTCCTGCTGCGAAAGGGCCAGGGGCTCCAGCTTGAGGCCCCCGAAGTCGAGGGTATCTGCCGTTCCCTGCACAAAAAATTTCGATAGCTCCCCCAGGCGCTGCAACTTCTGGAGCGCAAACGAGACCTGAAAAAGTGGCGTGCGGCTCGGATCGCGCCTCGGTTGCAATTTTTCGACCAGCAGCGCGAAGGGAAAATCCTGGTGCGCGAGCGCCCCGAGCACCGTCTGACGGACCTGGGCGAGGAATGCTTTGAAAGTAAGTCCACCGCTCGGGGCGGTGCGCAGAGCAATCAAATTGACGAAGTAGCCGACTACCTGGGCAAATGCCGCCTGCCCCCGGCTTGCCATCGGCGAACCGACGACAATCTCTTCTTGAGCGGTGTAGCGGTGGAGGAGCACTACGAAGGCGGCAAGCAGCGTCATGTAAAGGGTTGCCCCTTCGCGCTGGGCAAGCGCTTTAATCTGGTCTGTCAGCTCACGGTCCAGCACCAGGGGAAACCCGGCTCCTTCGTAGGTCTGCACCGGGGGCCGTGGTCGGTCGGTCGGCAGTTGCAGCACCGGCAACTCACCCGCCAGTTGCTCCCGCCAGTAGTGCTGGAGCCGTTCGCCCTCACTACCGGCCAGCATCTCGGTCTGCCAGCGAACGTAGTCTGTGTACTGCTGCTCAAGGACCGGTAAAGAGGCAAGCACCCCCAGACTCTGAGCTGGATACAGAACACGCAGCTCATCGAGCAGCACTGCCAGCGACCAGACTCCATCGCCGATAATATGGTGCATTGCAATCAGCAAGACATAATTTTGTGCCCCTTGCACAAACAGCTTCACCCGCAATAGAGGACCCCGTTCCAGGTCAAATGACCGACGGGATTGTTCGACTAGAGACACGTTAAAATCGCTTGCGAGCGTGGCATTCACCACTTCAAAATCGACGGGCATCCGGGCATGAATGCGCTGAACGGGAATCTCTTCAGGTGCACAGAACGTCGTTCGCAAGGCCGGATGCCGGTCCACGAGAGATTGAAAAGCTTGCTGTAGGGCTGATACATCGACTTCAGAGCGAATGCGCGCAGTAAACACAATGTTGTAAGCCCAGCTCTCGGGCGCAAGCTGATAGAGAAACCAGAGTGCCTTCTGGCCATAAGAACAGGGATAGATTTCACTCTGTTTACTGGTCTTTTCTTTGAGCAGTTGCGCGAGCAAAGCACGCTTTTGCTCAGGCGAAAGCTTCGCTACTTCTTCAGGAACGCTGTTCATCTCTATATTCTTGTTTTTAAGAAAAACCCATGACTGAGTAGAGCCGTACCGGTTTTTACTGCAGCACCCTAACTATAGGGCAGACCGTTTTTTTTTCCAATCATGTCTGCCGCTTATCCTCATCCGCAAACACTCAGTAGCAAACAATACGAAAATGTACGCAACGCTTTAGAGTAAAGCGAACGTGTCACAAAATGCGCGTAACCTCAAAAGCACCAGGCTGGTTCGCACGCAGCCTGCACTACTGGACGGGCTGGATCAGCTTCTCCCAACCCAGTGACTGCAGCGAGTTGTTGCGGTCGAGGGGCTTTCTGACCATCTTCAACATGTCGTGAGCATTTGTGAAGCCGTGGATCATGGCGAAAGTAAATTCGACCGACCACTTGGTCGTGATGCCGCGCGCTTCGAGCGGGTTGGCGTGGGCCATGCCGGTAATCACCAGGTCCGGCTTCAGGGCGTAGATGCGCTGCAACTGGTTGTAATTGTCGGGCTTCTCGACAATGCGTACAGACGCGTGGCCCATCTCGCGGCAGGTCTGCTCCAGTAGTTCGAGTTCGGCCTGCTGGTAGCGCTTGTCCATGTAGGGGATGCCCACTTCCTGCACCGTCATGCCGCAGCGGATCAAAAAGCGTGCCATCGAGACTTCGAGCAGATTGTCGCCCATGAAAAAGACCGACCTGCCCTTCAAAAATTCGATGTCATCTTT
>JANNPH010000204.1:0-19667 GCA_031399965.1 Gloeobacteraceae cyanobacterium SOY_34_metabat_159 | reverse complement strand
GCCATGCGCTACAGAGATTTGTTCCTGGTCCTCTTTCTGGCCCTCAGCCTGCCAACTGCGACCCTGGCTCAGAGCACCAGGAACAAATCTCTGTACCGCATGGCTGAGCGAAAACGATTAGCCAAGTCTAGCGGGCGGCTTCAGGCGTGGCCTTAGTTTTCGGTATATTGCGCCAGCAGTGCCTGCACCCGTTCGATAGCAGTCGCCTCGATGCGTGCTGCTTCAAGTACCGGCCGGAAATTGTCTGCAAGGCGGGTGCGCAGAATTAGCACCAGTCCCGCCGGTTGCCGCCAGTCGGCCGAACCGGCCCGTTCGAGCATCAGCATGGCGAGTACTGCATCGACTGCACTGCGCTCGGGGGCACCGAGACTATTGAAGACCTCGGCCCGGGCGGCGCGGGCTATCCCCTGCCACCACAGGTCTCCTTCCGCTGCGGCCAGGCTAAGGCCGATGTCGAGGTGAGTGAGCGCTTCGTCGTGGTGTCCCAGGTACTGTTTGAGGGCACCAAGCCCTGTGAGAGCGACGACCTCGGCGGTCCGCTCCTTTGCTTCGCGGGCACGTTCGAGCCCTTGATTGAGATAGGACTCTGCCCTTTCGTAGGCTTCGGGGTCGAGCGCTTCTTGAAATTGCAACTGCTGACTGACGGCGTTGCCAAGGTTGGCGAGGGCATGGGCACTGCCTGCTGTGTCCCCACTCTGGCGGGCGTAGACGAGGGCGCGCTCAAAAAGTTCGATGGCGGTCTCGAAGGCGCGCAGCCGCAGGTGCGTGCTTCCCTGGTTGACCAGGTTCGCGATGCGCACGCGTGGGTCACTCGTGGGGTCAAGGTCTTCGAGCGCTTCGCGGTGCAGGGCGACCGAACGCTCGTAATCTCCCAGGAAACGGGCCGTGTAGCCGAGCAAGTTGAGCACTTTCGCTTTTTCAAGGCTCGTCGCATCGGCGCGCAGCGGTTCACCGAGATAGGTAATGGCCGTACGCAGATAAGGTCCGTCAAATAGGGCCAGCAGGCCGCCGTACAGGGGAAAGTAGGGCTGCGAGGCGAAAGAGCGCAAGCTCTGGAGCGCATTTTTGAAACTGGCTTCACTCAAGGCGGGACGGCGGACGATTGCCTGGGCGAAGTCGGCCCAGAAAATTGCAAACGTCAAAAAAGTCGAGGTGAGAATGGCCGTACGCGCCCGCTCATCGAGGTTTGGATAGCGCGTCTCAAACGAGCGCACCAGGTAGCGCTCGATGCGGCGCAGCAGGACGGTCATCTCGACCCAGGTGTCGGCTCCGAGTGACTCGGAATTGAGAAAATGGCGGGCGCTCTCGCCTCGATCGAGCGCTTCAAAGAGTGAGCGGAGCGTACCGATGGGCAGTTGCTGCGCCCAATAACCCCAGGGACCGCTGCGCACGAACCCGAGAGCCCGGTCGCCGTAGAGCCAGTCAAGCAGGGTCGTCTCCATCTGCAAATAAGTCTTGAGACCGCGCTCCAGGCCCCTGACCAGCTCCGGGTGTGCCTCGCGTTTTTCAAGCAAGCGGATCACTTTTTGCAGTTCGTCGTCGTCGAGCGCCGTACCGTTCGGGTCCATTCCGGCGATCAACAGGTCCGGCCACTCCTCGGCCTCTGCTGTTGCCAGGGTGCGCACGAAGCCGCGCAACTGAACCTCGCGCCGGTTGGCGCTCTGCTGCTCGCGCCAGACTCTGGCAATCAGTTTGAGCGTGCGTGCTGCGCTCGAATCGGCGGCCGTTGAAGCCAGTAGCGCCTCCAGATACTGGTCAAACTCGGCACTCATCTCAAAGAGTACAGGCTTGAGCAGATTGGCAATCGCCTCCGGGGAGCGGGCCGTACGCGCCCTGGTGATCAACTCGGTGAAATACTGCTCAGACACCTTGCGCTCTCCCGGACCGATTCGCCCATCCTATCGTGTTGTGGGCAATGGACCGGTCACCGTCCACCGTGCTATCCCTCGCCTATCATCGACATCAGCCGACTTGAGTACCGACCCGATGCCACTCGAACCTTGCCTGCCACAATACGTCCAGACGGCGCACGGACGTTGTTACCAGTTGGGGCAGTGGCAGCTACCGGGTGTGACCACTATTTTGCAGGCGACCAGACCGGCTCAAGACATTGCTGTCCTCGAAGCATGGGTAAAGCGGGTCGGCGAAGAACAAGCTCGTGCGGTGCGTACCCGTGCCTCCGAGCGTGGCGTGCGTGTACACGCCCTGAGTGAGCAATATATACAGGGCATCGAACCCGACCCGGCGGCGGTGCAACCGGTACAGGCCTGGTGGTCCAGTCTCAAACCTTTTCTGGACCGCCTCTCAAATCCGCAACTGGCCGAATCGGCGGTCTACAATCCGCGGCTGGGCTACGCCGGGACCATCGACCTGCTCGCCGACTTCAACGAAAAACTGACCCTGGTTGATTACAAGACGGCCAACAGTGCCCGCACCCAGCCAGACCACCTCCTGCAACTTGCCGCTTACGCCGGTGCCCTCCGGCAGACCCATGCCGTCCGCGTCGAGCAGGCGGTGATCGCTATTGCCCGCACCGACGGCCCGGCCGGGGTCTATCGCTACAATCGCCCTCAGATTAAAAAAGCCTGGTACTTGTGGCTACAGCGTCTGAAAGCATATTGGGAACTCCACGGCGACCACCCGCTCGCAGCCACGGCGATAGCCGCCACTTGCGGAGCACTCGAGATGGCGGGCCGCCAATCCGGTGCCCCCAGCAAAAACCCGGCTGGAAAGCCGGGCAGTGAGTAGAACGACGCTATGGGGTTTTGATTACGTTAAGGATGTGAAAGCAAGGGAAACGCGGGTGCGTCTATCTAGAGGTTATGGGCAAGCCGGAGGACTTCGATGAGGAAACTGGCGGCTCGCTTGGCTCCGACACGGGTCTTTTGCTCGACGAGATCGCAGGTTTCTTCGAGGCTGGTTTCGGCGGCCATGGCACTTTGCAGTTCGTTGGTGATTTCACCGAGCTTGCGGCAAGCATCGAGGACTCGCTGGTCACCGAGCGGGAGAGCCTTAAGGACCTCCAGGGCGTTCGAGAAAGTATCTTCGGTTGGCATACTCCACTCTGGTCGAAGGGACTGCGAGAAATACTACACTGTCGCTGCAAAAATATCTAGCAAAAACTAATATTTCCCACGAATTGCACAAATCTCTATCAGGCACTACAATTTTTCCGGGCATCAACCGGGGCTATCGAAGACGCAAAAGTCAAAATCCCCTGAATCGTGAGGAATGCCGCAAGCCTGAATCGGCTACCATAGTATCACCGTATACACGCAGTCCTGAATGAGCGGTGCACCTCCAAAACGACAATTCCCACTCGGGCAGCTGCTGGAGAATTTCCTGAACGAGGCCCGGATGACCCAGACCGACTTTTGTCTGTTGTCGGTCGATCAGTTCACCGGTGAGCGCAATATCACCCAGAACACCCTCAGACGGATCATGCTCGGCTACAACCCGCACGGCCCCAATCGCCAGGCAGTGCCTTACAACCCGACGCCCAAGATTGTGCGCTCTATTCATACCGTCTTCAGCCGCATCCGGGACTCAGCAGAGGTGACGACGGCGCTTTTCGACACCTATAACCGGATGCTCAAGGAGCGCATGGCGCGCGAGGAAGGCGAAGACGAACGCCACTGGCACGGGCGGCTTGCCAAGCTCGAAAAGCTTGTCCTTGAAAAGCGTGAAGTCGAACAGTTGCGCCTGGTCTGTGAGCAATCGGTCAGCTTTGTACCGGTCTACACCGAGGCGGAACTTTTTAATCTTGCAGGCATCGCCGGTGAATTTGCCGCTTCTGACTTCCGCAATGGTCAGAAAGGCTTTGTAGGCTTACCCAAGCGCAAGGGCGAACTGGTGCTTGAACTTCGCAACACCGGCCTCACCCCCCAGGAGCAGCAGGAGATCATGGGTAAACTAGAGACAATCGTGCAAACGTACTTGCAAACCCTGCTCTGAGCACCGCTCAAAAGGAACCCCCTTGATCGTCAGCACCACCACAATTATCGAAGGGCAGCCGGTGCGTCAGTATCTGGGCATCGTCACGGGTGAAGCGATCCTCGGGGCGAATGTCTTTGCTGACTTTTTTGCCAAAATTCGCGATGTCGTCGGTGGTCGCTCGGCCGCTTACGAGCGCGAACTGCGCAAAGCCCGCCAGATCGCTACAGAGGAGATGACCGACTCGGCAAAGGCGCTCGGCGCGGACGCCGTGATCGGTGTCGATATCGACTACGAAACGATCAACGTTCCCGATGGCGGCAGCATGTTGATGGTCTCGATTTCAGGTACGGCGGTCAAACTCGGACTATAGGCTTATGCAACTCTCTGAACGCAACCGGCTGCGCCTGCAGCAGCCCCTCTCGATCGGCGTGCGCCAACTTGCAAGCCGGGTATTCCAGTCTCCGCTCGCGGGCGTCACCGACAAAGCCTTCCGCCAACTGGTGCGCCGCTACGCTCCTGACTCACTACTTTATACCGAGATGGTGAGCGCTTCCGGGCTGCACTACAGCCGCGGCATTCCCCAGATCATGGACATCGAAGCGGGCGAGACCCCAATCGGGATTCAGCTTTTTGACTGTCGCCCGGATTTTCTCGTAGAGGCTGCCCGGATCGCGGCCGACCAGGGAGCCGATGTGATCGACATCAACATGGGCTGCCCGGTTAATAAAATCACCAAAAATGGCGGTGGTTCGTCGCTATTGAGGGTGCCTGAAACGGCTGCCCGGATCGTCGAAGCCGTCGCCCACGCAGTCGATCTGCCCGTCACTGTCAAGACGCGCCTCGGCTGGTGCGACAGCGAAATCAACATCCTCGAATTTGGTCGTCAGATGCAGCAGAGCGGCGCGCAACTGCTGACCGTCCACGCCCGCACCCGTGCCCAGGGCTTCGAGGGCCAGGCCCGTTGGGAATGGATAGCCCGTGTCAAAGAGCACCTCACGATTCCGGTGATTGCCAACGGCGACATCTTCTCAATCGATGCGGCGATTCGCTGTCTCGAACTGACCGGGGCGGACGGCGTCATGTGTTCGCGCGGCACGATGGGCGCACCGCACCTGGTCGGGCAAATCGACCATTACCTGCGCACGGGCGAACGCCTGCCGGACCCGACACCCACGATGCGCCTGGAACTAGCCCGCACGCACCTCCACTTACTCCACGACTACATGGGTCTTCCCGGAGTGCGCCGGGCACGCAAGCACATGGGCTGGTACGTGCGCGACTTTGCAGGGGCCGCGGCGCTACGTGCTCAACTGATGCGTATCGAGACAGTCGAAGCAGGAGAGGTATTGCTTGCGGAGGCGATGGCCCAGGTGCGGGTTTTAGAGCCGGTTTGAGCGAGAGTGCTAGCGACCGGCCTGAGAGGACATATGCAGTGGGGCCGGGGCGTCGGGGTCGGGTGTAGTGCCCGCTGCCTGGACGGCCTCGTACTCGGCTTTGAGTTTGGCCATCAACTCGCCGCGCCGGTCGTAGAGGCGTTTGAGCGGGCGAGTCGGGGCATTTTCAAGGGCGTAGGCGGTGAGCAGCGGCAGGGCAATGGTCGAATCGACGTAGCAGACTACGGTATCGGGCAGGCGGTTGGGGTCCACTTTACCCCAGGAGACGGCCTCGGCCGGGGTCGCCCCGGAAAGCCCGCCGGTATCAGGACGGGCGTCGGTAATCTGCAGGAAGTAGTCGTGGCCTTTCTCCTGGATACCCAATACCTCCTGAATTTGCGGCTCGGTCTGCAGGATGAAGTTTTTCGGTGAGCCGCCGCCCAGGATCCAGACGCCGCTCTCGCCGCCCGAGCGCTTGGCATCGAGCACGATAGCGGCTGTCTCGTTGACATCAAGGCTGACGTCGAGGCGCGGTCCCCGGCCATCGAGGGCGAGGGCGGCAATGTTCATACCGATAGACGAATCGCCGGGGCTCGAAGTGTAAATCGGAACGCCCAGGCGGTAAGCGGCAGCGAGTAGAGATTTATTTTCAAGCCCCAACTGGCGTTCGCGCTCGGCAACGTACTTGCCGCTCAGGTAATGAAATTCGGCCGTGCCCATCGAGGCTTGAAATTCGGGTGCTCTCAGCAGCTCGCGGAAAAATTCGTCAGTAGAGAGCAACACGTCGTAATCGAAGAAGATGTCGTAGATGCGGACGACCCCTTCTTCGCGCAGGACGACATCCGAGATGTCGGGGCGGCCCTGGTGGAGGTCAAGCCCGATACCGTGATGGGCGTCGTGATAAAGGTTGGCGCCGGTCGAGACGATCCAATCGATAAAACCGGCTTCCATGAGCGGAATGATCGCGGCAATGCCGAGGCCAGCCGGGGTGAGCGCACCGGTGAGCGTGACGCCGACTGTCACCCCTGGCTTGAGCATGCGCTCGACCAGGAGGTGAGCCGCTTCGCGCAGACGGCCGGAATTATAGGCAAGAAAGGTGCTGTCGATCAGGTCGGTCACTGAGAAACCGGCCGTAATCGGCTGGGGATCAATTTTCTTGCCCGACAGGAAGTGGTTTTTGGCCATGCCTAGGACTCGTCCTCTTCAAGTTCCAGTAGATGTACGTAAGCATCTACCAGGCGGGGCCGACGGTACTGCAGAGCTTTGAGCACCTGCCAGTCGCTGAGGGCGTCAAAAGCATGCTCGTAAGCGTCGTTTTCGAGGCGTCGGGCGAGCTCGGCTACTTCTTCAGGCGTCCAGTCTTCGAGGGTTTTAACCGGAGTTTGGGCAGACATGGTCGTATCCAGGATTTGGCGCTTCCCTATGTTATCAACCTTCCGGCGAACACGGACCGAATCGCTCCAGGACCGGGGGGTGATTGTCACGGTTCTTACCAACGGTTGGATTGTTTGTAGCTATCGTTACAGATGATTTTCGGGGTTGAGTGCTAACTCTCTTTAACCGTCCTCACAGTGTGGGTCCGTCATGCATCAATATCGGCTTCAAGGAGTATAGGCATCGATGAAGGAATTCAAAACTGGACTGCTGGGACTCGCACTGGCACTGACAAGCGCCGCTCCAGCCCTCGCCCAGGATGCGCCAAAGATCGACACGGGCGACACAGCCTGGGTGTTGATCTCTGCAGCCCTGGTGCTGTTGATGACTCCTGGCCTCGCATTCTTCTACGGCGGGCTGGTCCGCACCAAAAATAGTCTCAATACGATGATGATGAGCTTCGTCGCTCTCGGTGTCGTCGCCGTCACCTGGGTTGTAGCCGGCTACTCGATTGCCTTCGCGCCTGGCAGCGCCTACTTCGGCAGCTTTGCCTGGCTCGGGCTCGCCACCGTCGGTCAGGAGCCCAACACCGCCCAGGCTGCGACTGTGCCGCACCTGGCGTTTATGGCTTTTCAGCTGATGTTTGCCGTGATCACCCCGGCTTTGATTTCCGGTGCAATCGTCGATCGCATGAAGTTTAAAACCTACGTGGTCTTCATCATCCTCTGGTCGCTCGCAGTTTACTCGCCCGTTGCCCACTGGGTCTGGTCCCTCGGTAACCCCGACCCGACCGACGCCACCAAACTGGTCCCTGGCTGGCTTGGCGCTATCGGCGCTCTCGATTTTGCAGGCGGTACGGTAGTGCACTTCACTGCCGGTGTCTCGGCTCTGGTAGCGGCGATCATTCTCGGTCCCCGCAAAGGCTTCCCGAGTAAGCCGATGCCTCCTCACAACGTTCCTTTCGTGCTACTCGGAGCGGGCCTGCTCTGGTTCGGCTGGTTCGGCTTCAACGCCGGTTCGGCGGTCGCCGCGAATGGCCTGGCATCCCTGGCCTTTGTCACCACCAACGTGGCAGCGGCGACAGCGATGTCAACCTGGCTCCTGCTCGATACTGTCTTCTCGGGTAAACCGACCGGTGTGGGCGGTGCCACGGGCGCAGTCGTCGGCCTGGTAGCCATCACCCCGGCGGCAGGCTTCGTCTCGCCCATGTCCTCGATTGCAATCGGCGGTATCGCCGCTATCGTCTCCTTCGGTGCAATCCAACTGAAGAAGAAACTCAACCTCGACGATTCGCTCGACGTCTTCGCCTGCCACGGCGTCGGCGGTTTCACCGGAGCGATCCTGACCGGCGTCTTCGCTCAAAAGGAGCTTAATTCCGTCGGCGACAACGGCCTCCTGTTCGGCAACAGTGCCCAACTGGTTGAGCAATTCATCGGCGTCGGTGCCACGGGCCTCTATGCCGGTGTGATGACGGCGGTCCTCCTGCTGGCGCTCAAGTTCACCCTGGGCTTGCGCCCGAGCGAATCGGAAGAACTCGAAGGGCTCGATATCGCCGAGCACGGCGAAGAGAGCTACACCGGCCTGGTGGGCGGCTACACGCTCAGCGGCGAAATGGGCTCCGGCGCAAAGTCGCAGGAGTTTACACGCCCGGCTCCTCAGCAAGAATAACGGCTCATACTGACTGCTTCAAAAAGGCCCCAATGGGCCTTTTTTTATGGCCGGACTCCAATCTCTTCACGGCGGCGGTAGAGGACGGGTGCACCGGCTGCTGTGCAGCTATTCCCCCGCGCCGACTCCTGGGTACACCGTCCTGGAGCAATGGCAATCGCACCGCTGCCACGTAAATCGATAAGCCAAGACCCGACTTCACTCAAGAGGGCAAGGTCAAAAGGGGAGCCGAGCCGCGCTTTCCAGTCGAGCGCATAGCGATGGGAGAAGAGGGTGACGGCATTGCTCGCGCCACCTGCCTCAATGCGCAGGGGCTCGCGGCTTTCAGGACCGACCGGGATCCAGGTCCCAACGAGCACATCCTGAGTCAGGTACGCTTCAAAAGAAGACCATTTCGGGTCGTAAGGAGCCGGACGGTAGATGCCGTCGAGTTCCCGGCCGAGACCGACGACCACCAGGGGCGGGTCTGTCAGGTCGGCGGCTGAATCGTAGATAATGCGACCATTGCGGCCGGTAGCGAGCACGCTGAGAGTAAGTACCTGTTCGCCCCGGCGCAGATCGACCGAGCGCTGGGCTGACACCAGGGTGACCGGTGTTTCGCCTGCTGATGTCTTGAGTCCGAGCTGATAGCCCGGCAGCGGTCCCTGAATATTGATCGTCAAGGCCGGACTGGTGCGCAGGCCGGCCAACTCCTGAAGGCTATCGATTGCGGCAATCGCCTCGGCTTTATAGTAGGTGCCTCGCAGTTGGGCAAGCACCGGCACCCCATCGACGAGCAGGCCCGAGAGAAGCGGTACTGTCCCAAAACTGCCGTCTAGATATTCATAGACCCGGCGGCGGACTGACTTGCCGGTGTTCAAAGATTCTTCGACCACCAGTTCAGCGGTGCCGTCGGTGTTCAGGTCGCTCCAACGCACCTGGGTCTGACCGGAGGCACAGACGCGGTTGTCGGCGAATTCGTCGTCATCCACCTCGACGGGTACCACTTCGAGCCGCCGACTACGGTAGCGATAAAACTGGTAGCACCGGCTGCCTTTGAAGCGGTAGGTGACGGCAAGGAGCACCAGACGCGGTGCCAGGGGCACCGGCTCGACCGCGAGGGCCGCGTGTTCGAGAGCAACACTCATCTCGCGTCCACCTGATTGCACGGTCAGGGACTGAGCCTCGATGGCGACAGTTTCGGTTTTGCCGTCGGCGTCGAGGTCAAGGCTGACGATCGTTTTTGCCCAGAGCGGCGCGGGCCAGCACAGGAGCAATACCAGTATCCAGGGAATGGCCATCGGCTAGGGAAGTTGCTCCAGGGATTTGTCTTCCATCAGTTCTGGCCGCAGGGGGCGGACGTTGACGGTGTGGCGGATATTGCGGGTGAGGTTTGCCATCTCGATTGCGTTCATACCGTACTCCCAGCCGAGGTTGGACTTGATGCCGGCGCGCTCGATTGCCTGCTGCATCGTATCGGTCGTGAGCACGCCGAAGGTGACCGGCACGCCCGTCTGAAATTCGAGCGCCTGGATACCCTTGGCCACTTCACCTGCCACCAGGTCGTAGTGGGAGGTCTGGCCTTTGATCACAGCCCCCAGGCAAATCAGCGCGTCGTAGCGCCCGGAGAGCACCAGTTGCCTGGCGACCATCGGCAACTCAAAGCACCCGGGCACCCAGGCGTAATCGACCTGGGGCGACTCGGGGCCGACCGCAATGCCGTGGCGCTTGAGGGCGTCTTCGCAGGCGGCGAGCAGCTTGAGAGTGACCAGGTCGTTGAAGCGCGCAATGACGATAGCGAATTTTAGATCCTGGGTGTCCTGAAAATGCCCTTCAAAGACGGTCATAGTAACGGTGCGGGAGACTACCCTTCTATTTTGTCAGAGGGTTGAGCGCCCTTGCCCTGGTAGCCCATGCCATTGGATTGCGCGTAGCGGTCCATGAACCGGCGCAGGCGCTGCCACTGCAGGTCGTTGACCAGTTCAAAAGTACATTCGAGCTTGGCGAGGTTGTCGTCGTTTTTGTAGAAAAATTCGAGGTTGCGGGGGGTGACCTGGATATCCCCTTCTTCGTCGTTCAGGAGCATGTACTGGGCGCCGCCCGAGGAGAAGCTGCTGAGCCTGTCCATGGCAGCTACTTTCTCGAAGATGAACACCACCACCCGGTTGCCGCTGGTCTTGCCCTGGCGCAGCTTAATTTCACTGACTTCTTCTTTTATGCCTTTCAAAAACTCAATCGTCGCCAAAGCCAGTCCTCCCGGAATCTACTGCGTCCAATGTACTGTGCAAGCCCGCGAGGGTCACTCGCCGCAGACGGCGATGCCCTTGCCGATTGTGCGCTCCAGGAACGTGGCGATGCGGCGGTAGGCAATCACCCGGTTGGTCAACTTGCGGATGCCGTGGCCCTCGTCGGGAAAACGCAGGTACTCGACATCGCCACCGCGCGTCCGGATGGCTGCCACCAGTTGATCCGCTTCACCCACCGGGTCGCGGGGGTCGTTGGCACCGTGCAGCACCATCAACGGGGAACGGACCTGCTCGACATTGGTGATCGGGCTCAGTTGCCGGAAGAATTCGCGGTCGGCCGGGTCGTCGATGTTGCCGTATTCGTAGCGGTCGGAAGCTTTTAACGCTGGTGAAGCCCCTTCCAGAGCACTCACCCAGTTGGAGACACCGACAAAGCCGACCCCTGCTTGAAACTTTTCCGGTAGCGTCGCAAGGGCGGCAAAGGTCATGTAGCCGCCGTAGGAGCCGCCCATCACCGCCGTCCGGCGATTGTTGACGCCCTGGGTCGCGAGCCAGTCTACCGCCGAGGCCATGTCCTTCACGGCGTTTGGTCTGAGCCTGCCGTTGTCAAGCCGGGCGAAGCGCTTGCCGTAGCCTGTCGAACCGCGAAAGTTGAGGTC
Source organism: Gloeobacteraceae cyanobacterium SOY_34_metabat_159 (assembly GCA_031399965.1). Taxonomy (GTDB): domain Bacteria; phylum Cyanobacteriota; class Cyanobacteriia; order Gloeobacterales; family Gloeobacteraceae; genus JANNPH01. Next base: position 8,432 of record JANNPH010000204.1, on the reverse strand, counting down.
CAGCACGACATAACCGCGTGCTACTAAATACTGGGTAATGCCGTCGAAGTCGGGTCGTGCCTGGCTCGTCGGCCCGCCGTGCACCAACACCACGGCCGGCGGCAACATTTTGAGCGTTGGTCCAGTCGGCCGGTAAAGCAATCCGTGGATCTTTTCGCCATCGTGGCTCGCAAAGTTGACAGCCTTGGGAGTTGCGAACCGTTCGGTCGTGAGGCCCGCCGTAGCCGAGGTGGTGGCCCGACTGAGGGTGGCGCGCCCGGCGTCGTAAGTCCAGACATCTCCTGGCACCTTGGAGCCAGAAAGCTGGATTGCCAGTCGCGGTACACGCTCTGCCCAGCTCAGCGCACCGATGACACCGGCCGGTAGCCCGGTGATGCTCGTCGTCCGGTTGGTCTGCAAGTCGCGCAGCTTCAACTGAGAAAAGCCCTCGACATTTTCGCTCCAGGCCAGATACCGACCGTCTTTTGAGAGTGCCGTCTGCTCGACATCGTGTTTGGGGGCCGCAACCGGGCGCGACTCACGGCGGGCAAAGTCGAAATAGGTAAGCGCCATGAAATCGCGCTTTTCGTTGGAGACCAGGTAGAAGCCCCGGCTATCGGGTGTCCATTCGGGCGAAAACTGACCGGCAGCCTCGGCCGGCACCAGCAACTCGCTCACCTGTCCGGTAGAAAGATCCAGGTAGAGCAGATCTCTGGCGTCTTCGCCCCGTACACGCGTCAGCAATAGCCCGCGCCCGTCGGGTCGCCAGGCCGCGACGTAGGTGCCGCCCTGACCTGTGTAGACGCACCGCGACTTTCCTGTGGTGATATCGAGCACGTAGACGTTGAAGTCATCTTTTCCAGGCTCGGTCGCCGCGTAGGCCACCTGTTTTCCGTCCCGAGACCAGCCACCCCAGCTGCGAAATGACTCTGAGGGTGCCAGCAACTCGCGCTCACGCCCGCCGTCCGCTGAGATGAGATAGTACCCCTCGCGCTCGTTGCCGCTGCGGTCGACGGCGTAGGCCAGCCACTCGCCCGTTGGAGACCAATCGTGGGCTGTGACACTCTCGCCAAAAGTAATCTGCTGCGGTCCTGCCGGGGATGTGACCCACAACTGGGGCTGACCCGTGGTGCCGGTGCGGTAAGCAATCCGGGTGCCGTCGGGAGAGAGACTGGGAGCAACTGCAGTCCGAATATTGAGAAAGCGCGAGATGTCGGGGCAGCGCTTACCCGCCATGCCCAGATCACCAGGCACCGGCTGCGGTATATCTCCGGGGGAGGTAGACGCACTTTGCTCGGCAGCTGTCGGCACCGTCGCCCACAATAATAGGCCGAGGCCGAGCACCAGTTGATGAAATGAGCGATGCAACATGTCGCGACACTCCCGGAGAAAAATGAGTCCGTTCCAGCAGCGAATGCCTCAGTCTAGCAGACTGTTAGTCTGAAGATAGCCGAATTTTATTATCTGAAATTGCAATGACAATATTCTTGAAGCTGGCTTGCTGGCAGCTTCTGGTATGTTCCTGGCCTGCTGACTTGTTCATGCGTGCACTGTATTACCGGGTGCTGTCGGCCAAAAAAGCACCGACTTCGGCAAAGACTACATCCCTCTCAAAATCAAGGGTGACAATATGGTCCGAGTTGGTGAGCCAGCGCAACTGCTTGTCGCTCGAACCAAGGTGCTGATAGATGTACTCGGCTCCCGAGGGATCGACCACGCTGTCTTTTCGGGACTGAATAATCAATGTTGGCGTGCGAATTGCCGGTAGCTCGGTCTTGACCCGCTCAATGAGGTCGATGGCACTGCGCACTGTACTCAGGTTAAAGGTCCGAAAATAAGCGACCGATTCGGCGGCGGCCCGCAGGGCATCATCGAAAATCGGCAGTTTAAGGCGCGGAATGTCTTCGATGAGCCAGCCGATACTGTAGAGATACGCTTCGGGCGGTAAGAGATAGAACCATTCGTACCGGACCGACACGTAAGGGCTGAGCAGCACCATTTTCGTAACCGGCACCGAGGCAGCCAGGTGCAGTGCGAGGGGGCAGCCGGTCGAGAAGCCCACCAGGCAGATCTGCTTGTAAGTGCGGGCCAGTGCCTGATAGGTGGCACTCGCATGAGCAAACCACTCGGGCCAGGTAGAAGCGGGCATCCGCTCGGCCGGCTGGTCGTGACCGGGATAGTGGATAGCTTCCACTGAGAGACCCCGGCTATAAAGAGACTCGCCTAGCAGTGACATCTCGTAACTGCCGCCGCCCAGGCCGTGTAGCAACAGGCAGACAGTGTCAGTTGGATGGGTGAGGGTATAGGGTCCGTTCTTGAGCGCCATCGAGCACAGGCCTGCGGGTACAAAGCCAGCTTACTTGCCTGGCGAGATTGTGCACGCTGTACTGTTTGGGCGCTCAGCGTCGGGAATGGTTCACTCGTCCCGTTCGATGTGAACCTGCACTTTTGAAACGAGGGCAGCTACCGTTGCAATCGCAATCAGCTCCGGGGCCAGGAAAATCAACCCGGCTCCAGCTGCTGCACCCATCGAGAGCGGCACTTCGAGCAGAATCTTACCCTCGGTATTTTTGATTGTAATTTTGCGGGCGTTGCCTGCTTTGAGGAGCTTCTTCACTTCACTGACCAGGCGTTTACCGGCAATGAATGGTCCATCATCCGCCGACTTTTCACTGTCCTGGGCGTCCTGCTCGTCTTCCTCGTCGCTGGTCTGAAAGGGAGTCGGGGCATTGGCCAGCGAAGTTTTAATGCGGGCAATCGTCTTTTTCACCTGGGCGTAAGCGTGGTCGTCCCCCTGCCGGTAAAAAAGGCGCGAAGCCTGCTCAAGGCCCGCCATCGCCTGCTCGACTTCGCCGATTTCAACCTGCACACAGCTCAGGTTGATACGCGCTTCCAGGTACTCAGGGTTCATCTGCAGGGCTTGCTGAAAGTCGCCCATTGCGGTCGGCCGGTCGCCAAGTTTATAGCGGAGCACACCCCGGTTGTTATAAGGCTCAGCCCGAGTCGGGTCCAGGTGAATTGCCTGGTCGTAGTTGGAGAGCGCCGACTGCACGTCGTCCAGTTCAGCAAAGGCGTTGCCCCGGTTGTTGAAGGCAAGGGCCATCGAGGGATTGATCTGAATCGCCCGGCTGTAATCAGGGATCGATTCGGCAATCTCGCCAAGTTTGCGCCGGGCATTGCCCCGGTTGTTGTAGGCTTCTGGCACCGACGGGTCGATAGCGATGGCTGCGTTGTAGTCCTCGAAGGCCTGACGATTGTCGCCCAACTTGCGGTAGGCGTTGCCCCGGTTGTTATAAGCCTGGCTCAGGCGCGGATCTATCTCCAGTGCCCGGCTGAAGACCTCGGTTGCGCGAGCGTACTCGCCACTGCTCAAGTGGGTGTTACCCAGGTTGTAATAGGAACTCGCCGTCTCAACCGGGGCGGGCACATTGCCAGTCTCATTGCTATCGACCGGCAGGCTTTCAGTCAAGCGTTCATCGTGGGCATCGGTGTTGCTGTCCATCGCTAGCTATCCGTGACGTAGTGGTCGCTTAAATTTCGCTCGGATTCAATCCGGCAGGACCGGTTGAGGAGGGTGTCGAACCGGAGGTGGAGATGCGCTGGTCTTCTCTGAAATCAGGTCCAGTCTTGGTGCTGACCGGTCCGATGTCAGCAGCGTAGCGCCCTAGAATTTCAAAGGCTTCCTTCGGCATGATTCCCGGCTCGACGGTGACCAGGATCTGACCTGCCTCGTAACCCTTCTCGTAGTAGCGGGCCTGTTCTTCGGTAAAGCCCATGCTCACCAGCGAGGAAAAGACAATGTTGGCAGCACCACGGCCACCACCCAACAACCGCGCCACTCCTTCGACGAAGGCCCCCTGGAAAGGAAGCATCCCGGTCTGTTTGTTGAGGGCCGTCGCCTCCGTACCGTCGATAATGTCCCGCTGATCTCCTTTATCGAGGGCGGCGACCGCTATTTGCTCTTCTTTCAGTCCCAGCCCTGAAAGTGCTTCGATTGCCTGCCTTGCGGACCCCTCGTCTGCAAACAGGCCGGCGATTACGCTGCCGACGGGTACAGTCTCACCACTGGCCAGCGGGTACAGGTCTTGGTTCGTCTCCATGGGCTTACCTCTTAAAACTACTTATACCGCTCGCGGCCCGGCTGACCTAGCACAGGCGGGGCCACTTCGGGCGGCATACATGTCCATTGAGACGCAATCTTTAAAAGCAGTCACCCCTCCTGGGACTCAGAAGGGGTGACACTCCCGGAGGAGAGTTGTGTTCGAAAAGAGAGTTATTTAGCCGGGCAACTGCAGGTTGCGGGCAAGACCCAGTTTGGAGAGGGTCCAGATCATCCCGTAGGTTAGATCAACTTCCCACCAGCGCAGGCCGTGACGGGCCGAGCGGGGCATGGCGTGGTGGTTGTTGTGCCAGCCTTCGCCGTAGGTCAGGAGGGCCGCCCACCAGAGGTTGGTGGAGCGGTCGTCGGTTTCGGTGGTGCGGTAGCCCCACTTGTGGCAGGCCGAGTTGGTGAGCCAGGTGCAATGGAAGACGACGACCAGGCGCACGAAGATGCCCCAGACGACGAAGGACCAGCCGCCAATCAGGAGGAGCAACAGGCCGAACGCGACCTGGAGCGGGATCATATTGCTGTTGAGGAAGCGGTAGACCGGGTCGCGTGCGAGATCTTTCGCAAAGCGCGAATAGTGGTCAAAATTCATGCGCTCTTTAGGCATGTAGAACATCCAGCCGATGTGGCTCCACCAGAAGCCACGGTTGGAGTCGTGCGGGTCGGCCTCGGTATCGGAGTGGGCGTGGTGCATGCGGTGGTGGGCGACCCACAAAATTGGGCCACCCTGCATGCTGAGGGTGCCTAAGAGGGCCAGGAAATATTCGAGCGGCTGCGGGACCGTAAAGCTACGGTGGGTCAGCAGGCGGTGAAAACAGAGCGTAATCCCAAGACCCCCGAGCGCCCAATGTAGAAAAAGGGTCAGTGCGAGCGCAGACCAGGAAAAGGTGAAGAATGCAAACAGGGCACCAATGTGGATCAAGGCCATAAACGCGACGAAAGGCCACGAAATCGGGGCTGTCTGCGGAGATTGGATGGTCTGGGCTGTCATAGGGATTCGGTTAAGTTTCATTTACACGCTTTCTGTAGGATACCACTCCTGGTCTTGCGCTTGACCTGACCGGAGGGCTTGAAAATAGCCGACGAGTGCCTCGGCAAGTCCATCCAGGGTATAAGCTCCGGCCTCGATATCGACGCGCCCGAGACACTCCCGGCAGGCAATGCTCGTCTGTGGGCCAATTGAGGCAATCTGCAGCGGTTCCATCAGCTTTTCTAAGTCTTCATGTTTCAAGAGTTGTGCAAAGTGGCGGACGGTCTTGGCACTCGCGAAGGTCACGCAATCGACCTGCCCTGCACGTAAAGCAGCAACGCACTCGGGGTCGGCTACGGTCGGGCAACCGGTTGCGTACCCGGCCACTTCATCGACAAGAGCCCCCCACTCGGTAAGTCGGCGGGAAATTGCTTCGCGCCCGCCAGACTCGACCCGCACAAAAAGTACCCGCGCTCCCGACAGGCTTACACGATCCGGGAACTCGTCAAGCAAGCGGTCCGCGACAAATTCTGTCGGCACAAAGTCGGCAATCAGGCCGTACTGCCGGGCAACCTGGGCGGTCTTAGGTCCCACCACGGCGACGCGCACATCGCCCAGGGCGCGCAGGTCGAGGTTGCGTTGGTGTAGGCGATTAAAAAACGCCTCGACTCCATTGGCAGAAGTGAGAATCAGCCAGCGGTAAGCGCGAATGTGCTCAATTGCCGCATCGAGAGCGTCCCAACTGGCGGGCGGGGCAACGACAAGGGCGGGCATCTCCAGCACGCGCGCTCCCAGGTCGCCCAGGCGCTCCGAGAAAGTGGAAGCCTGCTCGGCTGAACGGGTGATGAGAATCGTCTTCCCGAAGAGCGGTCGGCGGTCGAACCAGTTCAGGGTTTTCCGGTGTCGTACGACCGGTCCGACGACGATCACCGCCGGGTCGGGATGCTCTTTTTGCACTTGTCTGGCAATCGTCTCAAGGGTGCCGGTAATCGTGCGCTGCGTAGCCCGCCCGGCCCAGTAGATTACCGCCACGGGCATCGCCGGGGGACGGCCGCTATCCATCAATTTTTCAGCGATCTGGGCAATCTGGCGGACGCCCATCAAGATGACGAGCGTGTCGATACCGGCCAATTGCTGCCAGGGCAGGGTCTCAAGGTCGTGAGCGCTGAAGACGCAGAAGTGCCGGCTCCAGGCTTTGTCGGTGAGTGGGATACCGGCAAAAAGTGGAGCGCTCAGGGCCGAACTGACGCCCGGCACGACCTCGAAGGCACAACCGGCCGCCGCGAGGGCTTCCAGTTCTTCTACCGCCCGCCCGAAGATAAACGGGTCTCCCGACTTGAGGCGCACGACCTGTTGACCGAGCAGACAATGTTCGACCAGCATCTGACAAATCTGCGCCTGTCCTGCCCCCGGTACACCCGCCCGCTTGCCGACATCGATGCACTCGGCCTGGGGTGCCAGTTTGAGTAGTCCCGGATCGGCGAGGTCGTCGTAGAGGACAACCTCGGCTTTTTCGAGCACTGACCTGGCGCGGATGGTGAGATATTCGACACCGGCCGGCCCCGCCCCGACCAGGTAGACTTTGCCCGGCACTAGAGTTGCCGCAACGAACGCAAGTAGCGTTCGATAAACGGGTCGAGGCCGCCATTCATCACGCCGCCGACATCGGATGTCTCTTCCTCGGTACGATGATCTTTGACCATCTGGTAAGGATGAAAGACGTAAGAGCGGATCTGATTACCCCAGGCCGCCTCGACGACATCACCCCGGATGTCGCTCAGGTGCTGGCGACGCTTTTCTTCTTCGAGCACAAGCAGGCGCGCTTTGAGCAGTGCCATCGCCTTGTTGCGGTTTTGCAACTGCGAGCGTTCCTGGGTGCAGCGCACCGAGATGCCGGTCGCTTTGTGGGTGATGCGTACGGCCGTCTCGACTTTGTTGACGTTTTGCCCGCCTGCTCCGCCTGAACGGGAGGTGCTGACTTCGATATCCTCGGGCCGAATTTCAAGTTCGACTGAGTCGTCGAGAATGGGCATCACCTCGACCCCGGCAAAACTGGTCTGGCGCTTGTCGTTGGCGTTAAAAGGCGAGATGCGCACGAGCCGGTGGGTGCCTTTTTCTGCCGAGAGATAGCCATAAGCGTAGCGTCCCTCGATTTCAAGGGTGGCGGACTTGATACCGGCTTCTTCTCCTTCTGAGATTTCGAGCATCTGCACTTTGTAGCCCTGCTGCTCAGCCCAGCGCGTGTACATGCGCAGGAGCATCTCGGCCCAGTCCTGAGCGTCTGTGCCCCCCGCCCCGGCATTAATCGAGAGCACTGCCCCACGTCCGTCGTAAGGGCCACTTAGCAGTTGTTCGAGTTCCCAGCGGTCGAGGTCCTGCCCCAACTGCACGACGTTTGCCTCGGCTTCGCTTAAAAATGACTCGTCGCCGGTTTCTTGCACCAGTTCGAGTACGGCGCGGGCGTCGGAGAGTGAGGCTTTCCAGCGGTCGAGCTGTTCGAGCGGCAGCTTCAGATCGTTGAGCTCTTGAAGTGTCTTTTGAGCTGCTTCCTGGTTATCCCAGAAGTCCGGGGCGGAAGCGCGCTGCTCGAAGGCGGAAATGCGGATTTTGCGGTTTTCGACGTCAAAGATAGTCCTGGGTTTTACCCAGGCGCGCAGTGAGCTCGTCGATATTGCGTTTGAGGTCAACCAGATCCATAGGTCTCTACTTGCTGAAATGTACCAGTTCGATCCTAGCTGATTGTGGCGACACACACAGGGCCGGGATAAGCCCCGAAGTTGGGGCAAGGTTCTTGCAAAAAGCTAGGACGCTCCAGTGATGCTCACAGTGCGGCTTGCTGGGTCGAAGTTCAAAGTCAACACCTTGCCCGCTGGCACGCCGCGATAAATAGCCTCGCTATTGGCCGCGTCGAGGGCGGTGCGGTCGATTGCCGGGTTGCCTGAGGACTGGGTGAGGCGAGTCTCGATAGGTGACGATTGCGCCGAGGATGCCGTGTCGCTTGGGGCGACGCACACGCTGATGATGACAGCACGGTCTGTCTGGGTCGCGGCTGCCGGTCCCGGCTGCCAGCGCTCCTGGAGGCGTGCGGCGACCGCTGGGCCATACTCGCCTGGAGCGGGTTGTCTTGATCCGCGTAGCGTATTGAGGGTCCCGGTCCTATCGCCTGACTCGAAGACCTGCCCGAGGGCCAGGACACTCACGAGGCCGACCGTGGCCACCAGACCGGCGGCCACTGCACCCCACCACTGCGGGAATCGGGCAACGCTCGTACTGCCCGTCCTGGCCGCAACCGCCTGGTTCCAGACGCGGTCGATGTCCTGGTCGAGTTCTGCCTCTTCGTCGAGAAAGTCCGACAGCTCTTGCCGGTAGTTGTAA
>JANNPH010000170.1:0-23622 GCA_031399965.1 Gloeobacteraceae cyanobacterium SOY_34_metabat_159 | reverse complement strand
CGAGTTCGCCGCCGGCCTGAATGCCTGCCTCGAACGCGTCAACGAACTGATTACTGCTTCGACCGGCAACCTCGCCACCAAAGAAGACCTCGCCACTCTGCAGCGTCTACAAGAAGAATTTAGAAACGAGCTTGCGGCTCTACGCGGACGCGTCGATGCCCTCGAAGCGAAGACCAAAGAAATCGAATCGAAGCTCTTCTCGACCACGGCCAAGCTAGACGCCGAGGTGATCTTCGCGGTCAACGGCCAGGGTGCTGATACCAACGTGCTCATCCGCGACGGCGCAGGCAACATACAGCTGGCTGGGGGCGGTGCCAACGTCGATTTCATCACCCGCACCCGCCTCAACATCCGTGCCAACTCGCTCATCGTGCGCGGTGACCAGTTGCGCGTCCGCCTCAATGGCCGCGCCGGTCAATCGACGCCTTTCACTTCCGGCCAGGGCCGTGTCGGCCGTATCGACTACGCAGAAGCCAACGCTGGTCCGACTACCGGCAACGCGCCGGTCGATTTCGACAAGGTCTACTACGACTTCCCGCTCTCGTTCTTTGGTGGCGTCGATAACGTCCGCATCCGCTTCGGCCCACGCATCGAAAACATCGACCTTCTCGGCCGCAACAAGTTCACCCAGAACGAATCGCAGAACTTCTCACTGCGCAACATCCGCAAAGACCCGTTGCTCATTCAGATTCAAGAAAGCTCTCACCCCGGTGCTCACATCGATGTGCGCTTCAGTCGTGAACTGGCCCTGCGCCTTTTCTACGCAGCCCGCGACGGCGGTTCTGTCGGTGCGGTCGCAACCCCCGCGAGCGGCTTGCCCTTCGGTGGCTCGGGTCTGTTTGGCGGCAGCACCCAGATCGCCGCTGAAATCGGCTTCCGGCCTTCGCCTTCTATTGACATTGGCCTTGGCTACAGCTACGTCAACGTCTCCTCAGGCGGCGGCAGCTCGGGCTTCATCTTCGGCGACGCGAGCGGTGCCGGCGGCGGCGACGCTCGTCTTACCTACAACGCGGCCAACGTCTCCAACGTTGCCCACTCGATCTTCAACGCCCACATCGACTTTGACATCACTCCCGGCTTCGGTGTCTTCGGCCGCTACACCTTCGATACCGCCTCGTTCTATGGCCGCCCTGGTATCTCAAATGTCGGCGGTTCGCTCGACGCCAACACCTGGATGGCAGGACTGGCTTTCTCTGATCTGCTCGGCCGGGGCAACTTGCTGGAACTTGTCTACCTGCAGCCTATCAACATCACCAACAACGGCGTCATCTCGTTCCCGGTGACCGGTGCCAACAGCAACGCCGACCCGCGCGGTTATGCTCGCGTATTCAACGGTGGTCCGGCGGGCCTGAGCGGTGCAACCGGCTTGCCGGGTGGGCGTAGCGCCACCGAGGGTACGGCCGGTGCTGCCTATCGCTTCCGGATCAGCGACCGGTTGAGCATCACCCCCGAGGTGTACTTCATCATCGGTGCCAACAACGTCAACCAGAGCGGCATCACCATCGGCAACCTGCGCGCCACTTTCGAGTTCTAAGGCGGCAATTGGTCACAGATCATCAAAACCGGGTCAGCTGACCCGGTTTTTTTGTGACATTTATGAAACTGGGGCACAGTCGTCCTTAGAATGTAGAAAATTTTGCTGGCGTGACTATGACCTCCGACCCTTTGACTGAGTTGGTTACTGACTCGCCCTCGGCCCTATCGAGCCACGCCCTGCGCGAAAATATCGAATTGGTCGAGCGCTTATTGCGGGTGGTAGCGGCCCAGGAGTGCGGCGGCGAACTGGTCGAACTGCTCGATAAACTCTGGGCCTCGCGTACTGGCGAACCGCGCACCGGCGAGGTGCGTGCACTGATCCACGGGTTGCCGCTTGCCCAATCCGTACAGGCAATCCGCGCCTTTTCAATTTATTTTCAGCTCATCAACATCGTCGAGCAGCACTACGAGCAGAAGTGCCTGCGCATGCAGGCGAGCTTCAACCCCGAGACCGCCCAGCCGGGATCGTTTTGCTGGTTGCTCTGCGAATTGAAAAGTCTTGGCGTTTCAGCACCCGAAATTGAGCGCGTCCTGCAGCAGCTGGATGTGCGCCTGGTGTTTACAGCGCATCCGACCGAGATCGTACGCCGCACCATTCGTTCCAAGCATCGGGAAATTGCTTCGCTACTCGACGCGCTCGACAACGCTTACTCCGAGTGGCAACAACTGCGCGTCCAGGCTCAGTTGCTCGAAGAAATTCGCCTCTGGTGGCGCACCGACGAGTTGCACCAGATGCGCCCGACGGTGCTCGACGAAGTGGCCCATACCGTGCATTACTTTACCGAGGTACTCTTTGACGCCCTGCCGAAAGTGCGCGCCGAACTGGTCCGCTGCCTCGGTACAACGCATCCGTCTCTCGTCCGGGTCGGTACTTTCTGCCGGTTCGGTTCCTGGGTTGGGGCCGACCGTGACGGCAACCCATCGGTGACCGCCCTGGTAACCTGGAAGACGGCCTGCTACCAGCGCGACGCCGTCCTCGGCAAATACTTGCAAAAAGTCGACCACCTGCGCGACCGGCTCAGCCTCGCTGAAAATAATCCGCCCCAGGACTTGCTGCTCTCGCTCGAACGGGACCAGCGAGAACTGAGCACGGTCTACGACCACTACTCGATTCGCTATCTGCAAGAGCCTTATCGCCTGAAGCTCTCCTACGTGCTGACCCGGCTTACCCGCACCCGCGAGCGCAACGCCTGGCTCGGTATCCATGGACCTCAACGCCTCAGCCAACCCGACGACGATTCCTGGCTGCACTACTACCGGCATGCGGAAGACTTCCTGGCCGAATTGCAACTGGTTCAACAGAGCCTGCGTTTGGGCGGCATCGTCTGTGCCGAACTCGAAACGCTGATTGAGCAGGTAGAGGCGTTCGGTTTTCACCTGGCCAACCTCGACATCCGCCAGGACAGCGCCAAGCACGAAGAGACCCTGGCCGAGATCAGCGTGCGCCTGCGGCTGCTGCCGGTCTCCTACGCGGAACTGTCAGAGGCCGACCGCGTCGAGTGGCTGTGCCGCGAACTGCAGACTCTGAGGCCCCTGATCCCGGCCGAATTGCCCTTCAATGCCCGCACCGAGGAAGTCGTCCAGACCTTTCGGATGATCCGCCGCCTGCAAAGAGAATTTGGACCAGATATTTGCAACACTTATATTATCTCGATGAGCAAGCAGGCTTCCGACCTGCTCGAAGTGCTGCTCCTGGCTGAAGAGGCGGGTCTATTCGACCCGGCTACGGGCACCGGTAGTCTGATGGTCGTGCCGCTCTTTGAGACGATTGAAGATCTGCGCAGCGCTCCGGAGGTACTGGAACGCCTGTTTGCGCTGCCGCTTTATCGCTGCTATCTCACCTGCCACGGTAACCTGCAAGAAGTGATGCTCGGCTACTCAGACTCCAATAAAGACTCGGGTTTTCTATCGAGCAACTGGGAGATTTTTCAAGCCCAGCAGCGGATCCAGACGGTCGCCCGCCGTCACGGTGTACAGTTGCGGGTCTTTCACGGTCGAGGCGGGTCGGTCGGTCGGGGTGGTGGACCCGCCTACGAGGCGATCCTGGCCCAGCCGACCGGCACGGTGAGCGGGCGCATCAAGATCACCGAGCAGGGAGAAGTACTGGCATCCAAGTACTCGATACCGGAACTCGCCGCTTTCAATATCGAAACGGTGACGGCGGCGGTCCTCCAGGCGAGCCTGCTGCCGACCAGCCCACCCGGTAGCCAGAACTGGGAGATGCGTCTGCAGGAACTCTCGGATGTCGCCCGACGCACTTATCGAGCGCTCATCTACGAGGAGCCGGGCTTTGTCGATTTCTACAGCCACGTTACCCCAATCGACGAAATCAGCCAGTTGCAAATTTCCTCGCGTCCGGCCCGGCGCGAGGGCAAGACTGACCTCAAGAGCCTGCGGGCGATTCCCTGGGTCTTCTCCTGGACCCAGAGCCGCTTTTTGCTGCCCTCCTGGTACGGTCTCGGCACAGCCCTCGATGGCTTCATCCAGTGCAACCCGGTTCGCAATCTGAGCGAACTGCGCTCGATGTATCGCCAGTGGCCTTTCTTTCGTACCGTGATCTCAAAAGCCGAGATGACCCTCGCCAAGGCCGACCTGGGCGTCGCCGAACACTATGTCGAAGAACTGTTGCCCGAACTGCACAAAGTGGAGGGCAAGCGGATTTTCAGACAGATCCGCGATGAATATGAGTGCACCCGCGACTGTGTGCTCACTATCTCAGAACACGCCCACCTGCTCGATGACAATCCACCGCTCCAGCGCTCGATTGCTCTACGCAACGCAACGATTACACCCCTTGGTTTTTTGCAGGTAGCCCTGCTCAGACACCTGCGCCTCGGCGGCGCCAATAGCCGCTATGCCCGCAGCGAACTATTGCGCGGGGCTTTGCTCACCATCAACGGGATCGCGGCCGGGATGCGCAATACGGGTTAAAAGCGCGGGGTGCCCTCGCAATGCAAAGGCACCCCGGTCCGATTGGCGGTGGGGCTACTTGCGCAGCCGGTAGGTAATCCGCCCCTTGGTCAGGTCGTACGGGGTCAATTCGACCTTGACCCGGTCGCCGGGCAAGATCTTGATGTAGTTGCGCCGGATCTTGCCGGAGATATGCGCCAGGATATTGAAACTATTGTCGAGTTCGACGCGAAACATCGCGTTGGGCAACGATTCGACGACCGTGCCTTCCATCTCAATGACATCTTGCTTAGCCAAGGGCAGCTCCTGAAGTGATTAAACTTTTGTGCGATCGGTGAGAATTTCGTAGCCGTCCCGAGTGACGAGCACGGTGTGCTCGAACTGGGCTGAGAGTGAATGGTCGACAGTGACCACCGTCCAGCGGTCGGACAGGGTGCGCGTCGCGTGGTGGCCGAGGTTGACCATCGGCTCGATGGCAAGCGTCATACCGGATTTGAGTTTGGGGTCAGGAATCTCGCGGGTCCGAAAGTTGGGGACTTGCGGTTCTTCATGCAGGTTGCGCCCGACGCCATGGCCGACGTATTGGCGCACGACCGAGTAGCCGAAGCTCTCGACATAGTCCTGAATTGCCCCGGAAATTTCCTGAAGATGGACGCCATGCTGAATCTGGGCAATGCCTTTCATCAAGGCCGCCTCGGCGACTGCAATCAGGCTCTGGGCATCGGCGCTGAGCGGCCCGATGCCCACCGTGACGCACGAATCGCCGTGCCAGCCATCGTAGATGGCCCCGAAGTCAACTTTCAAAACATCACCGGCTTTGAGCTTGCGCCTTGGGCTGGGGATACCGTGGACCACTTCGTTATTAATAGACGTGCAGATGCAGGCTGGAAATCCGTAGTAGCCCTTGAAAGCCGGTACCACTCCGAAGTCGGTACAGCGGCGTTCGGCATGGTTGTCGAGGTCGGCAGTCGTCAAACCCGGCTCGGCCATCGCCATCAACTCGGTCAGGACGGTGGCGACGACCCTCCCTGCCTCGCGCATCTTGCTAATTTCCCGAGTGGATTTGACCTCAAGCAGGGGCATGCTTCACCTTTCTTCTGCAGACGCACGCTTTCTATTATAAGGGTTGCAGAAGTTTACACTTCACCTGCCTACCCTCCAACAGGCTCATCGAGTCTGCCGACGTCAACTCTGGCGGTGTCGCTTTGTCGGGTTATCAGTTGGTGGCAGGTGAGTCTGTTTATTTTCTATGGGTTCAGTTGCTGGAAATAGGCGAGGCCTGAAGAAATTGGGCAAGAGATTACCACAGCTAGACAGAACGAACCGGTTTTTTAAAGAATAGACGAAATGAAGTGCTGGAGAGAGCCTGCCTCGACGATACTGTTTCGATTGCTGACTACCCCTTTCTCCCGGCTATACCTTGATGTGTAGCTCTCACGACGCGGAAAATGCTTGTCTGGAACGGTAGAGCGTTGACCGGTCCTGTTCTAGCCAGGTGGAAAGTTGGCTCTGGGCAGCGGCTGAAGAACAAGAACGATGCGCATCAGCATCGTTCTGAATCGAGCACCCTATCTCAACAAGCACCACCTGAAAGTTGGGGCAATCTGAGTGCCGGGCTTCTGGACAAGCTCAATCGGTCAGCCGAAAAAGTGCTCGCTCAAATCATCGACAGCAGGCATGTTCTGTTATTCGGCTAACAGATCGCCGCCGTCTACCTGCACGAGTTTGATGTGCTTGCGGCCGATTTGAATTTCGAATTCGGTGCCTGGGGTGAGGCTCATCTGGCGAGTGTAGGCGGCTCCGATCAGCAGATTGCCATTTTGCTGAACCTGGATTTTATAAGTCGCTTTGCGGCCACCGCGTACACCATTGCTCTCTTCTTCCTCGGCCGCCTTGAATGAAATGCTGTTGGCTGTGAGAACCGCGCTCTGGAAAGCAAGCATCTTGACCCTTTGCTGCCCGGTCTTGGTCGTCGTTGTGTAACCCGCTACCTCGGCAAGTTGCTTGGCGGACTTGCCTGAATTTTGTTTGATAAGCTGCAGCAATTCTTTGCCTGCGATCGCCCCCATGCTTTCTCCTTCACAACAGAATTTATTTGCTGATTGTAAGGTATCCGCGTCGTTCGCTACAAGGAAATTGCTCGAAAGCATGGCGTCAGAGTTGAAAACTCTTCGAGGGATACTGTTCTCTAGTTCCTGTTTCAGCACGACACTAGAGTTCTCGCTGACTGGAATCGAAGTGCACCTGCACGATTCTCGATAGATGCACAACAGACAGCTGACCGAATGCCCTGCGAAGCTGAATACTGGCCGTCACCACAGCGGGAATGGCCGGTCATAACCGGGCTCGATGTCTATGGTTTGAAGAATTACCGGATGCCCAGTCCGGCAGCTGGGCTCAAATATGACGCTCTGGTCTTTAAAATTCTTAACGGCAAACGCCGGTAAAAAGCACGGCTCAGGCGGAGCACTTGAGGCAAAATGCAAAGGAGTGTAGGAGACCAGGATGCATCAGCTATCGCTCATGCTCCGCGAAGGTACGCGCCAAGCGCATACGATGGCGGAGAATGTCGGGTTCGTCAAATGTTTTCTCAAGGGTACCGTCGAGCGCGGTTCCTATCGGCAGTTGCTCGCCAACTTCTATTTCATCTATTCGAGCCTCGAAGCTGCGCTTGAAGCCCAGCGGTCTCACCCGGCTCTGGCCGGTCTCTACTATCCGGAACTCTACCGGCGTGAGGCAATCGAGCAAGACCTGCGCTATTACTATGGCCCTGAGTGGTCCTCTGCCGTAGTACCGACAGCAGCGGCCCGTCGCTATGTCGAACGCATCGAGACCATTGCTCGCCAGGAGCCGCATTTACTCGTTGCGCACTCTTACACTCGCTATCTGGGCGACCTGTCCGGTGGGCAGATTCTCAAAGAGATCGCCGTGCGGTCAATGGGTCTTGAGGGGGGACTGGGTACCGCCTTTTATGAATTTGAGGCAATCCCGGACGCACGCGCCTTCAAGCAGCGCTACCGCAACGCCCTCGACGCCCTGCCGCTCGACGAAAAAGCAGCCCAGGCAATTACCGAAGAGGCAATTGAATCTTTTCGATACAACATGCGCCTGTTTGAAGAACTCGAAGGCAGCTTGGTCCGTGCCATCGGGCAAATGCTCTTCAATACGCTGACTCGCCGCCGCACCCGTGCGAGCCGCGAAGTGGTCGCGGCCTCCGAGTAAAAGTCGGCGAACTCGGAAGTTGCGTATGGAGATCGTACGACTACGCAGATAGGATCTGGAGCGTCGGGGAACTAATTAAAGTAGGTAACTTACTGCACCTGCTCGAACCGATGTATATCCTCCCAACGCCTACCGAGTCCACCCGTCCCCTGGGCACCTTCACTCAACCGCTCAATCGCCTGATGAGCGTTCTATCTGCGGTTCTCGGCCGTTCCCGGACGCGTGTTGTGCAGGTGGACCCCAGGCACTTCAAGAGCCTGGGGGCTCACCTGGCCGAGCACGGCATCGTCACCCGAGTGCGGCGCGGGGAATTGATTGCCCGCCTGCGCTTTTCTCGACGCTCCAGCGACCTCTTCCTCGTCGAATTTGCCGAGTTCATGACCAATGCTACTTCGGTCTGCAAGGCGGAATGGCTGGAATTTTGCCTGGAACTGGGTGAAGAAGAGTCGTAGTTGTTTGAGTGACCGGTTTGCCCTGGCAATGTCAAACTATAAAAATGGCTCGACTGAATGCCAATGCACCCTGGGTCAAAACTCTAACAGTACTGGCGACTGCTTATATCGTGTCTGCCCTGCTCGAGACAGTCTCATTGCTGTTTTACAGCGGCCACCCGCAAGGACAGCACCTGGGCGAATACTACGGCTATGCTTCGCTTTTATGTCTGGCGGCGGTGCTGATCGCGGGTCCACTCGGTTGGCCGCCACTGCTTGCCTGGCGGCGCGGTCTGGGTCTTACGGCCTTTGCTTTTGCCTGCTTGCATACCTGGCTGATGTTCTATCACGTCTTTGGCGAACGGCTGGAGGCAGTCGAATTTTTGACAGGGAGCGAGCAGGTGGCCGTCTGGCTCGGCGGGCTTGCACTGGGATTGATGGTACCGCTCGCGCTGACGAGCGCCAACTTCTGGGTGAGCGCCCTTGGTCGGCGCTGGCGGACCTTACACCGGTTGGTGGTTCCAGTCGGGATGCTCGCTGTGCTACATAGTTTGTGGCTTGGGACAACGCCCTGGCCAATCAAGGGGCTAGTAGTGGTCCTTTCACTCGCCGTTATCTGGCGGCGCTACAGGTCAAAGCCACCTGCTATCGAGGAGTCCAGTGCCGATGCGTAGATGCTTGATCCTGGGGCTTGTATGCCTGATTGCTTCTGGATGCGGCAGCCCGCAATTGGGTGGCGACCGTCCACCCAGTATCGGTCAGGCACTCGCCACCGGCAATTCGCGCCGCCTCACACTGCCGCCCACCCAGTTTGAACGCCTCCATTTTCTGGCTGAACCCGGCCGCGTCTATATCGTCACCGCTCAGGGACCTTTCACCGCTCCGCTTTCTCTGAGCTTGTACCCGCTCGTCAAAAATACCGCCGGTGCCTACGACCCGGCCCCTGCAGGCTTTATGCTCCAATCGTTTCAGCGCACCGGTACATTGCCGCTGCGTGCCGAGATTGCAATCCCTACTCCGTGGAATCCGCAAAATCCAGTCGTGATCGAATTAAAAAACATCGGCACGGTAGTTTCTGAGCCCACAGTTGAATTGCAATCGAAATGACGTCGAGTTGTGAAGCATTTGTAAACAGAGATCTGTAAAGTTCTGGTGAAGTTCTAAACAGCAGCCTCTCGTTTGCATAGAGTGCGCAACCTGTTCCTCAGTGATCCTGCCGACAGCGGATCGGTATGTGCCGTGGTTCTACGTAACTAATAATTGCAAGGCTATTCTTGAGCTTTAACTGCGCTTGGGAAGTTCTTTTTGTAAAAATCGTATTTAAGGATATCTTTGCTGTCGTCCCAGACTACCCAAAGTGAACCATTTTGAGACCTGATTGGCTCAACTAATGACCTGTAGAGAGTTTTCCGAGTCAGCAGATCCAACGATGGTGCTTTTGGGCGAGATATCGAACAATCAACGTGAAGGATTCATCCAGATGCGTAAGGAACGACACACCCATGAACGCCCAACCCATCCAGCAAGATTCGATTGATTTGCTCGCTATCTATAGCAAAAAGCCTTCCACACAACTGCGCAATCGCCTGGTCGAACAAAACCTCGGCCTGGTCCGCAAAGTGGCCCATCAGGTCGGCAGCCGCTGTAGCGAACCTTTCGAAGATCTGGTGCAGGTGGGCACGATTGGCCTGATCCGGGCAATTGAGCGCTTTGAACTGCAGCGCGGTTATTCCTTCAGTTCGTTCGCTGTGCCCTATATCCGCGGCGAAATGCAGCACTACCTGCGCGACAAAGGTTCTTCTGTGCGCACGCCCCGCCGCTACGCCGAGATGAACCGCAAAGGCCGCCTGGTCATCCAGCAGTACAGCCAGGAAGCGGGCCACCTACCTTCGGACGAATACGTAGCGGTTGCCCTCGAAATCTCCGTAGAAGAATGGCGCGAAGTCAAACTTGCCGAGCGCAACAAGTCACTTTTAAGCCTCGACAGTGCCATCAGCCACAACGAGGACGAAAGCCTGAGCCTCGGTGCTCTGTTGCCGGACAAGCGCTACCAGAGCTTTCGCCTCGCCGAGGACGAACGCCTGCACCTCGAACAGGCCCTCAGCAAGCTCGAAGCGACGACCCGCACCATCCTCGAATACGTCTTCTTCCAGGACCTGACGCAGACGGAAGTCGCTCGTCGCCTTAACCTTTCACCGATGACCGTTTCGCGCCGCACCAAAAAAGGACTTCGCCAGATGGGCGATATCCTTGCTACCAGCGATTGCTAGTAGACCGCCGCACCGACCTCGCGCTCGACGAGAGAGTCGATAAAGTTTTTTAGAATCTGAAGACCGGCGTCTGCCGACTTTTCCGGGTGAAATTGCACCGCCCAGAGCCGGCCCGCGCCTACTGCCGCCGCAAACCGCTGCGTACCGTGCACTGTCGAACTGGCCCAATCTTCATGGAGCGCCGGCTCGACGTAATAGGAGTGCACAAAGTAAACCCAGGCACCAGGGGCAAGACCGTGCCAGAGCGGGCAGTCCGGCTGGTCAAAGTGGAGCCGGTTCCAGCCCATGTGTGGAATCGTCAGCCCCGGCTCGGCTCGAAACCGGCGCACTTTACCTTTAATCAGACCGAGACCCGGCAGTATGCCCTCCTCGGAAGCTTCAAAAAGGACCTGCATCCCAAGGCAGATACCGAGTAGCGGCTTACCCTGAGTAGCAAGGCGAGTAATCGGTTCTACCAGATCAAGGTCCTGCAGGCGCTCGATCGCCGCGTCAAAGGCGCCGACTCCCGGCAAGATGACACCGTCGGCCGCTGCGAAAGTTTCCGGCCTGGCACTGACGACCACCCGCGAACCCATCGCTTCGAGGGCTTTGCGGGCCGAGTGCAGGTTTCCAACTCCATAATCGACCAGGGCAATGGTGGGGGTGCGGGTCACGGCGTGCGCCTCTCTGGTGGCCGCTTCCAGCTTATGCTGGGACGCGCTTAACTGTCGCTACCGAAGACGCGGCGGCGAATCTGATGGGTTTTGAGCAGCGACTGCTCGACTGTCAGCCAGTCAGCCCCGGCAACCGTCTGCCGCAGAGACTGCAAAATCTCCAAGTAGCGGTCCAGTTCGGCG
This sequence comes from Gloeobacteraceae cyanobacterium SOY_34_metabat_159, assembly GCA_031399965.1. Classification (GTDB taxonomy): domain Bacteria; phylum Cyanobacteriota; class Cyanobacteriia; order Gloeobacterales; family Gloeobacteraceae; genus JANNPH01. The sequence goes on along the minus strand of JANNPH010000170.1, from coordinate 12,417 downwards.
AGCAGTGCCTGCTGGTTCCATTCGGCCATTGCTCTACCCAGTTGCGGGTTGCCGCCGCCGACGCGGCTGGTGTCAAAAAAGCCGCTACTCGCCAGCTGCTCAGCGCCCGGTTCGCCCGCCGCCTCCAGATTTAACAGCAAAGCAGCACTGACCAGCACCGGCAGATGGCTGATGCGCGCACAGGCACGGTCGTGGGTCTCAGGGTCCAGGGTGATGAGCCGCGCCCCGAGAGCTGCTATCAGTGACACGACCTGATCAAGGTCTACCTGCCGGGTCTGCTGCGTTGGTGTGACCACGTAAGGGCGTCCGACGAATAACCCCGAACGCGCCGCCCCGAGGCCCTGCTCAGCACTCCCCGCCATCGGGTGCGCCCCGACGAAGTGTGGCCAGTAGACCTCCGCCTGGGGGACAATCGCGCCTTTCACCGAGGCGACATCCGTGATTACACTCTCGGTGCCGACTACCCGAGCAAGAGCGGCGATAGTCGGCAGCACTGCATCGATAGGCGTGCAAACAAAGATCACCTCGCAGCTTGAAAGCAGGGCCAGATCTTTGCCGGCACGATTGACAACTCCCTGATCGAGCGCGAGCGCGGCGGTGCTGGGGTTGCGGGTAACGCCATAAATCTGGTGGCCTTGTAGACGCAAATCGAGAGCAAGCGAACCGCCGATCAAGCCGAGACCGACAATACCAATTTGCATTGATCACTCCTGAAGTCAAAAATTATCTCAAATACGTTGCCCGAGTGCGATTCGAGAGGTTGCCCTCACAAAAGGGAAGCGATTTTCGCTCTACGACCTCTTCTCACTCCGTGGATGGTGTGTCCGCGCAAGCTTAAAACAATCAGAACAAAACGCGATGGTCCGTCGGTGCTCTTTAGAATAGGGATACTTTAATGCGGGTCAGACCAGCAATGGAAAGTTTACAAGAAAAGATAGATGGGTTGTACGAAAAATTAGACGACATGCAAACCGCACTGGCGATGCTGCCAGAGCAGATGGTGCTTGCCATGAAGCCTCCTATTGCCCCGGTCCCGGCCCCAGTAAAGGATGTCTTGCCGGATGACGAGCAAGTGACCTCTCGCCCGCCTTCCGCCAACGGTAAAGCCCTCTCGCTAGAAGGGCAGATTCAACGACTGACAGCGCAACTGACGGCTGCATACAACCGGATTGCCGCTCTTGAGGAACAACTCATGGCCCGCCGCAACTACTGAGCTTCAAAATGGGTCGGCGACATAGATCTTTCAGGCTGCCTGATGCAACCAGTCAGAACAAAGGGATGGGGGTTTTCCCCCATCCCTTTGTTCTGAGCGTGTCTGGCTAGGGCGACAACCGGGCCTGAGGCAAATTGGAGCTGGACTTGGTCGCCTGCTGGACCGGGCGTTTGAGCATGCGGGCAAGGGCGACGCGGCAGACATCTTGATCGAGTTCGTTTAGCTTGACGACCGTGAGTGCTGAGAAGCGAGCCTGCCGCGGTCGAATACGGATAGCCCCCCGGTCGGAGGGAACGGCGGTAATCTCGATATCGTCGCCAAAGCGCAACAGGATTTCGGTCAATGTGTTTTTGCGCCCGGCCGCGTCGCCCGTTCGCGTGCAGAGGGCGACGCGGCTGAATAGCTCGATCAGTTCGTCGGAGACAACGACTACCAGGCTCTGTCGGTCGTCCTGGTTTTCCGCAGCTGCGGATTCATCTTTGATGAAGCCAACAGAGCGCAGCAAGCGAAAAAGTACCTCTAACATGTTGTCTCCCAGCAGGCTTATTACGATTTACCTAATCATCATGATGCCATAAAAAAAGGGCGGATGGCGTACCTATGCGGTAATCACTATCGCCCATTATTAAGCTCAGTAATTGCACGGAGCACACATACTTAAGCTAACAGTTCATCTACTTATCCTGGCAGTTCAGCTGATACCAGAATTGCCCTGAATCCCTTTTCAGTCAGCATTTGCACCAGGCGGCTCGCATTTTCTTGAGAAGAAAATACGCCGACCTGCAGTACCGGCTTGCCGTCGTGAGTCTGTTGAATCACCCTTTCAACCAGCTCTTTAAGGCGGGTAACATCGTCGAGTTTGCTGTCGGTAACCAGCACTCGAAAGCTCGAAGCAACAGCGATCTTAGGTGCAACCGTCGAGGACTTGACGGGCAATGGAGTAGAACTGGCAGGGGTGAAGATCGAGGCGACGGTCGGCTTTGCCGGTTGGACTGCCTTGCCCTCAGTAGCGGTTGCCGGCAGTTTGACGACGACCGGTGCCGGGGTGACGGCCGGTGATTTGCCGGCACTTGAGACAGGCGCAGCAGTAGGGGGCTTAACCGGTAGTACAGCGGGTGGCGCTTTCGGTGGGGTCTTGAGGGCAGATGCACTGACCGTGCGCGCTTTAAAACCTTTCTTGACTAGTTGCCCGACAAGACGGTCAGCTGATATCTGGTCGCGGAAACTGGCAACTTGCAGGACTGTTTTTCCCTGGAAACCCTGGGGCATCACCTGCGGGGTCAAGCCTTTGATGCCCTTCATGCGCGCAGCAGAAGTATCACTCACCAGGACTCGGAAGGCGCTCGCAGCCTCGATCTCGGCGATTTCAGCGATCCTGGCTGCGTTTTCGGCGGCCAGGGCGACAATCTCAGGCTCAGCACTGACCTGACCTGCCAGGATGGGACTGGTCCACTGGTTGCCGAGGGCAACCAGGGGCGATGGCGGATTGGTGACGTTGTTGATGTCCGCTTTGCTGTGCCCGGCGAAAGTGTTGCCGCCCGCTTCCGCTTCGGTGCCCAGGTCGGCACTGGCAAGACCGAGCACGACGACGCCGCTGCGCTGGTTGTTCTGGATCGTATTGCGGCGCAAAACCGGGCTGGAGCGTCCTTCGATAATGATGCCATCCACGTTGTTGCGGATGGTGTTGCCGATGATTTTTGGTTTTGCCCTGCCGGTGACATTCATACCGAAGCCAGTCCGTTCAAAGACGTTGTTTTCGATGGTCGGCGTCGAGAGATCGGCTGCAGTCAACCCATCGGATTTATTGTTTAGAAAGTAGTTGCCTGTCACCTTTGCCGCACTGGTACCAGTGATGAACAGGCCATCGTGCTGGCTACCGACGAAGGTATTGTTGCGGATCACCGGGCTTACCGATTCGACCCAGACGCCGTAGCCACGGTTTACCGGGTTAGTGATGGTAACGCCCCGCATCACGACTTCTTTGCCGATCACAACCGCCACGTTTTGATTGGCAAAAGTTGGGCTCATGTTTTTGCCGCTGCCGACAATTTTAATCGCCTCGCCTCGACTGGCTTCATCGCCGACGAGGTCCACTGCATTCAGTACCAGCGGAAACTGCTCGCCGCTCGCCTCGGAATATTCGCCGGGAGCCAGTTGCAGCAGTGCCCGCGGGCGGGCGACAGCCAGGGCACGGGTGATCGTCTTAAAAGGCTTGAGCTTGCTGCCGTCGGCACTACTATCGTTGCCGCTCACAGCATCGATGTGAAGGATATAAGGAGGCATTTCTGCGCTATGCCCGGCGCCGATGGCGACAGTAAACGAACCCACAATAGACAAAGTCAACGACCAACCAACCGCATGGCTGAAGGTTTTCGCCTGCGTACTCATGCTCACTCCTCGATGAATGCCCACTGACCAATACAGGCCCACACAATAGCCTGATGACGCAACTAGACTAGCATGAGCAAAACCGCTCTTGATGGGAGGTTATCAATATTTAGTAGGTTTGCACTGTGGCAGACGCTAGGGGCGGGCAAAAAGTGCCTGAATATCCTAGAGTATCGAATCCAGCCAACCGGTGCACTGGCGCTTGATGTGGTCGTGGGAAATCCATACTGAGCTAGGTTCTCCCCATTCGCAAGGCAATTATAACTGGTCTGCAGTGTCGGCTCGACCAGTCGCTGCTACAGGCTTATGCAAAGTACAGTATCTATGACGGATTACCGATCACTGTGGACGAACAGATTGTCTTAAAGATTCTCGATGCAAACCTGGATCGCGCGCGTGAGGGCCTGCGGGTGATCGAAGAGTGGTTTCGCTTTGGTGGTGGCCACCCGCGCCACGTCGAGACGTGCAAAGCCCTGCGCCAACAACTCGGTGCGAGTCACACAGAGGCGATGCGGAGTGCCCGCGACACGGTCTATGACCCCGGCACTGCCCTGAGCCACCCCGACGAGGCTATCCGCGAAGACGGGCGCGACCTGATGCGTGTCAATCTGTCCCGCATTCAGGAGGCGCTCAGAGTGATCGAAGAATATGCCAAGCTCTCGGACCCGGCTCTTGGCGAACGGGCCAAGCAATGGCGCTACCAGCTCTATACTCTCGAAAGTGCCGCCCTCGGCACGGGTTTGCGCCGGAAGCTCAGCGATTGCCGACTGTATCTGGTCACTTCACCCCACCCCAACTTGGTAGCAATTGTCGAGAACGCTCTCAAGGGTGGGCTGCAGCTTGTGCAACTGCGCGAGAAAGAAGCCGACGCCCGCCCGGTAGTCACCCTCGGCCTGCGGCTGCGCGAACTCTGTTCTCGCTACGAGGCATTGCTCATCGTCAACGACCGGGTCGATCTGGCGCTGGCTGTTGAAGCCGACGGCGTGCATCTTGGCCAGACTGACCTCCCGATTGAGCGCGCCCGGGCACTGCTCGGACCCCTGCCGCTCATCGGGCAATCGACCCACGGGCCTGAAGAAGCGCTACGGGCCACGGACGAGCAGGCTGACTACATCGGCGTCGGTCCGGTCTACGCTACTCCCACTAAACAGGGGCGCACCCCGGTTGGTCTCGACTACGTGCGCTTCTGCCATGAACAAATTGCGCTACCCGGTTACGCCATCGGCGGCATCGACCTGACGAACCTGGAGGCGGTACTCGCGGCCGGGGCGGACCGGGTCGCCGTGGTCAGAGCAATCATGGCCGCCACTGACCCAGAGCGGGCCACCGCTCAATTTCTGGAGAAATTACATGGCTAAAGCGACGGTGCGCGTCAACGGCGAAGCCCATACTTTCGAGCAAATCACTGTGCTCACGATGCTCAGCAATCTCGGACTCGAACCGCGCCTGCTCGTCATCGAGCGCAACGGCGACATCCTGCACCGCCAGGAGTGGGAGCACACGCAGGTCGCGCCGGGCGACAGCTTTGAAATTGTGACGGTGGTCGGCGGCGGCTAAAAGCGCGTCTCGAACTGGACGGAGATACCGAGGCTGTCGGACCGTTCGCTGGTGCTCAGCCGGGTGACGAACTGTTCGTTGATCCGGTAGCGCAGCCCAAAGAGCGTCGGCTGAATGTTGTCGCTGATATTGCGAAAAATCGAGACGGAGACTGCCGGGCTCAGGTCTTTGATCGCTTCTACCCCGAGCCCGACCCCGAAGTTTTGCGGGGTTGCAGAGGCGACCTGGCTGGCAAAATCGATGCGCAGTTCGTCGAGGCCGAGAACGGAGGCGAGTCCCTGTTCGACCGGCCGCAACAGGCCACTGCCGACCGCCGGAATCAGGCCTGTGAGCAGCGAACCGGCCCCACCGCCGAGGCCGCCGATGAGAGCCAGGATCTCAGTCTTGTCGCGGGGTGGGCTGCTCCTCAGGTCAATAATCGGTTTGCGTGCTGTACCGGTCACATCGGCGCGCACTTCGATTTTCTCGATGCGGCCGAGGTTGCCCTGGTCAAGGTTGACGCTCGAATTACGCAACCCGAAGCTATCGAGGCGGGCGACACCGGTCGAGCGAAACTCCGATACCCGCGCCTCAACTCGCAAGTCCAGGCGTGGGTCGAGGTCGCCATCGAAGAAGAGCCCGTTGAGGCGACTGGTGTCGAGCCGGAAAAGAGCAGCGCCGATGGTCACCGTCCCCTGGGGAACATTGATCGCACCGTCGATACGCAGTTCGTCGAGGGGGCCGTTGATAGCCAGTTCGCCATCGAGGCGGGCGCTCAGGGCACTGACTTCCACCCGAAACTGAGGCCCGACGCGCACTTCGAGGTAGTCGAAGACAATCGGCAGCCCAGTCGGCAACCCGGCCTCGCTCGTACCCACAGCCCGCACGTTCGGAGCTGCAGCGAGCGCCTGGAAATCTTGCAGCGTGAGCAGCAGATCACCGGGATTGACACTCAAGTTGCCGCCGACGCGCGGGGCGATGACGGCCCCGGCAACGATCAGTTCACCCTCGACACCGCCTCGATAAAGGTCCGGCAAAAGAATATTGCCGCCGATGCGCAGGCTGAGGGTACTGTCGCTCGCGCGTCCCAGGGCGAGGGCTCCATCGCCCGAGATTGCAGCGCCGCCCAGGCTTCCGGCAAGCCGGTCGAGCAACAGCCGCCGCCGGTCGAAGCTTGCCAGAAACTGGTCGAGAACGAGCGTCGTCTTCAGTCTCGGGATCTGAATGCTGGTGTCGCGGAAATCGACCGTGCCTTCGATGAGCGGATCTGCGTAGGTACCCCGCACGCTGATCGCCGCCTGGCCGGTCGCCGGTCGCCAGACCAGTTGGTCGGTTACCAGGTTCAGCAGGGGCAGATTCTCCCCGGCAAGCTTCACATCGACGGCGAGGCCGGGGTCATCCGGGTTTAAAAAGGGCACCGGTACGCTGCCGGTGAGTTCGACCCCACGGTTGTCGATGCCGATTGCCGTCGCGTTGAGAGCAGCGCGACCATTGCGGACCGTAAGCTCTGTACGCACCGGATCTACTTCACGACCATTCACTGCCAGGGCCGTGATGCCCACCTGAGCGCTCACCACGGGTGAGCGCAGCGTTCCAGAAAGGACGGCGGTCGTATTGAGATCGCCTGAGACTTGAACCCCGGACGGGAGCAAGGGCTCGACCAACTCGACCGGAAAATTGCGCACCGCGAGCCGGGCATCTTGAGTGCCTGCGAGCGAGAGCGTGCCCGTCAGTTCTCCGGTGCGCTCCGCGTAGCTTGCTTGAGCAGCAGCCAGGGTCAAGTTGCCGTTTTGATAGCCACCGCGCGCCGCAATGCTATCGAGCCGCCACTGCTGCCACTGCCAGTCGCTACCTGCAAATACGAACGCCGCCACGGGTGAACGGCGCGTGCCCTTGAGGCTTGCTGTCAGGTCAAATCTGCCCTGCAGTTGCCTGAGGTCGTCGGGGATGACCGAGCGCGACATCGCGTCCAGGCGCGCCAGCACGACATCCGACGCCTGCTGGTAGACGTCGAGCAGTTGCTGTAAAGGAAGCGCTGCACCACCAACATTGTTGATGCCGAGATCCTGGGCGCGGCCAAGAGCTCCGCGCGGCGGCGAAATCAGAGAACTGAGCGAATAGAGACCGAGCAGACGCACTCCCTGTTCCAGCCGACCATCGACCGCCCGCACGCTCAAATCGAGCGGGTCATCCAGGCCAAGACCGACCCGTCCTGAGACTTCGTAACGGCTGTTCTCGATGGAGAGTGCAGTCGGTGCAATCGAAAGCTGGTTGTTGCGCAGGCGTACCCGCAAGTTGGTCTGGCCCAGTACAAACCCGTTGAGTCGCCCCCGGCGGAGGGTGACATCGAGGCTACCCTCCAACCCGTTCGCTCCACGCGCAATCTCAACCGAGGCGGTCGTGCGTCCGTTGATAGTGCGCAGCGGCCCAATCGGTTCGAGGTCGAGTTTGCCGAGGTCAAGGTCTTCGACGCGGGCGCTCAGGCGAGTCAGGCCCCGGTTGAAGTCAAAGAATCCGTTTTGAGCCACGACGCGGGTCGTGCCGCTCTCGATATTCAGCGTGGCCAGGCGAATACCGGCAGGCTCGATGGTTGCCCGCGCAAGCCAGTTCTGGTCAAGACCGTTCAGACGCACGGTGATGAGATCATCTTTCAGGCGTACCGGCCCAGAAAGAAAGGGTGCCTGGTATTTGCCGACTGCACCGTCCCGCACGTTCACCTGCAAATTCAAGTCCGGGTCCTGCAGGTTCCCGACGAAAGTACCCCGTCCGGAAACAAAACCGCTGGTCGTAACCGGCAACGGCAAAGACCGCAAATCGAAGTCGTCGAGTGCGATGCGCAGATTGGCCGTCTTCAGGAGCGGGCCAGAGGACGTGAGGTTGGGGTTGAGTGTGCCCGTGACGGCAAGCCCGCCGCTTGTAAAGCGGTCGAGGCGAATAGTCTCGTCTTGCAGGCGGAACACCGTCCGCACGGGCGGCAGGGTCTGACCGCTCACAGTCGGGCGCGGTACGGAGAGATCACCGTCGCCCTCCAGCGAGGCGATACCCTGCTGCAGGTTGCCGCTCAGAGCAATCTGCCCATTCGCATCACCACCGAGGGTATCGCTTACAAGGGCGAGCGGTACCGATTCGAGGTCGAGGCGGGCAGTAAACAGGCGCGGACCGTTTAAAATCGCCTGCCCACTGGCGCGGATGCGGGCTTCGGCAATCTGCACCAGGGTGTTACTCAAGGTCAACTGTTGCCCAACGAGCGCCACCGTGCCGGTGCTCCCGAAGGTGCGGCCGGCGAGGCGACCGTCGCGCTGAACGAAGTCGGCTGTGAGAGCCAGCCGATCGCCAGGACCGGTAATGCGCGCCTTGAAGTCGAGCCGACCCGTGCGCTCGACCGCCGGGATCTTCTCGCCGTAGCGCTCGGCGATTGATTCGGCGACGAGCGAACGGCCCGTCGCATCGACTTCTACAATCGGCTGAGCGGCGGCCACCAGCTGTACCCGCGCCGTACCGTTTACTGCTCCGCCTGCGACATTGAAGTTGAATGGAGCCGTGACCTTGCTTTTGGCAAGACTGACGCCGCTACGAAAGTTGTTGAGCACAAGGCGGTCTACCTTGAGGGGTACCAGGGCAACGACCTCGCCGCGCGCTGTCAAGTTTTCGACGCGTGCGAGCGGAATCTGAGCCACCAGCTGCGTTCGTGTGCGGCCGCCCAGAGCTAGCGGCGGGCTGACAAAAGCCCTGGCGAGCCTTTCTACCGGACCTGTCACCTCGACATTGAGACCGAGCTGCTCGGGCAGGTCAAATCTGCCGGTACCCTGCACTGTCGAACCAGCCAGTTCGCCGCGGATGCGGCTGAGTGCGAGCCGGGGCCAGTTAAGCTGGCCATTGACATCGAGCACTGTGAGCGCGGCCTTGTAGGGCCTGAGTACCAGCTCTCCACCGGTGAGCCTGACCGGTCCAGTAGCCCGGATGTCGCTTTGCAAGTTGGCAAGTTCGATGCGCAGCGTGCCGTCGGCGGTACCTTTTCTGACCGACAGGTCGCCCAGGTTGAGTGCCTGGGAGAGTTCGGCTGCTGGAAGCTGTTTGAGCACAGCATCGATCCGCGTCTTAAAAGTATTGAGGTCGGTCTGCCCCTCGGCCTGCACCTCCCCTCGACCGGACGCAAGCCGCAGGTCGTAGCGCACGCCTTTCGCGTCAAAGTCGGCACCCACGACCAGGTTCGTGAAAGTTACCGGTTTCCCGCCCAGCACCCGGTCATCGTAGATGAACGTGCCGTTTTTAACTTCGACTTTGCGCAGCAACTTATCGACTGTGCCGCTACTCTGTGCTGCGTCCGCCGCAAACTGGGGCAAGTTGAATCGGCCCTCACGGTCGCGCCGGAGTCGAATGACTGGCTCCGTCACGACGAGGCTGGCATCGGCACCCCGACCAAAGACGTAGCTCACCAGGTTAAAGCTGAGAGCGACCTCCGGGGCCTTGAGCAGGTCGGCCTCCTGAGGCGTGGCGATCGAGACAGGGCCAATAGTCACCTGCCAGGGCAGCAATGTGCGCAATTGCCCGAGTCGGATCTGGGTCTGCAAGATCCGGCTCAACTGCACCTCGGCCTGGGCGACAACCGTCGGTCCCAGCCAGAGCGCTCCAAGCCATCCTGCCGCCAGCAACAGCACCGTCAGGATGCCAACGACGAACCACAACCGCCGGAACTTCACGGTGCTGACCCTGAAAAGTACATAGGCTTCAGTCTAAGCTAGCCGTCTATAATCACCTACCCCCATTCAAAGGGGGGTCTGTCGAAAGGCTTAAAAGCAAGCTCACCCGCACTGCTGAAACTGCTGACCTGGCTAGAGCAGCTTGACAAGATGCTCAGCAATACGGTTTGCAGCACCGGGCCGACCCATACGCGCCTCGCCATTCTCACCGATGCGTTTTAAGAGGGCCGGGTCGCCAAGTACCTGCCGGATGCGCTGCCCGACTGCCTCCGGACCACTGGTCACCAACTGTACGGATTCGCCGAGTAGCCGCGTTTGCGCTTCTGCAAAGCGGTAGGTAAACTGCGGTCCCTCACCGGGCATCGTAAACACTGGTTTACCGAGCCCGACACACTGTTCGGTCGCCGTACCGGCCATGGCAATGGCAAGGTCAGCCCGCTGCAGGCACTCTGCAAAGCAACCACTGACCAGGTGCACTGCGAGCCGCCCCTTCGAGATCTGCGCAGCGGCAAGTTCCCATCCGTCGGCGAGTGCACTGGCGATACCGGCATCGCTCAGACCGCCGGCGCGTGCGCAAAGAACGTGAAGCGCACCGCCCAGGTAGTCGGGCAGATGCCCGACCACCGTGAGCATCCGCGCCAGATTGCGGTAAGCTTCCGGTGCCCGTGACCCCGGCAGCAACAGGACCGTGAGCGACCCCTCCGGGATCACCAGGTGGGTTTCTTGCGGTTCGAGTTTGTCCATCATCGGGTTGCCGAGGTAGACCGCCTGGGGTACCCGCGAACGCAGGTTGTCAGCGGTCAACTGGTCGCGCGGAAAGGCAGCGCGGCAGGCCGGCCGGCGCGTGAGCCACTGGTCGAGGGCAGTGTAATCGGACGGTCGGCCGCCCAGGTAGTAATCTGATTTGGCAGTGCCGACGAAGGCGTAAGGTGATCTACTCAGATAGGCGAGGGCCAGCACGACGATATCGCCCACGGCGAGCACCAGGTCGCACTGGGGGGCAAGACGGCGAACAGCCTGCCACTGCTGAATCGTCAGTTGCCCGAGACCCCCACGCACGTCTTTCAAAAATTCGCGCACATCCATATAAATAAACCCGCCCGAGGGCATCGTCCGGGTCGGCACCACGATCGGAACGCCGAGCGACCGATAGGCATTGCCTTCGCCGACGATAGGTAGCGCCAGGACTTCGATGTCGTGAGCGAGCAGCGCCTCGGCAATTCGGGTTGCGATCAGGTCTTCGCCGTGACCGTTGCTCAGGCAGAGCAGCCGCTTTTTAGAAACCGCTTTGTCGGACACGTCTTTGTCGGTCCATCCTGCAACTGGTTTTCCATTGTACTTGCCTGCTCACCCAGCCCGCACGCGCAACTCCAGCAAACAAGCGCGTTAAACTGGACAGACTGTTTTGAGTCCGACTTTGCACATTCCGAGCATCGAAGTGCGCCTCTTACGCGAGGGCCTCGTCGAGTCAATCCACCACTGTGAGGCAGTCGTCACCGATCACCGCGGCCGCATCCTGTTACGAGGCGGCGCCCAGGAACTCTCAACGACCTTCATCCGTTCAGCGCTCAAACCATTTCAGGCCCTGGTCGTACTGCGCAGCGGCGCCCACCAGACTTTTGCGATGAGCCCTGCCGACCTGGCTCTGCTGTGCAGTTCCCATAGTGGCGACCTGACCCACAGCCGACGCGTCTTCAATTTGCTCTGGCGTCTGGGTCTCGACCCCTCGGTCCTCACCTGCCCGATCCCGGCCGGCAAGACGAGCCCACTGGAGCACAACTGCTCTGCAAAGCACGCCGGAATGCTGGCCATCTGCCGACAAAAAGGCTGGTCAACCGACCGCTACGCCGACCGCCGCCACCCGGTGCAGCAACTCATCACCATGACCCTTGCCGAACTACTCGCAATGCCGGTCGATGAATTCATCCTGGCGCGCGACGACTGCGGAGTCCCCACCTACCAGTTGTCCTTACACCAGATGGCCTGGCTCTACGCCCAGATCTCCTCAGGACGGACAGCCGAACTGGAATGCCTGGCCCGCGCGATGGTCCAAGAACCAGCAATGGTAGCCGGCGAAGGCCGTTTCGACACCGTCTTGATGCAATTAACCGGCGGCACCCTGGTCAGCAAAGCCGGAGCCGAGGGAGTCCAGTGCATTGGCCGCATGGGCGAAGGCATGGGCCTCGCAGTCAAAGTCCACGACGGCGCAGACCGCGCCAAATTCCCCGTCGTCATCCACCTCCTCCGCCAACTCGGCTGGATCGACCCACTCACCGCCGACACCCTCAGCGACCAGTTCGCAGTACTCGGCGAGTACCAGCGCCTGGAAGTAATCGGCGAACTAGAAATCGCCTAACCTGCCCAGTCACCCCTCCATCCCTCACCAGTCGCGGCTCACGACCTGCCTTTGTCCACCGCCGCCGCCGTCACCCTGCCCGCCCGGTAGCAGGCCCCAACCAATCCCATCTGACGCTCCACCAGACTCCCCTTGTAGGGGGTGCAGGGGGCGGACGCCGCCCCTTGCTCGGGGGTCAGGGGGTGTGGGGGGTAGGGGGCGGAAGCCCCTTGCCCCCCACATCC
>JANNPH010000165.1:0-3947 GCA_031399965.1 Gloeobacteraceae cyanobacterium SOY_34_metabat_159 | reverse complement strand
CTTTCGAGGTGCTGGGGCTTGCCGGTGCTCTGGTAGAGTTGAATCTCGGTCTGCACGTACAAGATTAAGTTGGCGATGTCCTGGCCGTGGGGCATGGGCTGGACCTCCAAAACTCATCCATCTTACAGGCGGGCAGTCGGTCTATCGCGCCGCGTGTGCTGCCAGAAAATCAGCCATTGCGGAGTGCGGCCTCCGGCGGCGTCGGGTCCGGGCTTTCGAGGACTACTTTCAATTGCTCGATAGCTTCTGCCGAGCCGCAGACCATTAATCGGTCTCCAGCGTGGACCACGGTCTCCGCATCCGGAAAGCGTATGAGCTTCTCGCCGTGCTGTACCGCCTGCACGAGCACTGCGTAGCGACGGCGCAAGTCGGCCTCAGCCAAAGTTCGCCCACTCACCCACGACTCCGGGGGGACGGTGATCCAGCCTTCCGGGCGTCCGGCACTCGGCTGGGCCTTGCCGCTGAGCAGTTCTGTGAAGGCGGCGTCTTCCTCGGCATTGCCGACCACCAGCAGGCGGTCCCCCGCCGCCATCACCGTCTGGGCACCCGGATAGCGGAAGGTGTCGCGTCCGCGCCGGATGGCCATCACCGAGGCACCCGTCAGGCGGCGGATGTCTGCCTGGGCCAGGGTCAACCCGACTAGAGGAGAACTGGGGTCCAGGTTAAACCAGTTGCCTTCGAGTTCTTCTGCCGCGACTTCGAGGTCGTTGGCAACTAAGAAGTCGGGGCGCTCAGGCAGCAAAGTCCGGTAGCGGCCGACCCGGCACTCTTCTACGGCCTGCTGGACGGCCTGTGTCCTTCCACCGAAGCGCTCCAGCAGGTGCGAACCCATCTCCAGCGAAGCTTCAAACTCGGGCTGTACGACTTCCCCGGCCCCCAACTGATAAAGGGTGTCGATTTCGGCGGTGTTGTGAGCGCGGACGGTGACCGACAGTTCAGGAGCCAGGCTTAGTGCCCGCTTGAGGGTGAGGCGGGTAGCCATCGGGTCGGGTAAGGCGATTGCCAGGGCACGGGCGCGGGTGAGATGAGCTTTTTCGAGCACCAGCTCGCTCGAAGCGTCGCCGAACAGGTACGGTAGACCGGCATCGCGCAGTGTCTGGAGGGTGGCTTCGTTGTTGTCGATGACCAGGACCGGGTAGGACTGGGAGCGCAAGAGGCGCACCAGAGTCTGGCCGACTCTGCCGTAACCGGCAACGACGATGTGGCCGGTGATCGCCTCATCGACTGCAACCTCGGGTTCCTCGCTGCGGCGTAATATAGTCCCAAGCACCGGCAGCCCCTCTAGAAAGCGGTAGAGCGTCGGGGCCGCCTTGATGGCGAAAGGTGTGAGCACCAGGGTGGTGGCAGCCGTGCCGACCGTGAGTCCGTAGAGCCTTTCTGAAAAGAGACCCAGATCCTGAGCGACACCGGCGAGCACGAACGAAAACTCACCGATCTGGCTGAGCCCGAGGGCAACTGTCAGAGCCGTCTGGAGCGAGTAGCCGAAGGCCATCACCAGGGGCGTGATGAGCAGGGCTTTACCGAGCATCGCCACCGCTACCAACCCCAGGAGCACCGGCGCGTTCGCCCACAGGAAAGCCGGATCGATGAGGGTGCCGATCGAGGCGAAAAAGAGAGTGGCAAAGACGTCGCGCATCGGCAACACCTTGTCGAGGGCCTGATCGGCGTATTCGATTTCTGAAATCATCAACCCGGCCACGAAAGCACCCATCTCGATGCCGAGTCCAATCGTCGAGGTGAGAAGCGCCACTCCCAGGCAGAGGGCAAAGACACTCAAAATAAAGAGTTCTTGAGACCCCGTACGTGCCACCTGCCGCATCAGAGGCGGGATCACCCAGATACCGGCAATTACAGCCGCTCCGATAAAAAGAGCGGCCTTCAGTAGAGCCGCGAGCAGCGCTCCGCCGAGTGCTTCCGGCGGCTGGGTCAGGGCTGGTAGGACCGCCAGCATCAAACCCAATCCGAGATCCTGCACGATCAGGATACCGAGCATCGCCTGACCGTGGGCAGTCTGGACTTCGTTGCGCTCAGTCAGGCTCTTGAGCACAATGGCGGTCGAAGAGAGCGACAGGGCAGCTCCCAGAAAAATGGCCTTGGGGAGCGTATCCACCCAGCCGGTCAGGTAGGCGAGACCGCCTCCCAGCAAGACCGTGAGCAGAATTTGCAGACTGCCGCCCCCGAGCGCGATGCGGCGAACGCGCATCAGCTCTTTGATCGAAAATTCGACGCCGAGGGCGAATAACAGCAAGGCGACGCCAATCTCAGCCAGTACCTTGAGGTCGCCATCAGCGCTCAGTAACCTGAAGCCCGCCGGACCGACCAGTACGCCACCCAGCAAGTAGCCCAGAAGCACCGGTTGCTTCAGGCGGCTTGCCAGGAAGCCCCCAACTGAAGCCGCCCCGAGCACGGTGACCATATCGACGAGCAATGCCAGTTCAGAAGCCATCTCTCCCCCGCTTCAATCTCTCAAGCACCTGTTCCAGGTGCCGCTCTTAGCGTATCCCTGAGTTTTTAAAAAGTGCTCGTGTGATCTGCCAAAATGCCAATCGGCCTGGAGTCACTCAAAATTATTGGCTGAAGGGCGCTCAGGCAGTTTTCTCGCCCGTCTGGGCCGGAGCACGCAATCCGGCCGGGACCAGCCAGCGGTCGAGGAGGTCGAAGCTGAACTGCACCACCAGGGCCAGGACTGCCGCTGGAATCGCACCGGCGAGCAATGTCGCGTTGTCGTTGAGGGCAAGGCCGGTGGCGATGCGCTCTCCAAAACCGCCGGCACCGATGAAGGCAGCGATGGTCGCCGTACCGACGTTAATGACGGCGGCGGTCTTGACCCCGGCTAGGATCGTGCGGGCTGCGAGCGGCAGTTCGATGAGGCGCAGGCGGGCAAAAGCCGGTAGGCCCAGGGCCAGCCCCGATTCGCGCAGGCCGGGGGGGATATCGGTGAGGCCCGTGTAAGTGTTGCGGACAATCGGCAGCAGCGAATAGAGAAAGAGCGCCACCAGGGCAGGCACAGTCCCGATCTGGCGCAGGACGGGGATCAAAAAAGCAAGTAGGGCAAGGGAGGGAATCGTCTGGATGACGCCGACTGTGGAGAGCACTATCTGGGCAATCACCGGGACCGTGGCTGCCCAGATGCCGAGGGGGACGCCGACCAGTACGCCAAAAAAGAGCGACACGAAAACCAGCACCAGGTGTTCGCTCACCAGCCGGCCGAAATCTGGGCCGATGAGCCGGTCAAGAAAGCTCGTCTCGGGCGTCCCGGTCGTATCGCGCCCAGCGATAAAAGCGCTCGCGATATTCGAGAAGGTCTGCCCGCGCAGTTCGGCGTCGGCGTTCATCTGGATCATGCGTGCTTCCGAGATGGTGCCTTCAAGTTTCTGGAGGGCGGCCCAGCTCTTCGGAAGCCGTTGGGGTAAATCGAGTCGGTACAGGAGCACGGCCTCGTAGCCGGGGAAAAAGCGGCGGTCGTCGGTGAGGACGCGCAGTTTGTAGCGGTCGATTTTGGCGTCGGTCGAGTAGATGTCGATGATGTCGATTTGTCCGGCAGCCACGGCTTCGTAGGCGAGGCCGTGGTCGAGCCCGCGCGCCTCGGCCTGCAGATTGTAGACCGCTTTCACGCCTGGCCAGCCGTCGGCGCGATTGAGAAATTCTTCCGAGAGGCCATAGCGCAGGCGCGGGTAGCGGGCGAGGTCTGTGAGAGTCTTGATGCCCAGGCGGTCGGCCTCCGCATCGCGCATCGCGAGGGCATAGGTATCGTTAAATCCCCAAAGTTGCGATCCGAGGCGAAGACTTCCGTGACCTCGTGTCGCTGGCCATCAGCGAGCTGAACGGTGATGGGCCGCGCTTCGCCGATGACGTGCAGGCTCGTCGCGATGAGGCCGTCCGCCGAGATGATGAAGCCTGCGCCCACGCCGTCTTCTTTGCCATCGCGCCCGAAATGTTTGATGACC
>JANNPH010000136.1:0-11254 GCA_031399965.1 Gloeobacteraceae cyanobacterium SOY_34_metabat_159 | reverse complement strand
AGTCTCGAATTTTTCTTGAGGGCGTCGTTAATCCCGGCACCCATGCCGAGTACCAGTGCAATCAAGTTAGCAGTGCCTCCGAGGATGACCGAGTTGGGCAGTCCCTGGGCGATCACGTCACTGACGTTGCGGTCGATGTAGCGCGTCGATGGCCCGAGGTCACCGTGCAACAGCACCCGGCCCATGTAGTTGAGGTATTGCTCCGGTAGCGGCTTGTCGAGGCCATACTTCTCGTTAAGCTTGGCTCGCACCGCTTCTGGGTAGGCACGCTCCTCGGTGAAGGGGCCGCCTGGTGCCAGGCGCACCAGCAAAAAGGCGACGGTGATCACGACGAGCAGGACGGGAATGGCGAGGAGCAGGCGTCTCAGGATGAATTTGAGCATCGGTTCAGGGTTGGCGGACGAGGGTGGGTTGCTTGCGCCAGTCGCGGTTAATTGAAACGTACTTGAATGGGTGCTGGTCGAGCAGGTTCGGGTACCAGCCCTCCAGCCAGGGCTTCTTCATGTAGTTGAGAGCGTAGAAGTAGACCGGCACGATCGGGGCCTGGTCGATCAGGTACTCTTCCGCTTCGTACAGCAGCTTGTTGCGCTTTTGCTCGTTTGGTTCTGAGTTGGCCTGGGTCATCAAGCGGCTGTACTTGGGGTCCACCCAGCCCGGATGGTTATTGAGGGTGTCCTCGCTCATCAAGTCGAGAAAGGTGCTCGGGTCCATGTAGTCGCCCACCCAGGCGTCGCGCGCCACGTCGAAGTCACGCCTTTCGCGGCGGGCCTGAAAAGTCTGCCACTCTTCGTTTTGCAGTTGCACATTGATGCGCAGCTGTGCCTTCCACATCTGCTGGACCGCCTGGGCAATCGTGCGGTGGCCTTCCTGGGTGTTGTAGTAGATGGTGATGGGCGGAAAGCCTTTGCCGCCAGGAAAGCCGGCCTCGGCCAGTAGCTTACGGGCTTTATCAGGGTCATACTTGGGGCCGACCGGCGGCTTGTAACCGGCGATGCCCGGCGGCACGAAGGTGGTTGCCGGTATCTCGCCACGCCCGACAAACCGGTAGGCAATCGCCTCTTTATCGGTGGCCAGGTTCAAGGCTCGTCTTACCCGGATGTCGTCAAAGGGTTTGCGCTTGACGTTGAGGCTGTAGTAGTAGGTCGAGAATTGTGGCCCGCCTTGAAAGTCCTTGTACTGGCGCAATTCGCGGATGAGCGGGGCCGGTAGGGAGCCGCTCACCACCGCGTCCACTTCGCCTGCCCGGTAGAGATTGGCGTTCTGTGATTCTTCCTGCACTGGGATGAGCTGTACCTTGTCGAGCTTGACCCGGTCACGGTCCCAGTAGGTCTCGCTCTTTTGCAGGGTGATCTGGTCGTAAGGACGGGCCTCTGTGATCTTAAAGGCACCGTTGCCGACAAAATTTTCCGGCTTGGTCCAGGCGTCGCCGTACTTCTCGATACTGTGGCGTGGCACGATCGCAAACGCATAGTGCGGCGTCATCTTCGGGAAAAATGCGGTCGGCTTCTGCATCTCGATGCGCAGCGTATGGTCATCCAGGGCCTTCACGCCCAATTCTTCAAGCTTGAAAGGGGCAATCTTTTTGCCCCCAGCTAGCTTCCCCAGCTCTAGAGCCGCAGACCATTCGTCTTTGCCGATGTAGAGGTCCGGTTCTGCCCCCTCGGCAACCGGTACAAGCTGACCGGTTTTTTGATCTTTAAGCTGAAACTGACCGGCGTGCTCGGAGTCCGACTTGGCAACCGGCACCAGTGCTACTGTGGGTTGCAGGCTGAGAAGACGCTGGGCTTGCTTAAGCTGAGTTTCGGTGGCCAGTAGTGGAAGCGCCGGGTTTTTAGGATCGCGCACAAATTTGCCCGTTTCGTCCTGCAGGCGCACCTGGGCTTCGGCAATCGCCTGAGCGTTTTTGACGTAATACATCAGGCTTGCGTAGGGCGAGGCGGTCATCGGGTCGACAATCCGTCGCCAGCTGTAGACAAAATCGTTGGCTGTGACTGGTTTACCGTCGCTAAAACGGGCATCCTTGCGCAGATAAAAAGTCCAGACTCTAGCTGTGGCGTCCGGCTCCCAGCGCAGGGCCACTGCCGGTGTAGGTGCAAGCGTCTTCGGGTGGTAGTCAGTCAGCCCTTCAAAGACATTGTTGAAGATGCGCGACTCGGGTAATCCCGCCGACTTGTGCGGGTCGAACGAGCGCGGTTCCGCGCCATTGGCAATCTTGATCAGATTTTCCTCGGCCGGAACAAGCTTGCCGAAGTAGAGCGGCTCACCGGCAACGGTCGTACAGCCGACCAGGGCAAGTGAGCCAAGACAGAGCAGTAACTTAGAGTATTTTGCGTTCACGGAGGTTGTAGCGCAGGCCAGCGGCCATCATGTGCAGTCGGAGGTTCCCGATGCTGATCGGCTGGTGGGTCTGGATATCGTTGATAGTGTTATAGACTACCTCTCCCGCATCGACAATGGTGACCGTCCCCGCGCCAATCACTTCCAGGGTGCGGTCCGCCTGTAAGATGATGGCCGTATTTTCATCGATACCGATGCCAAGACAGTGCGGACGCGCCGCAACCGCTGTCATCAGCCGGGTCAGCCGGTTGCGATTGTGGAAGTGCTGGTCGATAATCACTCCTTCTAGAATCCCCAGACCGACAGAAAGTTCCACGATGTTGCGTCTTGGCGTCTCGCCGCTGTAGCCGCGCGCGATCATGCAGTCGCCGAGGGCCGATGCCCCAGCACTCGTGCCCGCGATGACCAGGCGTCCGTGCAGGGAGCGCTCGCGCATCGCCGCACTCAAGGCTGTCTGCGCGATAAAGCCGCACAGACGGACCTGGTCGCCGCCGGTCATGAAGACGCCGGTGCTCTGGTTAATCAGGGCCACTGAACGTTCGAGGTCCGCTTCGTAGCGGCTCGTGATGTTAAGGACCTCAATAGCGCTCGCGCCCATGCGCTCAAACAGTAAGCGATAGACTTCGCCCAGAATCTCGGGCATGCTCGACGCGGTCGGGATAATCACGATCCGCGCCTGGCTACCACCTGCCCACGTAAAGAAAGCCTTAAGAATGCTTTTTTCGCGTTCCTTGTCCTCGGCCCCGCCGATGATGATAAGGGGGCTGCCTCCCACATGGGCCAGCGGCTGTTCGTCAGTCGTCAGCAACGGTTGCACCAACGCTTCAACCTTTCTAATAAAAAGTGCCCGGTGAAGGGCCGTATCCAGATTACACGCTAAATTACCAAGCCCAGGGGCACAGGGCGGGGTTTGCCTCGAATGGTAGGATAATCTCGCTTTCAAGGGAACTTCTTTATGAATGCGACATCGCGCCGCGAGACAGTGCTCGTCGTGGATGACGAAGAATTGATCCGCGAGACCGTCGCCCTCGCCCTGGGCGACGAAGGCTACAGCGTCGTCCTCGCCGAAGACGGACGCCAGGCCCTAGATCTGGCCCGGCAGCCCGATAAACTCGACCTCATCGTTCTTGACTTGATGCTGCCCTATCTCAACGGGCTTGACCTCTGCCGTCTATTGCGCCGTGAAGGGAACGGCGTCCCAATCTTGATGCTGACTGCCAAGGGTACCGAGACCGACCGGGTTGTCGGCCTTGAAGTCGGGGCCGATGATTACCTTGCCAAGCCCTTCGGGATGCGCGAACTGATTGCCCGCTGCCGGGCAGTGCTGCGCCGCCAGACGCGTGCTCAGATAGCCGACAATTCGTCTACATTGCGCTGCGGTGACCTGGCGATGAATACCCAGGAGTGCCGGGTGCTGGTACGTGAAGTCGAAGTAGACCTTTCCCCCAAGGAGTTCCGCCTGCTGGAACTCTTCATGCGCAACCCGCGCCGGGTCTGGTCGCGCGAACAGCTCATCGAGCGCGTCTGGGGGCCTGACTTCATGGGCGACAGCAAGACGGTCGATGTCCACATCCGCTGGCTGCGCGAAAAGCTCGAAACCGACCCCAGCCACCCCGAGTACCTGGTCACCGTACGTGGATTCGGCTACCGGTTCGGTTGACGAGCGCCCAAGGGTCCCACTCACCTACATGCTTCATAGATTCAGCCCCGGCTTTGGTATAACCCAAAGCCGGGGCTGAATCTATAAGCTCCCAGTTCGCTGGACGAGATCAGACTTCCGGGAACAGGGTGATCGTGTCACCTTCTTGAAGCGTGATGATAGCGCGCTTGTACTGAGGACGGGTCCCGGCAAAGCGGCCGACTTTGCGGTGGCGGGCCGGCGGGTTGTAGGTATTGACCTTGACCACCTTGACGCTGAAGAGCTCTTCAATTGCCTGGGCGACCTGGATTTTGTTGGCTCCGGGCGAGACCTCGAAGAGGTACTTGTTGCTCTCTAGAAGGCGGGTGCCCTTCTCGGTGATGAGCGGGCGACGGATGATGTCGGCGAGGGCGCGCTTGGTTCCGCTGCTCATACGGTGGCTCCAAAGGTAGTCTTGATAAATTCGACGGCCGGGGCAGTGGCGACAATCCAGTCGTTGGCGAGCAAGTCGCGCACGTTCAGGTTCTGGCCCAGGATCACTTTGACGTTGGGGATGTTGCGGGCCGAACGGTAGGTGTTGTCCTGGGTCTCAGCCAGGATCAGCAGTACCGACTGGTTCGCCATGTCGATGCCCCAGCGCTCGAAAGCTTGCACCAGCTCTTTGGTCTTGGGCTTGGCGAGTTGAGACTCGATGTCATCGATGATGATCAAGTCTTCGATGCGGCTCTGGAAGGCGGTGCGCAGGGCCAGCCGCCGCTCCTTGCGGTTCATCTTGATCTCGAAGTCGCGCGGCTTGGGGCCGAAGATGACGCCGCCCTTGCGCCAGAGGGGCGAGCGAATCGAGCCTGCACGGGCACGGCCGGTGCCTTTTTGTTTCCAGGGCTTGCGACCGCCGCCGCGCACTTCGCCGCGGGTGAGCGTCGAGGAGGTGCCCTGACGGGAGTTGGTCATTTGCCGCTTGAGGGCAAGGTAGACGATGTGGGCGGCGGTCGCTTCTGAGGCGACCGGCAAATCAAGCTCGACTTCGCTCGTCGCGTTGCCTTGCCAATCTTTGACCGAACAAGTTGCCATGGTCTTATATATCCAAAATGATGCGAACTAAGCCTTAACCCACTTGGCAGGTGTGATTTCAAGCAGACCACCCTCGACACCGGGTACGCCGCCCTTAATCAAGATCAAGTTGCGCTCGGCGATGACGCGTACGACTGTGAGCTTGCGCACCGTGACGCGCTCGTTGCCCATGCGGCCGGGCATGCGCTTACCGGGGAAGACGCGGCCGGGAGTCGTACCGGCTCCAATCGAACCGGGGGCGCGGTGGTTTTTGGAACCGTGGGCCATCGGGCCGCGCGCAAAGTTGTGGCGCTTTTGGCCGCCCGCAAAGCCCTTGCCGATGCTGGTACCGGCCACGTCGATTAGCTGTCCGGCCTTGAAGAGGTCGATGGTGATCAACTGGCCGAGGCTGTATTCGCCGGCGGTGTCAAAGCGAAACTCGCGCAGGTGGCGCATCGGCTTTTCAAGGCCGGCTTTTTTGCAGTGGCCGACTTCCGGCTTGGTGAGCACCTTTTCGCGTGCCTCGACATAACCGAGTTGCAGGGCTGTGTAGCCGTCGGTCGCCTCGGTTTTCACCTGGGTAACCGGGCAGGGACCGGCTTCAACGACCGTGACCGAGATCGCCCGCCCCTCTTCATCAAAAATTTGCGTCATACCGAGCTTGCGCCCCAGGATGCCCAGTGACATCGCTTTACTCCCCAAACGGAAAACCTTGCAAATTGACCAGAGAACCTGGCCGATTTGTTTCACAAGCTCTTATAGTATCAGGCCAGTTGAAGTTCTGTCCAGTAAAGTCTCTCAACCGTCGGCGCGGGCGGTACATTAAAGAAAGCGGGTATACGGTGAATGTTTGAGTAGTAAGCACTATCGGGCAACCGGCATCAATCTGCGGCGTATGCCCCTCGGCGAAGCAGACCTGCTGATGACTATCCTGACCCGCGAAAACGGGCTGGTGCGGGCAGTGGCGAAGGGAGCGCGTAAAGCCAATGCGCGCATCGGCGGCCGGACGGAACTTTTTATCGTCAATGACCTGCAGCTCTACCACGGTCGCAACCTCGACCAGGTCTTCGAGGCGATTAGCCTGCGCAGTTTTCCGGGACTCCTGCATGACCTGGGCCGGATCACGGCCGCTCAGTACCTGGCGGAAGGCGTGCTGCAGGCAGCGACTGAGGGGCAGGCCCAGGCGGATCTTTTCGAGTTGTTGCTATTGCACCTCGACCGGCTCGCGACAGCACCAGCCCACCAAATCGCCGCCCGTCTGGTACACGGGCTCTTTCAGTTGCTGGCTGTGGGCGGTGTGGCGCCGGAGGTCCATTTTTGTACCGTAAGTCATCGCCCGATCCTGGCTGAGGCCGCCGGGTTCAGCGTCGAGGGCGGCGGGCTGGTGGCGGTCGAGTGCGTCTCAGAAGAGCAAATTGCTTTCCGACTCGATGCGCAGCAGGTGATTGCTTTGCAGTTATTATCGGACCCGGACCTGACTCCAGCCAGTTTAGAGTGGAGCTACCTCTGGGTCGGCATCGAGCGGCTGTTGCGCCGTCACCTGGAGTTTCACTTTGACCGCCCGATGCGTTCAGCGCAATTGCTGGATCTGTGTTTCGATTCCTCCGTGCCTGCCACGCCCCACCCCTAGATTGTCACGCGGCCTATGATACCGACGACTCAAGACTCATCGAAGCCAAAGACGCTCGGTTTCAGCGAAGTGCTGCGCAACCGCAACTTCTTGTTTTTGTGGAGCGGGCAAATTTTTTCGCAGCTCGCCGACAAGATTTACCTGGTCTACATGATCGCGCTCATTGCCCTGCACTTTCAGCAGGCGCGCACCGACGATCTGGCCAACGGTATCATCATCGCCTCCTCGATTCCGGCTATCTTATTTGGCTCGGCGGCCGGGGTCTTCGTCGATCGCTGGTCCAAGAAGACCGTCCTCGTGGTCTCGAACCTGCTGCGCGGGCTTTTCGTGGTAGCTCTGCCGGTATTGCCGGTCGAGTACACGGTCTTGCTCGCCGTCACCTTTATCGTCTCGACTTTGACCCAATTTTTTGCCCCCGCCGAGACGGCCGCCATCCCGATCGTCGTCGAACGGCAGGGACTGCTCTCGGCCAACTCGCTCTTCACAGCCACGATGATGGTGGCGGCGGTGGTCGGCTTTGCAATTGGTGAGCCGCTACTAAGCCTGGTGGGCGGTGCTGACAGCGGCCACTGGATTGTCGGTGGCGCCTACCTGGTCGCGGCCGGGCTTCTAGGCTTCATGGCCGTGCCTGAGGGTAAAGACCAGCACTCCCAGCGCAAACTGAGTCTTTGGAAGGACATCCGCGAGGGGTTGCGCTATCTGGGCCAGAACAAGCGGGTGCGCCTGGCACTCATCCGCATCACCGTGCTCTACAGCGTCATGGCAGCCCTGACCATTCTGGCGATTGGTCTCGCGCGCGCCCTCGGCATCAAGCAAGAACAGTTCGGCTTTTTGCTCGCCTCGGCGAGTGTCGGTCTTGCCCTCGGTGCGGGTGGCATCGGCCAGTTCGGCAACCGCATCTCGCGCGAACGGCTGACCTCCGTCGGGTCGCTGTTGATGGGAATTTCGCTCATCGCTCTCACCTGGGTAACCAATGTCTGGCTTGCCCTTGCTCTGACGTTGCTACTTGGTATTGGCGGCGCTTTAATTGGGGTGCCGATGCAAACGCTGATTCAGGAAGAGACCCCTGAGCAGATGCGCGGCAAAGTATTCGGCCTGCAAAACAACCTGGTCAATATTGCCCTCAGCCTGCCATTGGTACTGGTTGGTCAGGCAACTTCGAGCTTCGGCCTGCGGCCTGTTATCCTGGCTTCAGGGCTCACCGTCATACTGGCAGGTTTTATGACCCAGTGGTTCTCGCGAACCCTCTCTAAGTAACCCGATGCACATCGCCTGGCTGGGCAAGAAGACTCCCTTTTGCGGCAACGTCACCTATAGCCGCGAGGTCACAAACAGCTTGATGGAGTTGGGCCACCGGGTCAGTTTTTTACATTTTTCTCAAGAAGAGGAATCGCTTGCAGACCGGCTCGAACCGGACGAAGTGAGCCTTCCCTATTTGTATAAGTCTCAGGTCTACACGATTCCGTCTTTAAAGGCGCGCAAGGTACTCATCGAGTCCCTGCGCGAACTGCGGCCCGATGTCGTCCACGCTTCACTCACGCTCTCACCGCTCGATTTTGCCCTACCGGAGATCTGCGAGGAGTTGCGCTTACCGCTTGTCGCCACTTTCCACCCGGCCTTCGACCGCCGTCGCCGCAACTTTGCCGCCAACACCCAGTACTTGATGTACCAGTGGTACGCTTCGACCCTGGTCAACTACACCCGTGTCATCATCTTCTCGCAGCTTCAAAAAGAACTGCTCATCCGGCTCGGGGTACCGGCGGCCCGCATCGCGGTGATCCCAAACGGCGTCGATGCGGAGCGCTACTGTCCGGGCTATTCGTCCATTAAAAACGAACTGCGCACTCCATCGCTCTTTGTCTACATGGGCCGGATTACGGCTGAGAAGAACGTCGAACAACTGCTGAAAGCCTGGAAGCAGGCTGATATGGGTGCACGTGCCCGGCTCGCTATTGTCGGCGACGGGCCGCTCAGGCTCAACTTGCAGAGCTTTTATGGTCCGCTGGATGGGGTGCGCTGGCTTGGCTACATCGCCTCTGAGCAGCGCCGCATCGAGATTCTGC
Source organism: Gloeobacteraceae cyanobacterium SOY_34_metabat_159 (assembly GCA_031399965.1). Classification (GTDB taxonomy): domain Bacteria; phylum Cyanobacteriota; class Cyanobacteriia; order Gloeobacterales; family Gloeobacteraceae; genus JANNPH01. Next base: position 2,535 of record JANNPH010000136.1, on the reverse strand, counting down.
GCGGAGCCGATGTCTTTGTCCTCCCTTCACTGGTAGAAGGACTATCACTATCGCTATTGGAGGCAATGGCCTGTGCAACGGCTTGCCTGGCAACCGATGTCGGGGCGGATGGCGAAGTGCTCGATAGAGGAGCCGGCCTGCTCGTTCATCCTCTGCGCGTGCGCACCGAGCTGCGAACACTGCTGCCCCTGCTCAGTGAACAGCCCGAATTTACAGCACTCCTGGGTCAGAAGGCCCGCAACCGCGTACTCGAACGCTATACCCTGCTCGCCAACATCGAAAGCCTGGTCAACCTCTACGGCGAAGTGCTCGAACGCACACCAGCTCAACTCCCTCTGTGAGGCTCTATTCGTAATTTGTAGTAATGAACGATTTAGAATCTGCGGACGTCTATTAGAAGCTACCTCCTGAGATCTGGGACTGTTTTACCTGTAAATGCGGTTAGATACATGTACTGAGAATTGCGCTAAAGCGCAACCTGAACTATATCAAAAGCTGGATTTCTATCCATTTCTATAGTGTTAGTTTGAGTGGCAGATGACGAGTGAAAATAAAACACTACTCGTTTCATCTACCATCTACAGTAAAGGAGTTATCTATGAAATTACTGACTGCATGTGCATCTGCTTTCGTCGCTCTTACCGGGTTCACAGTCCTCGGTACACCCGCCCAAGCGGCTCCCTACGACAACGGCAATCTCTACGGTGCGGCTCAGGCCTGTCGGATTCCGACAGCCGGTCTGCGCTACTCCAACAACCGGGCCTTTCAATCGGGCCGACAGGCAGCGCTAAATTCTCGACAGAATTGTAAACGGGTCGCAAGAACGGTCTCCAGGGTTACGGGCAATCGCATTTATCAGAACAGAGTTGTCCAGAACACCTATCGTTAAGGCACTTCAGTTGCCCTGGCTGAGTTCGTCTCGGTATCGCGTCTCTTGTCCACGCAAGTACCCAGAATCCTCAGCTACCGTTTGCGTTCGACTTCCCCGCTAAGTCAGCGTCTTCCTGATTCACTGGCTGGGCCTGGTAGGTTTCGCCGAATATGGTGTCGCCCAACCACTTCTTAAATCCTGGATTGTCGGAGAACTGCTTGAAGAGTTCTGTGTGGTCCGAGAGAAGATCCAGGATTACCCTTTGTAGGGCCTTGTCATGCTCGATGCGAGCATTTTCCCTGTCTGAGTTCTGCATCGCATTCTTGTAAGCGGTATCGGCAGCGACCTTGGCTGGAATCTCTTCAGCAATCACTTTCTGAATCTTGTCGGCGTCTTTCCACTCGACGTTCCCAAATTGCTCGTTGAACACCCGGAGGATGTTGCTCAGGCGGTCGAGCGTCAATTCAGGGATCTTACCTCCACCGGTCGTCGGGACCGGCTCGATTTCCCTGTTTTCGTCGTCGAGCGCGATGGTCATCGTCGAGCGAGCTTCGACCCGATAGCTGTCCATGTCGATGCTTTCAAGCACGCCTTTTGAGAGGTCGGTTTCCTGAGGAGCGGGTAGCTTCGGGACCAGAAAGTTCAAGAAGATGCTCAGCTTCTCCCAATTTGCGCTGGAGTAGGGAAGAATCGAAGCGAGGAAGCTGTAGACCCGGATGAATGCCTTTGCCTTACCTTTGAAATCGACCTGCTGGTCTTCGTCAAGGTCGCTTAGATAAGTGGCGACGCACCCTTCGAGAATCGGTTCAAGCTGGTCGCGGTCGGCTCCCGATAGGTAGAGTTCGACGAGTCGGCTCACTGCGTCTTCGTCATAGACTTGAGAGCCGTCGAGGTCGGCTTTCAGGTCGTGAAGCTTATTCGGGTCGGTCTCCCGGCTGAGAATCGTCGTTCGGTAGAACGGCGCGAAGGATTCCTGGATGCCGTCAGTGTCGTTCGCGAAATCGAGAATAAACGTGTCGCGCTTTTTGGGATGAGCCCGGTTGAGCCGCGAGAGGGTCTGTACGGCCTTGATGCCTGAGAGGGGCTTATCGACGTACATCGTGTGCAGCAGCGGTTCGTCGTAGCCGGTCTGGAACTTGTCCGCGCAGATTAAGAACCGGTACGGGTCTTCCTGAATCTTCTCGGTAATCTTTGAACTGGCAAATCCGTTTAGCGTCGCCTCGGTGACCTTGTCCCCGGCAAACTCGTGCTCGCCGGAAAAGGCGACGATGGCGCAAAAAGGGCTTTTCCTCTGGGTGAGATAGGCCCGGAAGGCTCGGAAGTATTCGATGGCGCGCATGATGCTGCCGGTGACGACCATTGCCCTGGCCTGTCCTCCAATTTTCTGCTTGGCGAGCACCTGCTGGTGGAAGTGATCCACCATGATCTCGGCCTTCTGCCGAATGGCGTGGGGGTCTCCCTCGACGTACTTTTTGAGTTTGCGTTGCGCTTTACCGGTATCGAACTCGGGGTCGTCCTCGATCGTCTTTACAAGGTTGTAGTAGCTCTGATAAGGAGTGTAGTTTGCCAGCACATCGAGGATGAAGTGCGCGAGCGCGAGGCGAACGACGACTGGTTCGACTCCACCGCGCTCACCGCAGGTAGCGGGTGACCTCGGTCTTCAG
>JANNPH010000084.1:0-9758 GCA_031399965.1 Gloeobacteraceae cyanobacterium SOY_34_metabat_159 | reverse complement strand
GCAGATGGTGGCGGAAAGCAAGGTGGGGATCATCAGTACGCCGAACCAACCGACATAGAAGCGGTTGTTGGTGGAGGTCACCCAGTCGGCGAAGCGTTCCCAGAGCCCTTGGGAAGAACGACGTTCAAGTGTTGCAGTCATTTGTATAAATCCGGTAAGTCAAATATCTAACACCATATAAAGATACATTAGTTCACAAGCGCATACTCATAGCGGAAGATTTCTGAATGCTTATACACTCCATAAGCATTTCTTATATTTTGAATCTGTGGCACCCATCTCCAGACAAAAGGATAATGGTCTAGCTCTAAAGACATACTTGATGACCTGTACCGCTGCGAAGACACAGAAACTGACGACCTCAGATGGTCTACAACTACACGTACACCGCTGGGAGGTAGCAAAGCCTCGTGGCTCAGTCCTGGTGATACCGGGCAAGGGGGATCACGGAGGACGATACGAAGAACTGGCCCTGGCTCTTGGGAAAAGCGGGTGGCGGACCTGGGCTCTTGATCCGCGCGGCCAGGGGCAATCTGAGGGACCGCGCTCGCAGATCGATAGATTTGACGAATTTCAGATTGACCTGACCGCTGCTATCGAAGCAATCCAGCTACCCGAGGCTCCGCTGGTCGTAATCGGTTACAGCATGGGAGCCGTGACGGCAGTCTTGAAAGCTCTGGCCGAGCCGGACTCGATTCAGGGGCTGATTTTGATGTCTCCGGCGCTCAGCATCGCCAACCGTTTTAAAGGAATGACAAAAGCCCTGGCCTACCTAGCAAATTGGGTCTGCCCTCACCGGATCGTAGCTCGGGGCTATAACCCAGCAGCGGTGACTGGCGACTTAGAAGAGCAACGGCGCATTACCGCCGACCCGTTTATCGATGGTATTACCCGGCCGCGCCTCATTATTGAACTGTATAAGGCGGCGCGCGAATGCATGGATCGCGTTCATGAACTGACTCAACCCGTCTTAATCCTGGCGTCAAGAGAAGATCGAATCGTGGATTCAGAAGGAGCAGAACGCTTTTACAGCTGCCTTAAAGGCGATAGCAGCATTTGCTGGTATCTGGACCAGCGGCACGACCTGTTGCACGAGCGCGAGCGCGAACAGGTGATCGCCGACATTGCCCACTGGCTCGAGAAGCATGGCACTTTTGCTTAGACCGGCGGTATTTCTCGACCGCGACGGAGTGCTCAACCAGGAACGCGGTTATCTGCGTCAGGTGAGTGACCTGGAACTCATCTGCGGGGTGGCTGGAGCAGTCCGCCGATTAAACGACGCAGGTTTTTTTACGGTACTCGTCTCCAACCAGTCCGGTCCGGCGCGGGGTTACTATCCGGCAAGTCATGTCGAGGCTTTGCACGAGCGACTGGCAGCCCTTCTGCACTCAGAAGCGGGTAGTTATCTTAACCGGGTGCTCTATTGCCCGACTTTGAGTCCGGAGGAAGGCGGTACTGAATCCGGCTACACTTACTGGTCAACCTGGCGCAAGCCAAATACCGGCATGCTTGTGGCAGCAGCCTGGCAGTTTGATCTTGACCTCAGCCGCAGCTTCATGGTCGGCGACAAGGCAACCGATATCGACCTGGCCCGTAATGCCGGTTGCCGGGGCGTGCTCGTCGAGACCGGCTTCGGCGAAAAAGTGCTGAGCGGCCAGTATCAGTACAGTGTCGAGCCGGACTACCTGGCGACCGACCTGAGGGCTGCGGTCGAATGGATGCTCGGCGGCACGACTGGCTTGTAAAGGGTGTCGCGCTGATAGGCCGGGCGTCCCGCCATCGTGATAGCGGCAGCCAGGGCCTCGGGCGACTGGCACGTCCCACCCTGGGCACCGGCCATCGAGGTGATGTGCTCTTCCATTAAGGTACCGCCGATGTCGTTGCAGCCCCAGCGCAGGGCTTCGCGCGCACCGGCAAGGCCGAGCTTGACCCAACTGGGCTGATGGTTGACGATCCAACGGCCCAGGAACAGGCGGGCAACCGCCTGGGTGAGCAGGGCATCGTCCAGTTCCGGCTGGTCGCGGCCGACCCGGTGACGCAGGGCGCGCGGAGCTTGAGAGCCGACGTAAGGAAGCAACACGAACTCGGTAAAACCTCCCGTCTGCTTCTGGATTGCCCTGAGCACCGCCAGATGGATAGCCCGGTGCTGAGGCGTCTCGATGTGCCCTGACAATAGAGTGCTCGTCATCGGCAAGCCTGCTCTATGGGCAGCTTTCACCGTCTTTATCCACTCGTAAGTGTTCAGTTTCTCAGGGCAAAGGCGACGGCGCACCGGTTCGTAGAGCACCTCGGCGGCGGTGCCGGGCATCGAATCCACCCCGGCATCGCGCAGCTCGGTGAGCACCGTTTCGATGGGCAGGTTGTCTTTGCGGGCAATGAAAAATGACTCCTGGGGCGAGAAGGCGTGCAGGTGGATGGTGGGGAAGCGCGACTTGAGGGTGCCGGCCAGATGCAGGTAGTAGTCAAGCACGCGGCCAGTAGCTGAACGCACCGATGGGTTGAGACCACCCTGCATACAGACCTCGGTTGCACCGTGGCGCACGGCCTCCTCTGTTTTCGCAAGGACTTCGGCCATGCCCAACCAGTAGGCCCCGTCTTGGCCGTCGTCTCGCCGAAAAGCGCAGAACGAACAGTGCTGGACACAAATATTGGAGAAATTAATGTTGCGGTTGATCACGTAGCTCACCGGCTCACCGACTAACTCGGCCCGTAGCCTGTCGGCAGCCTCGCGAATCTGTTCGCAGGCGTCGGGGCTTTTTTGGGAGAGCAAGAAAGCAGCGTCGTCTACCTGCAGTTCCCGGTGATTTAAGACACTATCGAGTAGGGAGTGCAACCTGTGCAGGTCGGTCGTCATTTTTTGTCTACTTCTTGTGACTAACCATGTTACTTGCATTGGCGGGATGGGTACCGGGCTGACGGTGTGAACGGTTTACGTCGTTGTCGCGTCTGAACAAATAAGGTTTGGAATAAAGCTCTATGGCTGTGCTCAGCAAAAAAGGCGAACGTCGTATTCCCTGGCTCTTGATTGGTCTGGCTCTGCTCGGGGCAGCAGTAGCCGCCTGGTTTGTCTGGGGACGGCCGCAGACCTCAGATACCGAGGCCAATGCCGCTCGCCAGACCGCACCGGTCGTGCGCCAGGATATTAATCTCACAGTTTCAGCAGCAGGCGTCGTCAAGCCGCTGACGCCGGTCAATATCAGCCCCAAGCAGCCCGGTCGGCTGGCAAAGCTGCTGGTAGACCAGGGCGACCGGGTGCGGGCCGGTCAGGTGCTGGCGCGCATGGACGACACCAACCTGCAAGGCGGGTTGCTGCAAGCTCAAGGCACTCTCCAGGCGGCTGAAGCCAACCTGCGCAAGTTGCAGGCTGGTAACCGCCGCCAGGAAATTCTGCAGGCCGAGCAAAATCTGCGCGATGCCCAGGCACAGCTCATCGCCGCCCGCTCAACCTATGAGAGTAATACCCAACTGCTCGCCGCCGGGGCAATCGGCCGCAACGCGCTCGATGTCAGTCGCTCACAGTACGAATCGAACCAGGCCCGCATCGGTGCGCTCCAACAGCAACTCGACTTACTGAAAGCCGGGTTCCGCGCCGAGGACATCGATGCCGCCCGTGCCCAGGTCACCCAGGCCCGTGGTGCTCTAAAGACGATCCAGGCACAGATCAACGACACGGTCATCCGGGCACCCTTTGCCGGTCTCATTACTCAGAAGTTCGCCAATCCGGGCGCTTTTGTCACCCCAACGACCTCGGCAAGCGCCACGACCTCTGCCACTTCTTCCTCGGTGCTGGCGATGGCCGGCGACCTGGAGGCCGTCGCCAACGTTGCCGAGTCCGATGTGCGCAATATTTTCCCCGGTCAGGCCGTCGATTTGCGGGTCGATGCCTTTCCTGGACGGGTCTTTAAAGGTCAGGTTCGCCTCGTCGCGCCTGAGGCAATCGTCGTCCAAAACGTCACCAGCTTTGAAGTGCGCATCAAGCTGATCGATGTCGATAAAAGCCTGATCAAGTCGGGCATGAACCTGACGGCCAGTTTCCGGGTTGGAGAGCGCAAAGGCGCACTGCTTATCCCAACTACGGCGGTCGTCAGCGAAGCAGAAGGCACAGGCGTCTACGTTCTAGCAGGCGAAAAGCCACGCTTTAAACGTGTCCAGGTTGGACCGACCGTCGGCACCCAGACTCAGGTACTGAGCGGGTTGCAGCAGGGCGAGAAAGTATTCATCACCTTCCCCACTAAGCGCAAACCCAACGACCGGCCCGTGCGCAACAACTCGCCACTCGGCGGGGGCGGCGGTCCGCGCGGCGGCAACCGTCCACCACGCTAATTCAGGAGAACAGCCCCTGTGGAACTGCAGCAAAGCCCAGCCATCCCCCGTCGCCCGGCCTCAAAATCTCGGCCCCAGAGTCGGCGGGGCGGCCTCGACATCGCCGAAACGATTCGCCTTGCCTGGAGTTCGCTGTTGTCGAACAAGCTGCGCTCGGGGCTGACGATGCTCGGGGTGATTATCGGTATCGGGGCGGTAATTGCCATGGTCGCCATCGGCCGGGGCGCTCAGGCCCAGACCGAGGCCCAGCTCAAATCCCTCGGCTCCAACTTGATCTTTGTCCAGAACGGCACGGCCGTCGGCGGGCAACCGGGCGCTTCTTTAGGAGCGGGCACGGCGACCACCCTCACCTGGGACGACGCCAAGGCGATTGCTGCTACTGCCGCCGCTGTAGAAGATGTCGCTCCCTCACTCAACGGTCGCGCTCAGGTAGTCTACGGGGGCTTCAATACCAGCACCAACCTGGTCGGTACGACTCCGGCCTTCGTGCGGGTGCGCGACTTCTTGCCGCTTACGGGTCGCTTTTTCAATAGCCTCGAACTGGAGCAGGGGGCAAAAGTCGCCCTGCTCGGCCAGACTGTCGTTGACGCGCTCGGCCTCGACCCGGAGCGTGCCCTCGGTAAGACTGTCCGCATCCGGGGCGAAGATTTTCTCGTGATCGGCACCCTCGAATTCAAGGGTGCAACCCAGTTTCGCGACCAGGACGATCAGGTCGTGCTGCCCTTGACGACGATGGCGAGCCGAATTGTCGGGGTCAACTCCCAAAACGGTATCGCCCTCAGCACGATCTCGGTGTCAGCCAAAGCTCCCGACCAGATCGAAGCGGCCCAGTACCAGATGACCAACCTGCTCCGCCTGCGCCACAAAATCGTGCCGCCCCGCGAGGACGACTTTTTTATCCGCACCCAGGCCGACCTGGTCGAAGCCTCCAATAGCGTCACGGGCGTCTTCACCGTCCTGCTCGGCTGCACAGCCGCCATTTCGCTGGTGGTGGGCGGCATCGGCATCATGAACATCATGCTCGTCTCAGTCACCGAGCGCACCCGCGAAATCGGGATCCGCAAAGCAATTGGTGCTCGACCGGCCGATATCCTCTGGCAATTTCTCATCGAGGCAGTGGTGCTTGCCTCCAGCGGCGGCCTGCTGGGGATTGCCTTCGGCGTCGCCTCTGCGACTTTGATCAGCACCGTCCTCGGCTGGACGACGAGTATTGCACCTGAATCAATCGTGCTCTCTCTGGGGGTCTGCCTGGCTATTGGTGTCTTCTTCGGCGTCTACCCGGCCCGCCAGGCATCTCAACTCGACCCGATCCAGGCGCTTCGGACCGATTAGCGATTCGGAGACGTTGCCTTCCTGGGCCTCAGGCTCTTGCGTGTCTGAGTTGGATCCCATAGTTCGGGACTCACGAAGAAGACGCACCCTGATTCCAGAGTCTTGAGTCCAGACTGAAATCCGCCGCCGCACCAATCACGATTGATGCAAAATCCTGGTGTTTCGGGTTGAGCCAAAAGAAGAAACAAGCCTCGGCCCCACTAGCTCGCATGAAATTTGCCCAAAGCCACCTGTAGAGCGGTGTGCAGGTGCGCAGCCATCTACCAGGGTCGTTGGGGCAATGACCCCAGGCGATCACCCGACGGGGAAACAGGTCGATAACCACCGACAGGTATAGCCACCCGCTTGCTGTCCAGCTCGGTGGTGTCGAAATAGTGAGCAAGCAGGTTGTCCACCACCGGATCAGCTTTTGCCCAGTTTTTGAGGGAGAATGCTCGCACTCTCTCGGTGTAAAGGCATGCGGTTTCTGGTCTGGCTGACGGTGAGCTTCGGTGCGCTACTGATTTTGCTGCCGCTCGGGCTGGTCGTGGTCTCTTCGTTGCAGCCGGGTGGACTTGTCGCCAGTATCGATCCTGGGCGCTGGAGCCTCGTCAACTATCAGGCAGCCTGGGCACAAGCAAACTTTTTGTTGGCCTTTGCCAGCACGTTCCTGGTGGCCGGAGTGGTGACTCTATTTCAGATTGCGACCTCGGCACTTGCCGGTTATGCCCTGGCGCGGCTCGACTTTCGCGGTCGGCGGGGCGTCCTGCTGCTCGTGATTGCGACCATCATCGTGCCCTTTCAGGTGCTGGTGGTGCCAATCTTCCTGGTCCTGCGCACAGGTGGGCTCATCAATAGTTTCTGGGCCTTGATTTTGCCCACAGCGGCGAACGGCTACGGGATTTACCTGCTGCGTCAGTTCTTTCAAGGAGTGCCGCGCGCCCTCGAAGAAGCTGCCCTCATCGATGGAGCCAGCCGCCTGCAAATCCTCTGGGAAATCTTGCTGCCCCTGTCGCGTCCGGCCCTGGTCACACTCGGGTTGTTTACTTTCATCGCCGAGTGGAACGACCTTTTTAAACCCCTTGTCTTCGCGCCGGGAGGCGATCTGCTCACCGTGCAACTTGCCCTCAGCCGCTTTCAGGAGAAATTCGCAACGGATTTCTCGCTCTTGATGGCTGCTACTGTGATTAGTTCTCTGCCGGTCGTTGCTCTATTTCTACTGGGTCAGAAACAACTGGTTCAGGGAATCGCAACGACCGGGCTCAAAAATTAGCGCCGACTTAACTACGGACTCGAAAATCGATGATCCAATTTTCCGCCGCCTTGCGCTTGTTTCTATAGGGAAGACGAAGTAGCGCAATAGCCTCCTGGCCAGCCCCTTCAATCTCAACCCTGTTACCCCCTGTGCAAGGAGCCGTGCGATGTCTGAACTGATGTGGATTGGCCTTGCCCTGCTCTTCCTGTGCATCTTTGATCGGACCCCAAACTCTGACCGCCGCTGACTTCAGCCACGCTGTCCGAAGTAGCGAAGCTGATTGAACTCGCCACTGACCTCCAGATAGCTCACCGAGGCCCACGGAGGGTTGAAGTGCCAGAAGTGTGTGAGCGGTAAGTCGAGAGCCAGCAGCAGCAGGGCGCGAATGGGGCCACCGTGGCAGACCAGAGCGACTGTCTCTACCGGATGCCGAGCCTGCAACTGTTCGTAAAACGCTCCCACTCTCGTCGCGAGCTGTGCGACCGATTCGCCGCCGGGGGGCTCGAAACGAACCGGGTTCGAGCGCCACAGGGCAAATTGCTCGGGATAGCGGCTCGTCAATTCGTCGCCCGATAGCCCTTCCCACTCCCCAAAATAGGTCTCGCGCAGAGCCGGCTCGCTTTCGAGGGCGGCTGTAGACCAGAGCGATTCGTGCAGGATCTGGGCTGTCTCTTGGGCCCGTCGCAGTGGACTCACATAAATGACCGAAGGTACAACTTGCGCCTTGAGCCAGAGTGCCAGCCGTCTGGTGTTTGCGATGCCGCTGGGCGCCAGTTCCGGGTCGGTACTGCCGTAAAAACGACGTTCTTCGCTCAGGCGGGTCTCACCGTGGCGAATCAGATAAATCCCAGTCAAGTGGTCGCCACGCAAGCAGCTGTGACGGCAAGCACCGACTCGGACAGGCCCTTCAAGTCATAGCCGCCTTCGAGCCCAAAGAGCACCCGCCGGGTGCGCGTCAGACACTGGCGGGCAAAGTCGCCATAATCGTCGGGGCGCAGAGCCATCCCGGCGAGCGGATCGTCGTAGTGTGCGTCGAACCCAGCACTGACGATCAGCAGTTGCGGATTGAATCGGTCGATGAAGGGCCAGACCACGGTATCGAGAGCTGATTGATAAGGTTTGCGGTCGCAGCCGGCGGGTAGCGGCACGTTGCAGACATTGTGGTGCGCGCCGGTTTCGGTGTCGTGGCCGGTGCCGGGGTAGTGGGGCGACTGGTGGAGCGAACAGTAGATAAGGCGCGGTTCGTCTGAACACAACTGCTGAGTGCCGTTGCCGTGGTGTACATCCCAGTCGAGGATGGCGACCCGCTCAAGCCCGTACTGGCGAAGTGCATAGTGGGCAGCAAGGGCCGCGTTCGAGAAGATGCAAAACCCCATCGACTGGCTCCGCTCGGCGTGGTGGCCGGGCGGGCGGGCCAGGATCCAGGCCGGACCGTTACTCGCCATCACTGCGTCGATACCGTCGAGCCACCCCCCAGCAGCAAGGCAGGCCACTTCAAAACTCTGGGGACTGACGACCGTGTCGGGGTCGAGGTAGCCACCGCCCCTTGCACACTGCCGCTCGACCGCGTCGATTAATTCGGGGTCATGCACCCACGACAACTGTTCGCGGGTTGCAGAGCGCGGCAGACGCCAGTCGAGTGCACCAGCCAGATCTGAGCCGCGCAGGCGCTCGACGATTGCCGAGAGGCGCTGGGGTTTCTCGGGGTGCATTGAGCCCGTCAGGTGGTCGAGAAAGCGGTCGCTGTAGATGACCGGGAGCATAGCGGCGTTCTTGAATCGGGTGTCCAATATGGCATGTCGCCTGGGTGGCGTTTAGTTTGGGAGGTTCAGCGCTTCTGCGTCAGGATCCTCCACATAGTCGGCGCTGAACCCGGTGAATGTCTTCATCAGGATGATTCCGGCTACCAGCCCCACGCCCAGGAAGATCCCGGCTACCAGCCATTCTTTGAAGATCAACTTGCCGACTGCGAATAGAGCGCAGTAGACCAGGATAACGCCGCATACCCAGTTAATAGCAGCCGGCCAGAGCGAACCCGTATTGAGAATGCCGAGCCGGGCTGCAACCGGTTTCCAGCCCGGTCCTTCCGGGCGGACCTTGCGGTAGAACTTGTCAAGCACTGCCGGAGACTCGGGCTGGGTCAGATACGTTGCACTCACCCAGATGATGCTTGTCGTGATCACGGTGATGAGCATTGTGATCACAAACCCGTCCGGCTTATCGACGTCGAGCTTCAGCACTCCCTGCAAAAAGAGCGAGACCACCAGTGCCCCGATCATCGCCGAGACTTCCGACCAGGCGTTAATCCGCCACCAGTACCAGCGCAGCAAATAGACCGGGCCTGTCCCTGCTCCAATAGCGAGCAGCAGCTTCCAGGCACCTTCAATCGAAGTGAGGTTGACCGTGACGATACCGGCAAGAAACATGACCAGTACTGTCGCGACCCGTGAAGCCCAGACGTAGTGCGCCTCGGTGCGGTCGCGCTGTAAGAAGCGCTTGTAAAAGTCGTTGATCAGGTACGACGCCCCCCAGTTGAGGTGGGTGGCAATCGTGGACATGTAAGCCGCCGCAAAGGCCGCAATCATAAAGCCGCGCCAGACCGGCGGCAGAACGTCAATCATCACGCGCACGTAACCTGATTCGGGGTCTTCCAGTTTTGGGTAGAGCACCATCGAACAGAGCGCAACCAAGATCCAGGGCCAGGGTCTGAGGGCGTAGTGGGCAACGTTGAACCAGAGAGTTGCAAGCAGCGAGTCCTTTTCACTGCGGGATGAAAAGATGCGCTGGGCTACGTAGCCGCCGCCGCCCGGCTCCGCTCCCGGTGACCAGGAAGCCCACCAGTTCATGCCGATATAGACCAGAAACATCC
>JANNPH010000076.1:0-14819 GCA_031399965.1 Gloeobacteraceae cyanobacterium SOY_34_metabat_159 | reverse complement strand
CCGGCGCTCGATGACGGCGGCCGCCGTGATCTCGGCCTCTCTACGGGCGGGCCGGATTTCAAGCGGAATCGTGCGGCGCTTGCCGGTGGCGGGGTCTGTGTAGCCACCAGTGCCGTCCCCTTTCGGGTCGCCCGTCTGCATCAGGTTAAAGCGTTCCACCCGCGTAATCTTGGTGCCGTTGTAGAAGCCGCGACCAATCAGGTCGAGGAAGTTGCCTGATGTCACCGGTGCGTTGAAGCCGTCCAGTAGACCGGTGAAGCTGCCCCGGTTGGTCGTGAAGCGCAGCATCACCCACCCCCCGGCAAGATACGGCAGCTTCTGGTACTCGGCAGGTACTTCGACTTTCAAGTCGCCGAGCATCGCCAGTTGCACCAGGTCAAAAAACCACAGCGTCCGGCGCAGCTGCAGGTTGGAGCCGGTAACGTCCTGGGCGACGATCCGGTCCTGCAGGGTGCGGATATTCTTGCGCAACTCGGCCATCGCCGCTGTCGCCTGTGCCCGGTTAGCTGCCGGGACGCGTGCGAAGATAGCAGGCTCGTTGCGGCTCAAGACTTCGAGGGCATGGGTAGTGCTCTCCCGACCGCCCTGCCAGTTTTGGACCTTCACCAGGTCATCGACCTGTTCGAGGCTCTTCTCGACTTCCCAGATATCCACCCCGGTATCGGGCAGTGAACGCCTGAGGGCCACTTCTTCGAGGCGGACCGGGTTGCCGCCGCGCAAACTCTTCATCAGCGACGCGTCGTCGATGTTGCTGATGTCCTGCATGTTGTTCGTCCAGAGCACCAGAGCGCCCAGGGCAAGGGCTGTACCGCCCAGGATGCCGACAGTCCACCAGACCGGCTTCAGGTTGAGGGCCTTGCGCTCGGTCGGGGCCAGCGGCTCGATTTGCGGCTGCCAGGTGGAGCGGAAGCTTTCTAAAAAGCTCTCGCGGTCAACTCCCTGCCCTGCCAGTTCGCGCTGGTAAAAATCTTCGAGCATGCCTTTACGCTCGGTGAGCGGCAGGCTCTTGAATTCTGCCGAGCGGGTCAGGACTTCCAGTTCATTCAACTTCTGTTCGAGGACGCTCATAGCTCTCCTGGAGAAGGACCCGGCTTGGCGGGCTGGATGATCAGGCGACCGGCACTGTCGCGCCCGATCTGGATGCGCTCTGTGGGGGCCGGTTCGAGCGCCTGGACGGGTACGGGTTCGTCCACTTCCGCAGGCGCCTCGGGTTTGGGACGCAAGAAGCGCTCCCGGATGGGCTTGAAGATCAAGGCCAGACCGAAGAGGACGCTTGCTACCAGCGTGATCGAGGGACCGGGCGGCAGGTTCTGGTAGTAGCTGACATAGATGCCGCTCACACTCGAAAATACACCCAGGCCGATGGCCAGTTGCATCATCGCGGTGAGCCGGTTGGTGAGTAGATAAGCAGTCGCGGCCGGGATGATGAGCAGGGCGACGGTGAGCGCTACGCCGACTGCCTGCATGGTGGCGACTACCGTGAGAGCGGTGAGCGCCATCATCGTGTAGTGCAGCCTGAGAGCCGGAAGCCCGGTCGCCTCGGCCCACTCAGGGTCGAAGCTCAGCAGCAGAAATTCTTTAAACAAAGCCCAGACAGCGATCAGTACGACCACACCGATACCGGCGCTGACTATCAGGTCGTAGTCAGTAATGCCCAGGATGTTGCCGAAAAGAAAGTCGATTAAGTTGACCTTGCGCTGGTTCTGGATCTCGGTAATGAGGATGATGCCGAAGCCGAAAAAGGCCGAGAGCACGATGCCCATTGCCGCGTCTTCTTTGATGCGGGTCTTGGCCTGTAACCAGCCCAGGCTAATCGTCGCGAGAATCCCCGAGATGAAGCCGCCGATGAAGATATTGACGTAGAGCAAAAAGGCGACGGCGATACCCGGCACGACGGCATTGGAGACCATCAACCCCAGGAGCGAGAGGCGACGGACTACCAGGTAGGAGCCGACCACCGCGCAGAGCGTCCCGACCAGGATGGCCGAGAGCAGGGCACGCACGATAAAACCGTTGCCGAGCGGGTCGGAAAGCAAGGACACAAAATCAAGGACCGATTGCCACATACGTCTGCTCCTACACCAGTGCGACCGGACCGAGGTAGGTCCGGTTCAGGTTTTCTTGCGTCCAGATGCGCGAACGGGCTCCCCAGGCAATCACCTTGCCGCGCAGCATCAAAATGTCGTCGTAGCGCTCGATCACCCGGCCGAGGTCGTGGTTGACGATGAGCACCGACTTTCCGGCGTCGCGCAGCTGCTCAAACAGGCGCAAAATTGCCTGCTCGGTAACGCTATCGACACCGACGAAGGGTTCATCGAACAGGTACAGTTGCGCCTCCTGCACGAGTGAACGGGCAATAAATACCCGCTGTTGTTGACCACCCGACAGTTCGCCGATGCGCCGCTCGGCAAATTCGCCCATCGAGACGCGCTCAAGCGCCTGCTCGACGCGCTGGTAATGCTCAGTCTTATAGCGGCCCAGCCAACCCAGATAAGGAGTGACCCCCATCATCACCACTTCTTTGACCAGGGCCGGGAAATCCCAGTCGATACCGCTGCGCTGCGGCACGTAAGCTACCCGTTCGCGGATCTGGAAAACAGGTGTACCGAGCAGCATCACCTGGCCACGGTCGATCGGGGTGAGGCCCATGATTGCGCGGATGAGCGTCGATTTACCCGCTCCATTGGGACCGATGATGCCCATCAAACGGCCGGGTTCGACTGTAAAACTGACGGCATCGAGTGCCAGACGAGCGCCGTAGCGGACCGTTAAGTCCTGGACTGCAAGCATCGTGTTCTCGAACAAAACTATAGATCAGGTTAACAAAGATTTCAGGATCTTTCGATGCCCTCTTAACCCCGCCCGGTGCTTGCCGAGCGGATGCTATCTTGGTGGGCAAGGGTTTTAAAACTAGTAACTTACGAGCGTACCGGGATGCCCAGAAGTCAGCGCAACGATAACTTTATCGACAAGAGCTTCACGGTCATGGCCGACATGATCCTCCAATTGATGCCGGTCAAGCGTCAGGCCAAAGAAGCTTTCGCCTACTACCGCGACGGCATGTCCGCCCAGGCGGACGGCGAATACGCCGAGGCGCTCGAAAATTACACAGAAGCGCTCAAGCTCGAAGAAGACGCCTACGACCGCTCCTACATCCTCTACAACATCGGCCTCATCCACGCCGCCAACGGCCAGCACGATGTCGCCCTTGGCTATTACGATCAGTCCCTCGAAGACAACCCGCGTCTTCCCCAGGCCCTCAACAATATCGCCGTCATCCACCACTACCGGGGCCAGAAAGAGGAAGAAGAGGGCAACCTCGAAGTGGCCGAAGAACACTACCAAAAAGCAACCGACGCCTGGATCCGGGCCATTCGCCTTGCTCCTGACAACTACATCGAAGCGCAGAACTGGCTGAAGACCACGGGCCGCTTCCAGTTGCTTTACTAGCTACAAGGCCACTCGTGATCGACCCGAAACTGCTGCGGTCGGATCCGCAAAGCCTGATCGACCGGCTCAATACTCGCGGCGGCAATTTTGAGCCGGTCGTGCGTCAACTCGTGCAATTTGACGTGGAGCGGCGGGCCGCCCAGGTAGCGGCCAACCAGGTCGAAGCCGAGATCAACCGGACCGGCAAAGAAGTGGGCAACCGGATGCGGGGTGGAGCGACAGCCGATGATTCCGAGGTGCTAGCCCTCAAACAAAGAGGCATCGAATTAAAATCGACCGTCTCCGATTTGCAGGAGAAAGAGCGCCAGCTTGAAGTAGAGTTTCAGCGGCTGCTCCTGACCCTACCCAACCTGCCCCAGAGCGTCGTACCGGTTGGCCCAGACGAGTCAGCAAACCGCGAAGTGCGCTCCTGGGGAGAGCCGCGAGTGTTTGAATTTCCCGTCCTGCCCCACTGGGAGATTGGCGAACGGCTCGGGCTGCTGAATTTCGAGCGGGCGACCAAGATTTCCCAGGCCCGGTTTGTGACTTTGCTGGGTGATGGCGCAGCGCTTGAGCGGGCACTCGTGAGCTTTATGCTGGACCGCCACCGCGCCCACGGCTACGTGGAGGTGCTGCCGCCCTACCTCGTCAACGAGGCGGCGCTCACCGGTACCGGCCAGTTGCCCAAATTCAAAGAAGATATTTTCAAGTGCGAGGACGAAGACCTCTGGCTGATTCCGACAGCCGAGGTGCCGGTCACCAACCTCTACCGCGACGAGGTTCTGAGTACAAAAGAGCTGCCCATCTACCACTGCGCCTTTACGCCATGCTTCCGGCGGGAGGCAGGCAGCTACGGCCGCGACACCCGTGGGCTGATTCGCCTGCACCAGTTTCACAAAGTCGAAATGGTCAAACTTTGTCGCCCTGAGACCTCGCAAAGTGAACACGAGCGGCTGGTGGCCGACGCCGAGGATATCTTGCAACAACTGGACCTACCGTACCGGGTGATGGAACTGTGTACCGGGGACCTTGGTTTCAGTGCTTCTCGCTGCTTTGACCTTGAAGTCTGGCTACCGAGCCAGCAGAAGTACCGCGAAATTTCCTCCTGCTCTAACTGCGAAGACTTCCAGGCCCGCCGCGCCAACCTGCGCTTTAAAGAACCTGACAAAAAAGGAACCGAGCTGCTCCATACCCTGAATGGCTCGGGCCTCGCCGTCGGCCGCACCTTCGCCGCCATCCTCGAAAACTACCAGAATGCCGACGGCACCGTCACCCTCCCGAAAGTGCTCCAGCGCTACCTGGGCCAGGATATGCTCGGCCGTTGAACCGGTGCAGCCTTGACCTTGTGCCCGCGATTCGCTACTCTCAATATTACGCACACTAAGTAATCTCGGATGAGACCCATGACCATCGCTTCCCCATCCAACCAGGCATTTGCGGAGACGTGGAAAGACGTGCTCGCTCCGACTGGTTTTGGTTACCGCGTGCGAATTTTGGCGCAATTGATGTCGCGCCGTTTTCAAGACCGGCTCGAACCCTTCGGGTTGACGCCTTTTCACTGGGTGGTGCTCTGCTGTCTATGGCAGGAAGACGGGCTCCCGACTTCGACTATTTGCGACCGCCTTCAGCAAGTCGGCGGCACGCTCACGGGCGTCCTCGACCGCATGGAGGAGCGCGCACTGGTCAGGCGCGAACGCGACAGCCATGACCGGCGCATCTGGCGCATCTGGCTTACTGAAGAAGGCGAACGCCTCAGATCCGTGCTGCCGCCCCTGGTACGCACGGTCAAAGAGGAGACGATGACCGGAATCCCGGATGCCGACCGCCAGGCCCTCAGCCGCGTCCTCGATCAGGCCATCAAAAATCTGTCTTGAGAGCTTGACCAGTAACCGGTAGAGGATTACTCTGCGTACAGATAGTACGAACGTAAAGTATTTTTCGAGGTGCAGGTGATGTCCGAACTCAACTGGCTTCAATTGCTCCCGAACATCGGCATGCCCCTATTTTTTGCGTATTTATTTAGTGTGCTAAGCAAATTCCGGTGCAAATCATCTTCGTCCAGGAGGTAATGCAGGTGGCAGAGGTCAAGGTTCCCACGAAAGTAGCCGATGGAGCGGCCGAGGAGGCAATAGCTCCGGCGACGGTCCCGGAGAAAGGGGCGCGCAAGGGGTTACCCAGGCCACTGATTTTTGCACTGCTCGGCATTGTCGCTCTCGTGGCCGGGGTTTTTGCCTTTCGGTGGTGGCAATATAGTTCCGTTCGAGAGGAGACCGACAATGCGCTCCTCGCCGGACACGTCCACCCGGTGAGCGCCCGCGTCAACGGCACAGTAAAAGCACTCCTGGTCGAAGACAACCAGCTGGTCAAAGCGGGGCAGATCCTCCTGCGGCTCGACCCGGCCGACTACCAGGTGCGGCTCCAGCAGGCGCGGGCGGCGCTTGAAACTGCCCGACGCCAGGCACTTACATCACAGGCAAATATTCGCCTCGCTCAGAGCCAGGCCGGGGCACAGCGCACCGGCGCGACCGGTGGAGCTTCAGCCGCCCGGTCGAGTATTCTTGCCGCTCAGTCGGCGGTGGCCGAGGCCCGTGCCGGTATCCCTTCTGCAAAAGCGCAACTCGCCCAGGCGGCTGCCAACCTGGAGCGTGCCCGGCTCGACTTTACGCGCATCCAGGCCCTGGCGAAAGAAGGTGCCATCGCCCAGCAACAACTCGACGCGACGCGGGCGACCTACCAGGTTGCTGTGGCGAGCCGCGATGCTGCCAATGAAGCGATTCGACAGGCTGAGGCCCGGCTTGCCCAGGCAAACCAGGGTGTCGAGAACGCCCGCGCCGGTCTCGTCCAGGCCCAGGGCACCGTTCAGAGTGCTGCCGCCGCCGGCGTACAGGCGCAGGTGCGCGAGGCCGAATATGCAACTGCAAGGGCCACTGTCGCCCAGGCTGAGGCGACGCTCAAAGATGCCCAGTTGCAGCTCTCCTACACGAATATCTTTGCGGCCTCCGCCGGTCGCGTCGGCAGGCGCACCGTAGAAATCGGGGCGCGGGTACAACCCGGTCAGCAGTTATTGGCCATCGTCGAATCGCGCGTCTGGATAGTCGCCAACTTCAAAGAAACCCAGCTTGCCGACATGCGCCCCGGCCAACCGGTCGAAGTCAAGCTCGACGCTTTGGGCAGCCGTACCTTCGAAGGCCGCGTCGATAGCCTCTCTCCCGCTTCCGGTGCGCAGTTTGCCCTGTTGCCGCCCGACAACGCGACGGGCAACTTCACCAAAGTCGTCCAGCGCGTACCGGTCAAAATTGTGCTGGATGCAAGCAGTGTCCGCGGCTATGAATCGCTGCTCGCGCCGGGTCTATCGGCAGTGGTCAGCGTCCGGGTCAGATAGTCCGACCAAAATAGCCCCACGAGGTTGCAGACGATGACTGCCGCGGTTGTTGCAAAGTCGCCCGCTCCAGTTCCAGAAGAGCAAGTCTCGCTCAAGACCTGGATCTCGGTCGCAGGCGTGCTGCTTGGGGCTTTCATGGCGGTGCTGGATATCCAGATTACCAACTCCTCTCTCAAAGATATTCAGGGTGCTCTGAGCGCCACCCTCGAAGAAGGCTCCTGGATTTCGACTTCCTACCTGGTCGCTGAGATCGTGGTCATCCCGCTCACGGGCTGGCTGGCGCGGGTCTTTTCAGACCGCTGGTATATCTTCGTGAACGCCGGGTTGTTCATCTTCTTCTCGATTTGCTGTGCCCTTGCCTGGGACCTGCCTTCGATGATCGTCTTTCGGGGTTTGCAGGGTCTTGCGGGCGGCGTCCTGATTCCGATGGCCTTCACGGTAATTCTCACCAGGCTGCCGCGCTCGAAGCAACCCGTCGGCCTGGCACTTTTCGGAATCACCGCCACCTTTGCACCCTCCATCGGCCCTACCCTCGGTGGCTGGCTCACCGAAAATTATGGCTGGGAATACATCTTTTACATCAACCTCGTCCCCGGTCTCCTGTTGATGACCTCGGTCTGGTTGACTTTTGAACCGCAACCCCTGCAACTTGGCCTGCTCAAAAAAGGCGACTGGTGGGGCATTCTCACGATGGCGATTGGGCTTGGTTCCTTGCAGGTCGTGCTCGAAGAGGGCACCCGCAAGGACTGGTTCGGCTCTGACTTTATCGTGCGCCTCAGCGTCATTGCTGCTGTCTGCCTGTCGCTCTTTTTGTGGATCGAGCTGACGCGAAAAGAACCATTTATCAACCTCAGGCTGCTGCTCACTCGCAACTTCGGTTTCGGTGCCATCGTCAATATCGCGCTCGGGCTGGGGCTTTACGGCTCGGTCTACATCCTGCCGCTGTATCTCGCCCAGATCCAAAACTACAACTCGATGCAGATTGGCCAGGTGATCATGTGGGCGGGCTTGCCGCAACTGCTGATCCTGCCCCTTGTCCCAATACTCATGAAGCGCATCGACCCGCGGCTGCTGCTTGGGTTTGGAGTGATTCTTTTTGGGGTGAGCTGCCTGATGAATTCGAACATGACCAACCTGACCGCCTACGACCAGCTCATCTGGTCGCAGGTCGTGCGCGCCATCGGCCAGCCGTTTATCATTACGCCCCTTTCGAGCATCGCCACTTCCGACATTCCGCCCGGCAAAGAAGCCGGTTCCGCCTCGGGCCTCTTCAATATGATGCGCAACCTCGGCGGTTCATTTGGGATTGCTATTCTCGCGACGCTACTGGCCCAGCGAGAACAGTTTCACTCCAATCGGCTCGGGGAATCCGTCTCGCTCTACAACCCCGAGACCCAGCAGCGCCTCAGCGAGTTGACGCAGTTTTTCTTGAGCCGTGGTGCCGACCTTGCCCTGGCCCAAAATCAAGCGCTCCAGGCTGTGACCAATGTCGTGCGGCGCGAGGCTTACGTCATGGCCTATAACGACTGCTTCTTCGCAATCGGGATTGCCCTGATTTTGAGTGCGGTGGCCGTGCTGTTTCTCAAGCGTCCCGACCCCAGGGCCGGTGGCGGCGCACACTGATACAGATTCAGTAACTTCTTGGCGAATGCTGATGCACAACAGTGCTTGAAGCGGAAAGTGTTCTCCAGGAAGGATCACAGCTTTGTACCAGGGAGGAGCGGCACCGGATTCGGTTTGCCCGGTCCGGCAGTGGACTGTCCATGCTAGTATGTGCGCGCTCCCAAGCAATGATTAGAAAAATGCTATACCTTCCAGTGATTTGCCTGGCACTCTCGGTGCTACTCTCCCAGACAGTTCTTGCCCAGACTACACCTACTATCACGGCCTCAAAGGTGTCGGAGGCGGCCCTTGACGCCTACAGCGCCAGGGTTCGCAAGATAGTGTTCGCCCGCTGGAAGCTGCCGGTTGTCGAGCGCACCACGATTGTGCGCGTCGAGGCGACCGTCGGCCCGGACGGTAAAGCGAGCGACTCCAAGATCTTCGTCTCGCCGACTTTGCCCAACGACGCCGAGGTGAAAAGGAGCGTCGGAGTCATCCTGGAGAACACAGCCTTTCCGACACCGCCCGGAGACGGACCGGTCGCAGTCGAGTTCAAATTGCTCGCCCAGATTGGGCCTTTGCTCTCTTCGTGCTCGCCGCTCACAGTCTACATTCCGGAGACCCTTGCCGACCGAGCCGGCGAGGTCATTCCGCGCTCCAGCCTGGAAGGCATGGTGCAGGCGATTGCCCGCTGGAATCTGGCCGCAGGCGACAACAAGACGGCTGTGATCATACCTGTGAGCGACCCGACCAGAGCGGCGGTGCGCATCGAGGCTTACGAGGACATGCCCATCTTTGGCCCCTACCTGACGGACGACTCGACCGGGCAGACGGTCGTGCGCGTTACCGTCAAGCGACCAGTGGCCGGTGCGATGTCCGGTGGCTTCCGGACCTATCGGCCCGACCGGATTGCTCAGCAGACCATGTTTCAACTCGGACGGCTCCTCGGGCTTGCTCCCTCCCCCGAGCGCAACAACATTCTGTCCCCTGCCTTTTCGGATATGGATATGCGCATCAGGACACCTAACTCCACTACCAAAGACGTGCAGGTCTACGCGGTGCGTTCACTTGACGGTGCAGTCGGTTCGTCCCAGCCTCCCACAGGTGGTCCTGCCAGGTCACGCAGCGAAGGCGGTTCACTCGGAAACAGCACCTTCGATGAGGACAGAGAACTGCCGCTCGAAGAGCGCACGATCAGCGCCAGTCAACTCGAACAAGTACTCAAGCAGGGGCGCAGCAATAGTTGCGCTATCTAGCGTCAGTTCGTTAGCAACGGTGACCTGCACGAAATTTGGCAAGTCCTTGATCAACCCGCTACAGTATTTGCTGCCCCGCAACCGATCGCGGGCAATCCAGGAGGCGACCACATGGAGCGCAACGATGCTCAGACCGGGGAGGCTTAAAGCGTGACGTCCTCGATACTCCGCTCTGAGATTCGGCCTGTCGAGTGGAACGGCCGTTTCTGTACCCTGATCGACCAGACGATCCTGCCCGGCACGTACCGCACTGTCACTATCCAGACCAGTGACCAGATGGCAATCGCCATTCGCACGATGATTGTGCGCGGAGCACCGGCTATCGGCGTGGCAGCCGCCTTTGGTGTATTGCTCGGCTGCCGGGAAACTCCGGGCGATCTGGACTACCTCGCCCAGGTGGCAGATAAGTTGCTTGCCACTCGC
Organism: Gloeobacteraceae cyanobacterium SOY_34_metabat_159; assembly: GCA_031399965.1. Taxonomy (GTDB): domain Bacteria; phylum Cyanobacteriota; class Cyanobacteriia; order Gloeobacterales; family Gloeobacteraceae; genus JANNPH01. The sequence goes on along the minus strand of JANNPH010000076.1, from coordinate 4,727 downwards.
CCGACGGCGGTCAACCTGTCCTGGGCTGTGGAGCGCATGTTGAGAGTCGCCCGCACCGAGGGAGCCGATTTCGAGCGGCTGGAGCGCGAAGCAGTCGCCATCTACGAAGAAGACCTCGCCACCTGTCACGCCATCGGTGACCATGGATTTGCGGCCCTACCTGAAACGCCGCACCGCCTGCGCCTGCTCACCCACTGCAACGCCGGGGCGCTCGCTACTGCCGGTTACGGCACTGCCCTCGGCGTGATCCGCTCGACGTGGCACGCGGGCCGGCTCGACCGGGTCTGGGCCGACGAGACCCGTCCCCGCCTGCAAGGTGCTCGCCTCACCGCCTGGGAACTGGTGCGAGACGAGATCCCGGTCACGGTGCTCGCCGACACGATGGCGGGTCACTGCATGGCGCGTGGCCTCATCGACGCGGTAGTGGTCGGGGCTGACCGGATCGCCGCCAACGGCGACACGGCCAACAAAATCGGCACCTACGCCGTGGCCGTGCTCGCTCAGTACCACCAGATCCCCTTTTACGTTGCTGCTCCCTGGTCCACGATTGACCTGAGCCTGACAGACGGCAGCCTGATTCCAATCGAGGAGCGCAGTTTTGAAGAAGTGCGCTCAATCGACGGCACGGTGCTCTGTGCGGACGGCGTCGATTATTACAACCCGGCCTTCGATGTCACCCCGGCTGCCCTGATTGCAGGCATCATCACCGAAAGCGGCGTGTTCAAGCCCGAGGACCTGCGCGCCGCTCAGCCCATTCGGTAGAAGCGCGAGCCTGCGACACCCACTTCTGTATTGTCCGAGTGCTTCGACCGACAAAGTCACTAGAGATTTGTGCTGCTTTTAGCCAAAAAATGTACTCGAATGACCTCGGCCGGAATAGTGGAAAAGGTTAAGTTTCTGTACGGCGGGGCGTGGACATTATTAAATTGAAAAGGATAGCAGAGCAAAGAATGAACCTGAGCGATCTCTCCCACGCGAATCAGCTACGTGACCTTTCCATTTCCCAGCTTGCCCACCTCGCCCAGCAGATCCGCGAGAAGCACCTGCAAACCGTGGCAGCTACCGGTGGTCACCTCGGACCTGGCCTTGGGGTTGTCGAACTGACCCTGGCCCTTTACAAGACCCTTGACCTCGACCGCGACCGGGTGATCTGGGATGTAGGCCACCAGGCTTACCCCCACAAGATGCTCACCGGGCGCTTTGCAAACTTTCACACCCTGCGCCAGAAAGACGGCATCGCGGGCTACCTGAAGCGCTCCGAGAGTCCTTTTGATTGCTGGGGGGCCGGTCACGCCTCGACCAGCATCTCCGCCGGACTGGGGATGGCCCTGGCCCGCGACTTCCAGGGGCTTAACCGTAAAGTAGTGGCCATTATCGGCGATGGGGCGCTCACGGGCGGCATGGCCCTCGAAGCTCTCAATCATGCCGGTCACCTGCCCAAGACCAACCTGATGGTCGTCCTCAACGATAACGAGATGTCGATTTCAGAAAACGTCGGGGCGCTCTCGCGCTATCTGAATCGACTGCGCACCGATCCGACGATGCGCGAGCTGACGAGCAGTATCGAGTCACAGATCAAAAACATTCCGATTGTCGGTTCGACCTTGAGCCCGGAACTGGAGCGCATCAAAGACTCGGTCAAGTACATGACCATCACCCGCTCGAAGGCGGGCGTCATCTTTGAAGAACTCGGCTTTACCTACATCGGACCGATCGACGGCCACAACCTGCGCGACTTGCTCGATACCTTTGAGATGGCACACGCGATCTCAGGACCAGTCTTTGTACACGTGATCACCGTCAAGGGCAAAGGCTACGCCGCCGCCGAGCAAAATCAGATCAAGTACCACGCCCAGGGTTCGTTTGATCTGGTGACCGGCAAGGCCAAGCCTGCCGGGAAGCCGACCCCGCCTGCCTACCAATCGGTGTTCGCAAACACCCTGATTAAACTTGCCGAGCAAAACGAAAAGATCGTCGGCATCACAGCAGCGATGCCGACCGGCACCGGCCTCGACAAATTCAAAGAGCACTATCCTGAGCGCTACTTCGACGTCGGCATCGCCGAACAACACGCGGTCACGATGGCAGCCGGGCTCGCCGCCGAGGGGATACGGCCGGTAGTCGCCATTTATTCCACCTTCCTGCAGCGCGCCTACGACCAGATCATCCACGACGTCGCCATCCAATCGCTGCCGGTCTTCTTCTGTCTTGACCGGGCTGGGGTAGTCGGCGAAGACGGCCCGACCCACCACGGCGTTTTCGATCTCGCCTACCTGCGCAACATTCCCGGCATGGTCGTGATGGCCCCGAAAGATGAGGCCGAGTTGCAGCAGATGCTGGTAACCGGCATTCAGCACACCGGCAGTCCGATTGCCGTGCGCTACCCACGCGGCTCAGGCACCGGAGCACCCTTGATGGCCGATGGCTGGGAAGCCATACCGGTCGGCAAGGCCGAGGTCCTGCGCACTGGTGAGGACGTTTTAATCGTCGCTATCGGCACGATGGTCAACCCGTCGCTCCAGGCGGCAGCCTTGCTGAGTGAGCACGGTATCCGGGCCACGGTCGTGAATGCTCGTTTTGCAAAGCCGCTCGATACCGAACTGCTCCTGCCGCTGGCCCGCCAGATTGGTCGGGTGGTCACAGTCGAGGAAGGTTGCCGGATGGGCGGCTTCGGTTCGGCGGTGCTCGAAGCGCTGACGGACGCGGGCATTATCGTACCGGTCCTCAGAATCGGCATCGATGACAATTTTGTCACCCACGCTTCGCGCGCTCAACTACTCGAAGCGCTTGGGCTGACGGCAACCGGCATCGCCCGCACCGTTCAGGAGAGCCTCAACCCGCAGCCGACGAGCGCCGTGACGCCGCGTTCTTGAGGTTCGGAGTACCACGTGCACCTGGGCGACACCCGTGTCCAGGCAGATTTAGCAAATTGCCGCCGAGACTCTTTAGTTCCGGCGGCAATTTGCCTAAGTTCTAATATCGACACCTAATACCGAGTAGCCACCCTTTCCGGGACGAGCGCCCAACCGGTCAGTGCGTGGAGATACGAGATCATGCGAGGAAAAGCTCATGTACGCGCTGGAAAGAGAGACCGAACTGTTTTTTGTGGAGACCGCGACTTCGGTCGATATGGTCGTGTTGCCGGTTTTACGCCGCCAGTTCAGGCAGAAGCTGGTATTCATTTCGCTGGTCGCGCTCCTCTTGACTATTTCGTCGCTGTTCTGAAGTTCTGCCAGTTGGGGATACGACGGACCACTGGTTCTCTCGTAGCTGGGGCTGCTAGGCTGGGATTATGATTCTGATTCGCCGTTCCGCACCAGAGCCGCAACCGCAGCCTTCGTACCCAACCGACCGGGCTTCGCTTGAGCGCGACTGCCGGGTCGAGTTTGTGATTGCAAGCGGGCCGGGCGGTCAGCACCGCAACAAGACCGAGAGTGGCGTGCGGCTCACCCACGAGCCCAGCGGCATCGTCGTCATGGCAACCGAGCGCCGCTCCCAGCACCAGAACCGGGAAGTCGCCTACGAGCGCATGGCCGAGCGGCTCATCCGCCTGCAGCAGGTACAGGCACCGCGCAAACCCACCCGTCCTTCTAAAGCCGTAAAAGCGCGCGTCCTCGATTCTAAAAAACGCCGCAGCGCCCTCAAGCGTCTGCGCACCAGCCGCAGCCAGGTGGACGAGTAGAGGGCAATTCTAGGGTCCGGAGCGCTGCCCTCTATAGGATGCTACGAAAATGTAGCAATCCTCTTAGTGGAGATAGCAATGGACCTCGAACACTACGACGACATTATTATTGGCGGCGGCAAAGCCGGTAAAACGCTGGCACCGGCACTGGTCGCTGCTGGACGCAAAACTGCCCTGATTGAACGCAGCTTAAACATGATCGGCGGCGGGTGCATCAATATCGCCTGCATTCCCACCAAAACGATGGTGGCAAGTGCAAACGTAGCGCACACCGTGCGACACAGCGCTGCTTACGGCATCAAAACTGCACCGCCCACCGTTGATTTGGCGGCAGTCGTTCAGCGCAAACGAACGGTCGTGCAGGCCCTGCGCTCGGTGAATCTTCACAATTTGCAGACATCGCTGGGAGAGCATCTCATCATCGGCACAGCTCGCTTCACAGCACCAGGGACGATTGAAGTGGCGACGGATGTAGGTACGACCCGGTTACTCACTGGCGAACGGCTGTTTATCAATACCGGTACGCGACCACTGGTTCCATCAGTGCCCGGACTCACAGAAGCCGGGTTTTTGACCAGTGAGTCGATTATGGAGCTAGAACACCTGCCCGAGCACCTGATAGTGCTTGGCAGTGGCTACATTGGCCTGGAGTTTGCCCAGATGTTCCGGCGCTTTGGCTGTCGTGTCACTGTGATTGGGCAAAGTGCGCAAATCCTGTCTCAGCAAGATCCAGATATTGCAAGCGCCATTCAGGCCCTGCTGGAACGAGACGGCGTCGAATTCTTGCTGAAGGCGAAAGTACTCAAGGTTGAGCGTGACAATGCCACTGCGATTCAAATTCAAGTGGCTGACCGAGAGACGAGCCTCCAGGGTTCGCATCTACTAGTAGCCATCGGTCGCACGCCAACCACCGATACCTTAAATTTAGCAGCGGCTGGTGTAGCGGTGGATGCACGCGGGTTTGTTGTAGTCAACGAGCGTCTGGAGACGAACATACCGGGCATTTGGGCTCTGGGCGACATCAATGGTGGACCGCAATATACCC
>JANNPH010000064.1:0-22819 GCA_031399965.1 Gloeobacteraceae cyanobacterium SOY_34_metabat_159 | reverse complement strand
GAAGCAATCATCTGCCAGCTCACTCCGTGGTAGACCATCGTCATCGGTGCCACCAGAAAGAGAAGGCCGTGGCAGACAGCCAGAAAAAAAGTCAACAGCGAAGGCAAAAGACCCGACACAGCACCCTCTACTTGCAATTTTTCCAGTCTAGGCGCTCCCAGTTATGCTGGAACAGCAGTGCTGCAGGAAGACCATGGGTATCGAAGTCGGTCAACAGGCTCCAGATTTCACACTCGAAGGGTCCCAGGGGACAGTGACGCTCTCGCAGTATCGCGGCCAGAAGAATGTCCTGCTTGCTTTCTATCCGGGTGATTTTACGCCGGTGTGTACCAAAGAGCTGACTTGCTTTGTCGAAGATTGGTCAAAGTTTCAGAATCAGGCCACGGTCATTCTCGGACTCAGCGGCGGCGGTGTCGAGGCAAAAAATAAGTTTGCCCAGTCACTCAAAGCGCCTTTTCCGCTCCTGAGCGACAAAGATAAAAAAGTGGCTGCTCTATATGAAGTCAGTGGCTTTTTGGGCGTCAGTCGCGCTTACTTCATCGTCGATAAGCAGGGCATCATACGCTACAAGCACGTCGAGTCCCTCCCATTCTTCAAGCGCGAAGACGAAGAGCTGCTCGGTGTGCTCGCCGGTCTTGCCTGAATCAATCTTGAGGACGACCGATGGCGCGCCGAATTACTCGGCGCTGCCAGAGCATACGGCCAATCATGCGAGGAATGGTCACGCAGAGCGTGTAGGCGGTCTGGCGCGGCCCACCCAGGCGACCCAGGATCTTCCAGGCAAAAACGACCACTTCCCAGGTTCGCCCAAGTTCCTCCCATAACGGAATGCGGCGGATCCTTGCCCTGGCGGAAACTGCCATCGGTGAATTGTCTGTTGCGCCTTTTTCCATGGGCCAACGCTACCGCTAAGCCTGAGCGCGTCGATACTAGCTTACAAGCAGACCAGAGAACTACCCGACAGCCGCCAGTTCGAGAGTTTCACCAGGAGCAGGCTGCAGGAATTTGCTCGGCAAGCCCGAGGCTTTGAGCTTTGCGGCAAATTCAGAAACGGTGCCGACCGGCTTGAGCAAATTGCCAAGCCAGCCCTCGGAGTGCACTTCCCCCAAGGTCGTGGGGACGATCGTCTTCGGGCGGAGCACTTTTGCCATGGCGAGCGCACTGTCCGGTCCCATCACTACTTCGCCAAGGATCGGGAAGTTCAGGCCGACAACCGGCATCAGCAGCACATCTATCTCGGTGCGCGCCGCCAGTTGCTGCTGGATACTCAGAGTTGTCTGATGCGGCTCGTAGTAGAGCACCGTTCCATTTAACTGGTCCCGCAGCAAATAGCCGTTTTCCTGTTCACCTTGGACCTGGGCTCCCGGCACAGCAGTGATCTGCAGGTGGCCGCTGGTGTGTTCCTCGAAGCTGGTGAGGGCGCGCACTGACTGAAAGCCCAGGTCGCGGGCGATGCGGGCCGCTGCAGGAGAGGCAATCACGGGCACCTGACGGTCGAGACGAGCCAGGGTAGGCCGGTGGCAGTGGTCTGGTTGTGCCTGGGAGAGCAAGATGAAATCGAGAGGCGGCAATGTCTCGGGGGTAAAAGCAAGTGGTGTTGCGTGGCGTAGCTCGATGAGCCAGCTTGCGCCGAAAGTAAGTGGGTCCACCAGCCAGGGGTCCACCAGCAGGGTCTTGCCGGCCAGTTGAAATAACCAGGAATTGAGGTCTATCCGAGTCAGTTTCATCGCACTTCCAGAGTAGGGTCTTCTTTATAAGTCCGGTTGTACTAGCGCCACCGCCAACCGAGCAGTAGACCACCCACGAATCCGGCCCCGATCGCGCTTACCTGCTGCCACGTCTGTTTGCCCCAGACCGTGAGTGCCTGTGCCCACTGCTGCAACTGCCCGTCGAGTGCCTGCCAGTTGACCGTTGCCACGCCAAGCTGGCTCAAGCCAAAAACAAACAGGAGTCCTGAACCTACCAGTAAGAGTACGAGCGTTGCCAGTTTTCGCAGGGCGACTCCGACTGCGAGGCCGCTCAAGACACCGATGCCCAGTTGCAAAGGAGCAGACGAGAACGGGTCGAGCGATTCCATAGTGTCCTGGGTATCAGCCTCGGCGGTACTGGATTCGAACCAGTATGTCACGAATTATGAGTTCGCCGCTTTACCAATCAGCCAACCGCCGGTGCTTAACCAGTATACTGGTAGTCATTAGGGCAAGGCTCACTCCCTGTCGGCCCGTTCAGGTTACAAGCACTACTCTCCAAAGAATGCTACATCGAAAACTGTATCAAATATGTCAAGACAAACTTGAGGTTTGTCTGTTTCTGCGCGACCAGGGACGCTGGCTTGAGCAGGTTCGCATTTTAGATATCGAAGGCGACGTGGTGACCGTGCGCTACACCACTGACGACGAAGACGAGATTGCCGCCTGGGAAGAAATCATCCGCATCGACAACATCGGCTCTGTGACCCGCAAGCTCTCCACGCTCTCAAAGCGGCACGACAGCACCATGCTGATCGCCGAAGACTGCCCGGAATCCGAGCGCTAATCGAGCGCCGCAAAGCAACTAACTGCCGCGCAGTCGCTCGCTGTCTTGAGGTTCTGTGGTTGGCACACTCAAATCAATGGGATAGACTTTGCAGGATTTCACCCTACAAAGCTGATGCTGCACTCTTACCGCTGGATAGTGTGCGCTCTGGCCCTGATCGCTGTCACTCAGAGATCAGCGAGCGCTTCTCAAGAGCTTGCTTCCCAGGCTCAGAGCCTTTTTGACCCGGCAAGCCCGCAGGCGGTACCGGAAGTTACCTTTGCAGGCGCACCCAGCCGACAGTTGCAGCCGGCGACTCGCAAAAGAGCACTGCCCCGACCCCCGCGTACAGCCCGGCCACCGGCGACTGTGAGCGAGAGTAATCTGCTCGACACACTTGTTCCTCTCGGTACCGTGATGCTGAAATCGCGCTCGACCGGGCAGGAAATTTTTATCGATGACAATACGATCACCATCGACACGCCGACGGTCGAAAAGCTCCACTTTCCCCTCTCAATCGCGGCAGTCGTTTCTTCGCCCTTTGGGCAGCGCGCTAACCCGCTCACGGGTGAAAACAGCTTTCACCGGGGGGTTGACCTCGTAGCCCCCGAGGGAACGCCTGTACTCGCCGCTTATTCGGGTATGGTCCTTGCCGCCGGGCCGCTCGGCTCCCTGGGTAATGCTGTGGTACTTGCCCACGGAGATAGGCGCCGTAGCCGCTACGGGCATCTGCTGGAGGTACTGGTCAAACCGGGCGAGTTTGTGCAGCGGGGTACTGTCATCGGTCGGGTCGGTAGCACCGGACGCGTCACCGGTCCGCACCTGCACTTTGAGTACTGGACCAAGTCGGCAACAGCCACCTGGGAGGCTCAGGATACGACGGCTTCGTTCGCTAGATAGCAGCATGGTCTCCCGAGCGTGCCACAATCTAAAAAGTTGCTCAGTTACGCTATGGCCTGGTTCCCCGAAAGTTATCGCCGTCTGATTCCATTTTTAGCTCCGCGTCGGACGATTATTCTCGGGGCTCTGGGGTGTACAGCGGGTTTCGTGCTGACGATGCCTGCCCTCGCCTACATGGTGGGCAGGCTCACCAAGTTTTTAGGTGAAGGCAACCTGTTTGCCATTACCGAGCTTGCCTGGATCACAGTCGGCATCTTTATCGTGCGCGGCTTTTTTCAGTACGGTCAGGACACGTTGATGGCAAAAGCGGCTCTACAGGCCATCACCGACCTCAGGTCGAGTGTCTATGCCCATCTGCAGACTCTCGATCTCGCCTGCCTCGCGACCCAACGCACAGGCGACCTGACGATGCGGCTGACCGGCGATGTCGATCGAGTGGGCGAGATTACCCGGCGCTTTTTCCACCAGTTCATTCCCTGCGTGCTCACGCTCGTCGCCGTCCTCGGTTACTTAATCTTTCTGAACTGGCAGCTGACGCTCGTGACGCTGGTCATTGCGCCGCTCATCGGTTGGCTATTCGGCTGGTTTGGCAACCGGCTTCTCAAGTTTTCGCAGACCAGCCAGAAACAAATCGCCGACCTTTCTTCATTACTTACCGAAGTTTTCTCCGCAACGCGCGTCATCCGCGGCTTTGCGGCCGAGGGCTACGAGCAGCGGCGCTTCGAGGAGCGCTCTGACGCCAACCGCCTTGCCCGCTTTCGGACGGAGCAAATTAAGGCGATCCAGTACCCGGTGATTGGCCTCCTGCAGGCAATCAGTGTGTTGCTGGTTTTCTGGGTCGGAGCCTGGCAAATTGCTGAGGGCAATCTCGAGGGGGCCCAGTTTGCTTCTTTTGCCGCCGGTATTGCGCTCTTAATCGACCCGGTCGTGATGATTACCGGCAACCTCAACGATATCCGCGAGGCTGAAGCCTCAGCCGACCGCGTCTTCCAGCTCTTCGACATGCAGCCGACCGTGCTCGAAGCGCCCGATGCCAAGCCGCTACCGACCGTACAGGGGCGCATCGACTTTGTCGGCATCGACTTTGGCTACACAGACGACCGGACCGTACTCAGCAGCCTCAACCTGCGGGTCGAGCCGGGGGAAGTGGTTGCCCTGGTAGGCCCCTCGGGGTCCGGCAAATCTTCACTGGTGAACCTGCTGCCGCGCTTTTATGACCCCCAGCAGGGCGCTGTCCTGATCGACGGCACCGACGTGCGCACAGTCACTTTCAAGAGCCTGCGCCGCCAGATCGGCATCGTTCCCCAGGAAACGGTACTCTTCTCGGGCACAATCGCTGAAAATATTGCCTACGGCTACGAAGATAGCGAAATTATCTCAGCCGAAGTCGAGCGGGCCGCCCGCATCGCCAATGCCCACGACTTCATCTGTGAACTGCCCAAGGGCTATCAAACCCTGGTCGGTGAGCGCGGGGCCAACCTCTCGGGCGGCCAGCGCCAGCGGGTCGCTATTGCCCGAGCTGTGCTGCTCGACCCCAAGATTTTAATTCTCGACGAAGCGACATCTGCTCTCGACAACGAATCGGAAGCGCTCGTCCAGGAAGCCCTCAATCGCCTGATGAAGGACCGCACGGTCATCGTCGTCGCCCACCGGCTTTCGACCATTCGCGATGCCGACCGCATCCTGGTCATCGAACGTGGCCGGATTACCGAGACGGGTAGCCACGGCAGCCTGCTTGACCAGGGTGGGGTTTATGCCTCGCTCTATAATCTTCAGTTTGAGCGGGCACCAGTCTAGTCAGGGCTTTAAAGCGCGGTTGAAGTTGGTGCGAAACTGCGAAGAGGTGAGCAGCAACACCGGCCAGAGGGCAGCCAGCGTCCAGACTTGATCGTCTGAGTAAAAGCGACGCGCTCCCCGCGAGAACATCCAGGCACCGGTTGCGTAGACAGCGAGTGCGATAAAGATCAGTAAGCCCATGATGCACGACTCTGATTCAGCTACATCCAGGATAACTCAGCTGCCCATTGGCCTGCAGCCATCTTCCACCCGCCTTTAGAGCTGTTATATTGGAAGACGTGCCTATGGGTCGGTAGCTCAGTGGTAGAGCATTCGGCTTTTAACCGACTGGTCGTGGGTTCGAACCCCACCCGACCCATATTTTCAAAGATTGATCCCGATAGTTGCCCAGGTGTGTAGACTCCGGGCAACGCCGGAAGCTCAGGAATGCCCCTGGTAGCCATTAACTGCTTTGACCATGTGATATGTGATCAGCAGCTGGGAGATAGCGAGCGGGTAGCTCTGCAGCAATTCGCCGGTTGTGCCGGATACCTTGCCGATGTCGGCGTGGTTGCACATTTGCGACATATCGGCCATCTCTTCACATAAAACATCCTGGAGTTCTTTGACCTGTTCGCTGGTGGCGTGTCCATCCACTTCGAGCACATCGACCGGTTTGCCCATGTCGCGGTCGAGGTCGAGCCGGACAGCCGAGCGGGTGTGCGCTCCACTACGCTCGATGAGATTGTCAAAGTTTGGGTGCGGAATCGTCGGCCGCAGCACCAGGCGCACATTTAACTGTGAATCCTCGGCCGAATCGCTCGGATAGAAGCTGACAACCATGTCTGCCGAGCGGCGTTGGGGACGGATGTACTGCTCGGAGTCCGGTTCGCGCCTGGCCATTTCGGCAAGCACCTGCTCTTCTGAGTAGCCGCGCTTGGCCGTGTCGCGCTTGACTTTCCAGCGCGAACGCAGCGATTCGGGCGGAGCGAGGTACACTTTCACGTCGTAGCAATCGCGCATGCCGCGGGACGAAAAGCCCAAAAGCCCCTCGACGATCACGAAATGGTTGGGCTTGATGTATTCGGGCGGGTCGAAGGTACCGGTCTTGTGGTTGTAGATCGGTTTGAGGATCGGCTGACCGGTGCGCAACATGGCCAGGTGTTGCTGGATGATGTCGAGGTAGTTGCAGTCGGGGTGCAGGGCTGTAATCCCAAGCTCGGCCCGCTGCTGGCGGTCGTAGCGGTGGTAGTCATCGGTGCAGATGACTGTGACCTTCTCCGGACCGAGCACCTGGGCAATACCGCGGGTGAGCGTCGTTTTGCCCGCGGCGCTGTCGCCCACGATGCCAAGAATAATCGGACGTTGAGACATCGAACCTCCACTGCGTGTGAGATTGTTCGATTCTAGAGCGTTTCTGCAGATTGCAGACCTGAGCGACTAAAACCGAAACGCGGCCAGGATTCTGGCCGCGTTTCGGTTTGTATCGGCGGTTAAAAAGTGACCGGGACTCTACCGTGTTGACAGTTGAGTCCCGACAGAACTGCTTAGCGTAGCGGCGGGGAAACAAGAGGCGGTTCGACGACGGTCGATTCCGGCAGTACGCTGTGGGGGCTTTTGAAGTTCAACTGCGCATCTACCTGCTGGCAGGCATGCATCGTCTTGACGTGCTCGCCTTCATCATCACGAACATTGACAAAGGTGTCGTAGAGCGTGTCGATCACCGGACGGCGCTCCTCGGGACGGCGAGAAGTCTGGAACTCGTCGAACATGTACAGGTCACCGTTGCGGTAGTAGGCGACTGCCACGGCCGGAGCCGGCAGCAGCTTCAACTCTTCGCCGTGGGTGTTCAGGAAGTTGTCGTAGGTGTGGTAGGCGTGCTCTTCGATAGCGTGCATGAAGCGGTAGGCCGAGCGTGGCGAGGCGATGTACAAGGCCACGACCACCCAGTAATAAAAAAGGGCGGAAGACCGGGCAAAGAGGCGGTCGTACCAGTGGCGGTTGCCCCCCAGCGACTCCATGATGAGCAGGTGGTGAAGCTCATTCCAACTCTCGGCAAAGTGGACTTTGAGCCAGTCGGCTTTGCGCCACAGGCCCAGGGTTTCGTAAAGGTGAAGTACCGACAAGAATGAAAAGTAAGGTACCCGCGCCACGGTCTCCAGCACGTAAAACCGCTGGTAATGGCGTCCCCGGTAGAGCTTGTCGATCAAAAAGACCAGTGTTTCGACTAAAAAGCGAATCATGCAACTTGCCTCCAGTTGCTTTGGAGGACAACTCTGTCCTCCGTTCATGTATCTATCCTAACCAGCACTCAGCAAGCGTCCGGGAACTTTAAGATTGCCGTTAGATCGAGATCTAGACAGCCAGTTCGAGGGACGGCAGGCGCACTTTATCGAGCCACTGCACCAGGCTTTCGAGCTGCTGAGAACTGGTCAGGTTCCCCAGCCCGCGTACACTGACGCGGCCCGGCTGGTAGACAAAGCGACCCCGCGCCTCAGCCGGAAGCAATTGAGCAATTTGTTCCCAGGCCGGAGACTCCATCGGCGTCTCCAGGACCACGTTGGTGCCCTCCGGGCGGATGCGCGAGAAACCTAGAGAGCGGGCGACCTGCTTCAGTTCCATGACCCGCAACAGTTGCTGTGCGGCAGCAGGCAGCGGCCCGAAGCGCTCGGTCCACTCGACGGCGGCCTGCTGCAACTCGGTCCGATTCTGGGCGACGGCTACCTGACGGTAGGCGCGCATCTTCTGTTCGAGGTCGGGGATGTAGTCGGCCGGGATGAGGGCCGTGACTCCCAGGTCGATCTGGGTGTCTTCGACTTTAGGAAGCTTGCGCCCGCGAATCTCCGCAATCGATTCTTCGAGCAGTTCCATGTAGAGGTCGAAGCCGATTGCATTGACCTGGCCGGACTGCTCGGCCCCAAGCAAGTTGCCGACCCCACGGATTTCCATATCGCGCATGGCCAGTTGGTAGCCGGACCCGAGCTGGGTAAATTCTTGAATTGCTCTGAGGCGCTTGCGCGCTTCGTCGGTCAGGCTCTCTTCTTGCTTATAAAACATCCAGGCGTGGGCCTGGACCCCTGAGCGGCCGACCCGACCCCGCAACTGGTAAAGCTGGGCAAGCCCGAACTGGTGTGCGTTTTCGACCAGGATCGTGTTGACGCGGGGGATGTCAAGCCCCGATTCGATGATGGTCGTACAGACCAGGATGTCGTACTCTCCGCCCGAGAAAGCCAGCATCGTCGATTCGAGTTCGCCCTCGTTCATCTGGCCGTGGCCGACGCCGACTCTTGCAGTCGGAATCATCTGCTGGAGGCGGGCCGCCACAGCTTCAATATCCTCGACCCGGTTGTAGACGTAGAAAGCCTGACCGCCGCGCCCGAGTTCCTGCAGGACGGCGGTGCGGACGTGTTCGGGGTCATAAGGAGCCAGGTGGGTCTTAATCGGGCGGCGACTCGGTGGCGGGGTCGTAATCAGGCTCATCTCGCGCACGCCGGAGAGCGACATGTAGAGCGTGCGGGGAATCGGGGTGGCCGTGAGCGTCAGGACATCGACTTTCGTTTTGAGCGTCTTGATTTTTTCTTTTTGGGCGACACCGAAGCGCTGCTCTTCGTCGATGATCAGGAGCCCGAGATTGTGGAACTGCACCCCGGAGCCGAGTAGTTGATGGGTACCGATCACGAGGTCAAGTTCGCCGGTGGCAAGGCGGGCGAGCAGGTCTTTTTTCTCAGTGGCCGTCCGAAAACGGTTGAGGATGCCAATCGAGATCGGGTAGGGAGCAAATCGTTCTTTAAAAGTGTGGTAGTGCTGCTGGGCAAGCACCGTCGTCGGCACCAGGATGGCGCACTGGTGACCGGCGGTGAGTGCTTTAAAAGCAGCACGAATGGCAACCTCAGTTTTGCCGAAGCCGACGTCGCCGCAGACGAGGCGGTCCATCGGGCGCTCAGATTCCATGTCGATTTTGACTTCCTGAATCGCCTTTGCCTGGTCGGGGGTCAGCGGGTAGGGAAAAGAATCTTCCAGTTCTCGCTGCCAGGGCTGGTCGGGCGGGAAGGGAATCCGTTTTTCTTGAGAGCGGCGGGCATAGAGTTCGAGCAGGTCGAAGGCAATTTTCTGAACTGCTTTTTTAACTTTTTGCTTGGTCTTCTCCCAACTCTTGCTGCCCATGCGCGAAAGCTGGACGGCCGAACCCGTGGTACGAAAGCGCGAGAGCGAGTTCATCTGGTCTGCTGCTACCCGCAAGATACCGTCGGCGTACTCGATGACCAGGTACTCGCGGGCACTGCCGCTCACGGACAGTTTTTCGAGCTTGATAAATTTGCCGATGCCGTGGCTGCGGTGGACGACAAAATCGCCCGGGTTGAGCTTGTCGAGGTCGATTTGCCGGGAGGCAGCCCGGCGGCGCTTGCGCACGAAACCGGCAGTCGAGACGACGCGCTGACCAAAAAATTCGCGGTCGGTGACGAGCACGACACGCAGGGTGGCAAGCACCGAACCTTCGAGTTCGGCAAGGCCCGAATACTTGAGGGCAATCGGTGTACGCGTCTGCTGGGCCTTCTCGATCGCAGGCCAGTCCTGGGGGTTGGGAATAAATTGGGCCGGGCAGTCGTGATCGCCCAGCAGAGCGACTGTGCGCGAGGGCTGGGCTGAGAGCATCCAGATCTGGAGACCCTGGGCGCGGTACTGCCGCAAGTTTTCAGCCAGGGTGCCAAATTGATGGGGGATGCTCGGCATCGGCCGACCGCCCAGGTTGCTGCCGCCGCTCTCGCCGCTCAGTTCGCGCATCTCCAGTACACCAAACTGGCCGAGTGCATCGATGAGCGAATCGTAGGCGACGTGCAGCTTGACCGGCCCGAAAGGCTGATTTTGCCATTGCTCCTCGGCAAGCTCGGACCAGCGCACCTCGGAAGCCCGTACCTGCTCAGGTTCATCGATGCAGACGGTGAGTTCGCGCGGCAGGTAATCGATCAAAGAAGCAGGTTCGTCGAAGGCCAGACCCAGCCAGCGGCGCAGGCCCTCGGGAGCTTTGCCCTCGTCGATTTCGTTATGCATCATGGCGCGGGCCGCTTCAGACAGGGTGTCGATGCGTTCCGGGGTGAGGCGCAATTGCAACTCAGGGAGCACCACTGGTCCGAAGCCAACCGGCGTAATCACCATCTCGGGTAGCGGGTCGAGGGAGCGCTGGGTCGCCGGGTCGAATTCGCGGATTTTTTCGAGTTCGTCGCCAAACCATTCGATGCGCACGGGCATCTCGGCGGAGACGGGAAACAGGTCGAGAATATCGCCGCGCCGGGAAAACTGGCCTTCGACTTCGACCTGGGGAACGCGACTGTAGCCGAGCCGAGCCAGTTCGGCGCTCAGCTTCTCGATGGTGTAACCGGAGCCGACCGTGAGGCGCAGGCAATATTCGACCAGATACTCGGGTGGCGGCAGGTGAGGCTGCAGAGCACGGCTCGTACAGACGATTGCCCACGGCTCGTGGCTTGCCTGGGTCAATTCGGCAAGCACCTGCAGCTGGCCCCAGATTACCTCTTCCTCAGGGTCAAAAGGCTCGTATGGGGTTGCCTCCGAAGAGGGATACAAGAAGACAGTCCCCCAGCCCATTGCCTCAAGCTGCAGGTTCCAGCGCGCTGCTTCTTCAAGAGTGCTGCAGATGACCAGGAGTGGCGTACCGCGGCGGCGGGCCACGGCGGAGGCGGCGATGCCGCGGGCAACGCGGTTGCCTCCCTGTAGTCTCGCGGTCGATGATTTTTGATAGCGCACGGCGATCTCCTCTAGAAACGGAGATCCCTTCAAACTCTGAATCAGTGCGGTAAGCGGCATTGCGAGCGATAACAGCGTAGTAATCTATCTTAACGCGTTCTCCCGGCCAGACGTGGGCTGTACAGAGCGCAAAAATTTGTGCCATAATCACTAGCTGTGTCAAAAATTCTCCGGAGTGCGAACAATGTCGCGCAAATGCATGTTGACTGGCAAGAAGGCAAACAATGCCTTTAGCATCTCCTTCTCCCACCGGCGCAACAAGCGTCTGCAGTTTGCCAACTTGCAGTGGAAGCGGCTCTGGGATGATCAAAATAATTGCTTCGTCCGCCTGAAGCTTTCGACCAAGGCACTTAAGACCCTTGAGCACAAGAGCCTGCAGCAACTCGCCAAAGAAGCCGGTCTCGATTTGAGCAAGTTTAGAGTTTCGTGATTCCTGAAGGCTGGAGGCTTGCTAGATAAGCTTCCAGTACCTGAGCCCTTCTTCAATGCCGGCGGCTCGCGTAGCACCGGCGCGATAGATATTTAACCCACTCTGGGTTTCAATCCAACTGATTAATTCCTGGCGGGCATTGCCGACAGCGATGCCCATGTTGCCGGTTTCGAAAAGATTCTGGTCGTTGCCCGAGTCGCCACAGACCACTGTATTTTTGTTGGTAAATCCAAGTTGCGCCTGTAGATATTGGACTGCCAGTCCTTTTGCGCCTCTGGCAGGCAGAATATCGAGGTCGCGGTCGCTGGAATAGATGAGCCGTACCGCAAGACCAGCTTCGTAAAGTGCTTCTTTTAGTTCAGTCATCAGCAGCGCTGCTTCTGGTTTGAGAAAGAAACTGCGCTTGAAGGGACCTTGCTCCTGCTCGCTCTGGCGCACCAGGGCCGGAAAGCGCGCCGCAATCTTGTCGATGTGCTCCAGGTCCCAGCCGGGGCTCAGAATTTCCCACCACTTGCGGTCCGGTTCGGGTGGATCAAGGGTGCGATAAATCTCAGTACCGACACTGCTAATCAGGACCGCTGGTGTCAGGAGTTGGGCTTGCTCGATCAGAGCCATGGCCGAGAGCAGCGAACGGCCCGTCGCGTAGACGAGGGTCACCTCAGAAGCCGCGAGCCGCTGGTTGAGTTTGACGAGCGCTTCGCGGTCACCCGCAGACGGACCGACCAGGGTGTCATCCAGGTCGGTCGCGATCATAAATGGCATCATCGCCTTAAGCCAGTTGAGCGGAGACGCGGCTGAGGGACTTGCGCCGGGCGAGTTGTGTGTAAAGCCGGGCAAGTTGGCGGCTCACGCCGGTCCAGGTGAAGTGGTCGTGAATGCGCTGTATCCCGGCCCGACCCAACCGCTGGCGCAGTTGGTCGTCGCTGAGCAGAGTACCGATTGCCTGGGCAAATCGCTCACTGTTGCGGGCTGGGACCAGCAGGCCTGTCTCGCCATCGACGATGCTGTAGCACAGACCACCTACCTCGCTCGCCACAACTGGCGTACCACAGGCCATCGCCTCGATGGCGACCAGGCCAAAAGGTTCGTAGTGGCTTGGGACCACGCAGACATCGGCGGCGGTGTAGTAGGTGGGCAGGTCTTCCTGGGAGAGTCGGCCTGCGAACACTGTCCGATCAGAAATACCCAGTTCGTGCACCAGACCGCGAATGCGCTCGAACTCGATGCCGTCGCTTTGTCCTGGTGTGTGGCCACCGCCGATGACCAGGCGGACGCGGCCTTCGAGTTGGGCGGCGGCCCGCACCAGGGTCTCAATGCCCTTGCGGCGATCAAAGCGCCCCACGTAGAAAACAACCTTCTCATCGCTGCCCCAGCCGAGAGTGCGGCGGGCCTGGGTACGGTCCACTGCGTTGAAGTGGTCTACGTCTACACCGCAAGGGATAATGTCGATTTGCCCCTTCTTGGAGACGTAAGTGCGCATGTGCTCAGCTTCTTGTGGGCTGGTCGCCACGATGCGCTCGCCGTTTTCCAAAATCATCCGCTCGGTATTGAGGCGCAACTTCGCCGAGGTCGGTACTTCTGAGACATTCATGTATTTAACTGCGCCGAGCGAGTGATAGGTGTGCACCTGGGGCAGGTCGGCGAATTTGCGCAACTCAAGCCCCACTCTGCCCGAGTGCCAGTAATTGGTGTGCACCACGTCGTAAGGCCGTCCGGCAGAAAACTTTAGAAAGTTGCCGACGAAATCGGGGACATGTGGGTGGAGGTTGTCACGGGAGATATGCTCAAGCGGACCGGCCGCGAGCCGAATCGTCCGGCAGTTGGGTG
The DNA here is from genome assembly GCA_031399965.1 of Gloeobacteraceae cyanobacterium SOY_34_metabat_159. GTDB lineage: Bacteria > Cyanobacteriota > Cyanobacteriia > Gloeobacterales > Gloeobacteraceae > JANNPH01. Next base: position 9,612 of record JANNPH010000064.1, on the reverse strand, counting down.
CCATCTCGACTATCTCTGCCTGGGATGAACTCACGCGGCGCGTGAACATGTCCACCTGGTAACCCAGAGCAGCAAGGTTGCGTCCGACTTCGCGCACATAGACGTTTTGCCCCCCTGCTTCCTCCGAGCCGATGACCGCTGACGGGTCACCGTGCACAGAGACAAGCGCTATCCGTCCGTACATATTTTCTTCCTCAGGTCGTAAATTTCAAGGTTTCACTACCACTTGACATCCAGGATGCCTTGTGGGTGGGATGCTTTTCTTCCTCCCCTGGGCTGAAACAGGGCAGCCTCCCTGGGCAGATGCCGGGTAGATGCGGCGCTCGGGAGGAACTCTGATGGACGAATACATCTTTGGGCGGACGTATCGCAGACGACATTCGCGCAAGATTAAGACCTGATGAAGAACACCAACTCGTCTTCGAGAGCACCTCAGGCGTGATCAAGGCGGGTGAACACTATTCCACGCGAAGGAGTTATTTTATGCGCCGTCTTTTCGCTTCTACTCTCGGGTTGGCACTGCTTGCCTCGGGCGTTCCGGCTGGGGCTATCCAGTTTGCCAACGGTGAGTCCGCCTTCAACCACATCCCGCGCCTGGTCGGCTATAGCCTGACAGACAGCACGCTTGATGCCCGTGCTACTTACAACGTGCGCGTCGAGGTACCGGCCAACAGCGATATCGGCCTGGGCCGTGTGATTATTGGCCTTGCTAATCCCGGCAACCCCGGTAGTCTTTTACCCGTTCCCAGCCCGGTCGACGTGATGGCGGTCGAGAAAGGTGGCGCCCAGATGATGCCCGTGAAAGTGACCGTGAGTAGCGGTAGCGGTGTGCGCTTCGAGCGCGCCATTACGCCAGCTGCGGCCCAACTGGATGGGGCACAACTGACCGTTACTTTCGACAAACCGATCGCGCCCGGCAGCACCGTCAATGTCGAATGGACGACCCGTAGCCCGCGAGATTCGGGGACTTATCTATTCGATGTCGTCGCCTTTCCGGCAGGGGATGCGCCGCGCGGCCAGTTCCTCGGCTTTGCACGCGTCAACGTCGGCACCCACCTCTAAACATTGCGGGGCAAATTTACAGGGGACTGGTGTCCCCTTTTTTTGTTTGGGCAGGGAACAGGCGTCGAGCATGAATGTCTAGCTACACTGTCGGTAGTGCATGGAAGTGGACGATGAAGCGCGGATTGGTTCTTGGGTGTTTGGTGCTCTTTAATGTCGAGATTGGGACAGCAGTTTTTGCTCAACAACCTCCGATAACCCCAGCAACTCCGGCGGCCACACCCACCCCGGCCGGTAGTGCCAGCGACGAACTCGATGTGAGCTGGACGAAGCTCTATGCCGAGGCCCTTCAGGCTAAGGCCGACATCCCCGTGACTGGCCAACCCCTCGACGAGACGATGACCCGCCTCGAACTCGTGCGGTGGTTGACCAATACTCTGCGGTATCAGCCGGACCCTAAAAAGAAGGATATCCCCATTAAGGACATCCCCAAAAAGACACCGGACTACACGAATGTCCAGGCCCTGCTGCAGGCGGGTGTGATGTCTGCCTATCCGGGCGCCCTGTTTAAACCAAAGGGTGACCTCACCAAGCTTGAGGCCCTGGCAATCTTTGGCCGTGCGCTGAAGCTCTCCGCTCCACCCAAGGCATTGACTGAGAGCTGGCTTGCCCTCTACAGCGACACCAAGGCGGTGCCTGCAGCCGGGCGAGACTTTATCGCCGCTGCGGCCCAGGCCGGTCTACTCGTCAATGTCCCGGATGCGAGCAAGATTGGTCCGGATGAGGTGTTGACCCGAGGTGAAACGGCTGTCCTGATGCATCAAGCTCTCGTCTATCAAAAGAAACTTGCCACCATCGAAGCGCCCGTCGCCCAACTGAAAATCGAGCGGCCCATCATCGCCGCGATTCAGGTGCAGCCTGCGACCAGGGTGACAGCCGGCCAGACGGTCACGGTCGTTGCCGAGGGGAGTCCCGGTGGCCAGGCAAAATTTGACCTGGGTGACCTCAGTAGCGGCATCGCCATGCTTGAAGCAAGCCCCGGCCAATACAAGGGCACCTACAAAGTGCGTGCTGAGGACGTGATCACCAACCCGGCAGTCGTCGTCTACCTGGACCGGGCCGGCCTCAGCACAAAAGTCCAGAAGCTCGCCAAGCTCCAAATCGGTGAGGAGCGCGTTGCCCAGGCTCCTGAAGAAGATCGCGATATCGCCCCCCCGCAGCGGACCCAACGCGGCAGCAGCTTCGACAACAGCGACGCGCCCCGGCCCAATCGGCGGCCCGGCGGCTTCGACGATTTTGGCTCCAATCGCGGCGGGAGTAGCTTTGGCCGCAGTGGCTATGACAGCGATGGTTTCCCGGTGGCTCCCACTCGTCCAAACAACTACGGGTATGACCCGCGCGGCGGGATTGCCAGCAACCCCCGGCGCAGCACCGGTACAGCAAGCGACCTCTTCAATCCGCCGTCACCTTTCGACCCGCCCCCCCGCCAGCAAACCGTCCGCATTCGTCAGGTCAGCTTTCAGCCGACCAATCGGGTGCTCTACACGGGGGACATCCTGACGGTCTCGCTTGAGGGCGATGTCGGCGGCAGAGCGACGTTTCGGATTCTCGGCTATACCGCTCCCCAGCCGATGAAGGAGATTTCTCCCGGCTTTTACGAAGGACAGGTGCAAATTGGCCGACGCATCAACATTCCTGGCGGCACGATCGAAGTTGCCCTGACGCGCTCAGGTCAGGTCTCCACCCGCAATATTCCAGAGCCGGTCAACATCTCCTCAAGCCCATAGCCTCAGGCTTTTTTGACCTGGACTGTGCGGTGGATAGCCGTCCAATCGTCTTTGGGGTCGAGGGCGGTGGCCGCGTCCGGTAGACGGGCTGTGAGAGCTGTACGCAAGTCGCGGTCGAAGCGTGACCCCGCTCCAAATAAATCGTCGATCTGAGCGTACTTTTCACCCAGAGCAGGCAGGGTCAGGGCGCTGATATTGGCCGGGCCGACCGAGCCCGCGATGAGCAAATGGTCAAAGCCTTCCGGCTGATTTTTCGGAGTGGTGAGGGTGATGATCACTTCCGGGCCATAGCCGATGGGCAACGTCTCGCCCGGCTTGATGGGCTTGCCGAAGCCTGAATAGGGATGGAGCGGGGCAAGGCGAATGTCCTGGTCGAGGTCGAGAATGTAGATGTGCAGGGGCACCGGGGCGCGGTTGGTCACTTCGATGACGAGCGAACGGCCGGAGGCCAGCAAGGTCGTCTCACCCGACGGCAGGGGCTCGGCTTCGCCGGGTTTATCTTTGGTCGCGGCTCGGCTGAGGCGCTTGAGTTGTACTTCGAGCGCGTCGCCCAGTTTCGTGTAGCGATTGGTCAGGGTGCGGACATTCAGGTAACCGGCCAGGTGATCGAGGGTCTGGCGGGCTTTGCGGTCGGGACGGGAACCCGAGAAGCGCACCACTCCCAGAGGTCGGTCCTCCAGCACAAAAACGAAGCGCCCATCCTGGACTTCGACGACAATCGGGGCTCTATCATCTTCGGCCGACGTCAACAGCGGGGAGGCTTCGATTTCCAGGCGTAGGGCGTCTGCCGCCTTGGATTTGCCGTTGATCAGGACTGATTGAGGACGAGGCAGGGGCATGGCTGAGGGTACTTTTTCATCAAAATCGTTTCGTCTCAGCGTATCAGAACCCGGAGTCTCCGCCCCAGACAGAGTCGGTCTCCAGTTTCTAGAGCAGGAGCAGGGATCAGTATCGCCTCTCAGTCAAGCTGAGCTTGCACTCGAAATGCCTTAGATGTCTGTGATTCGCCAGCCCATCTTGGTGAGCATCCGGTCCTGTCTTCTTTCTAATCGCTTTACCATCATCGTCAGCCAGATATTTTGGCCTGCGAAGCATAAGAGCACGAGAGACAGTACAACTTCTAAAATCATTGCGCCTTCCTTTTGACTATCTAGAAGGGAATTCAGATAGCCGCGACCTCAGACTCGATTTGTCTATTCTACAATCAGCCTGTCCGAACTTTCTCTCGTAGAGCAGCCGCTTGTAGGGTAGAGCCTGGAGTTTAGTGATTATCCATGCTAGAAGCAGTATCCAGCATCCTGCCACAGGAAAAATACGGAGCTTTCTGAGCTGGTCGGCCGAATGCTTGCAAAAATACATGTGAAGACACCGTCGCCAGGTGAAAGAGCTACTTGCCCCAAAAGCACTTTTGAATGCTGTCAATATTCAATTGAAAGGTTTTTGTGTTTGCGAGGTGAGGTCGTTAAGATAGAGCAGTTTTTGCTCGGTCCTATCGGAGGCGTCTACGGCTATTACCTGTCTCAACTACATCGACGGTCACTGGCACCCGGCTCAGTCGGGTGAGACCCTCGATGACCGCAACCCAGCCGACTGGCGCGAAGTGGTCGCCACTTTCCCGCGATCGGGCGAGCCGGACGTGGAGACGGCTGTGCAGGCGGCGAGGCGGGCTTACCGCGGCTGGCGGTTGGTGCCGGCACCGAGGCGGGCCGAACTGGTCTTTCGAGTCGGCGAGATCTTAATCGAGCGCAAAGAGGCCCTGGCCCAATTGATGAGCCGCGAGATGGGTAAAACAATTGTCGAAGCCCGCGGCGACGTCCAGGAGGCCATCGACTGCGCTTTTTATTACGCCGGGGAAGGCCGCCGCCTCTTTGGCCAGACGACGCCCTCCGAACTCGACAACAAGTTTGCCATGGCGGTCCGCACCCCGGTCGGCGTCTGTGCCCTGATCACACCCTGGAATTTTCCGGTGGCAATTCCCTGCTGGAAGGCCCTTCCAGCTCTGGTCTGCGGCAACACCATCATCCTCAAGCCCGCTGAAGACACACCGGCCTGCGCGACTGCCCTCATGGATGTCTTCCGAGAAGCCGGTTTACCGGCGGGGGTCGTCAACCTGGTGCACGGCCTTGGGGAAGAGTGCGGCCGGGCGCTTGTCGGTCATCCGGGAGTGGATCTCGTCTCGTTTACCGGTTCATCGGCTACCGGGGCAGAAGTTGCCTCGGTGTGCGGGCGTACTCTCAAGCGCGTCTGCCTCGAACTCGGCGGCAAGAATGCCCAGGTAGTGATGGAAGACGCCGACCTCGAACTGGCCCTTAGAGGTGCCCTCTGGGGCGCTTTTGGCACGACCGGTCAGCGCTGCACGGCGACGAGCCGCCTGATCTTACACAGCGATATCAAAGCCGAATTTACCGAGCGCTTGTGCGCAGCGGCCCAGGCTTTGCGGCTCGGTCCCGGCAATGACCCCGATACCGAGGTCGGGCCGCTGATTAACGCAGGCCAGTTGCAGCAAGTCGAGCAATACCTCGAACTTGCCCGCGATGCCGGTATCAAGATCCTGCTCGGGGGCCGCACTGTCTTAGACGAGCCACTGGCCCACGGCTATTTTTTTGAACCGACCATTCTCGACGGCGTGGACCCCGAGAGCCGCATTGCCCAGGAAGAAATCTTTGGGCCGGTGGTGGCGATTATCGAAGTCGATTCTTTTGAAGAAGCGATTGCCGTACTGAACGGTACTGTCTACGGTCTTTCCTCCTCGGTCTATACCCGCGACGTCAACCGTGCCTTTCAGGCAATTCGCGACATCGAAGCGGGTATTACCTATATCAATGGACCGACGACCGGTGCTGAAGTGCACCTGCCCTTCGGCGGCGTCAAGCAGACCGGCAACGGCCACCGCGAGGCGGGCACGGCTGCCCTGGACGTGTATACCGAGTGGAAAACTGTCTACGTCGATTTTTCCGGTCAGCTTCAGCGCGCCCAGATCGACAACCGCTAAGGAGTCTCCGATGCTGAGCCTTGCCGCCAATCGCACCCTGCCCCACCTGCCGCGCCTGGTGACCCCGCTACCCGGCCCCCGTGCCCAGGCTCTCATCGAGCGCGACCTCGCCGTCACCTCGCCCTCTTACACCCGTGGCTACCCACTCGTCGCCAGTCGGGGCGAAGGCTGCATGATCGAAGACCCCGACGGTAACGTCTTTCTGGACATGACGGCCGGGATTGCGGTCACGGCCACGGGCCACGCCCATCCGGCTGTCGTCCGGGCGATCCAGGCGCAGGCGGCCGAGTTGCTGCATATGTCGGGTACCGATTTTTACTACGAACCGATGGTGGTGCTGGCCGAGAGTCTGGCGGCGCGTTCGCCTTTCCCCGAACCGGTAAGCGGTACGCGGGCGCGGGTCTTCTTCACCAATTCAGGAGCTGAGTCAAACGAAGGTGCGCTCAAGCTGGCCCGCTATTACACGGGTCGCACGGGCATCGTTGCTTTCTTAGGCGCTTTTCATGGCCGCACTTACGGGGCGATGTCGCTCACTGGCTCGAAGGCCATCCAGCGCCAGGGCTTCGGTCCGCTCGTTCCGGGAATCACCCATATTCCTTACGGCACGCTTGCGAGTCTCGATTACCTGGAGCAAAATCTTTTTCCGACCGTCCTGCCCCCGGCGGAAATAGCCGCGATCCTGGTCGAGCCGATCCAGGGTGAGGGCGGCTATGTCGTACCTGAGGACGGTTTTCACGCCCGCATCCGCGAGATTTGCGACCGTCACGGCATCTTGATGATTATCGATGAAGTCCAGGCCGGTATGGGCCGTACCGGTCGCCTGTTTGCCATCGAACACTGGGGCGTGATGCCCGACATCGTAACGATGGCCAAGGGAATCGCCAGCGGCCTGCCCCTCGGTGCCATCTTGTCCCGCCCCGAGTTGATGACCTGGCCGCCGGGCGCACACGCCACGACCTTCGGCGGTAACCCGGTCGCCTGTGCGGCGGCGAACGCGACGCTCACACTCCTCGAAGACGGCCTGCTCCAGAACGCCGTCCGGATGGGTGATATTCTCCAGACCGGGCTGACACAGCTTGCCGAACGTTTCTCGTTTGTCAGCGCCCCGCGCGGCAAAGGTTTGATGGTGGCAATCGATCTATTCGATGCTTCGGGACAGCTCGACCGCGACCGGCGCGACCGGATTGTCGATCGGGCCTTTTACCAGGGCCTTTTGCTGCTCGGTTGTGGCAAGGCGGCGATTCGCTTTTGCCCACCCCTGGTAATCGATGCCGAGCAAATTCTGGCCGCTCTGGCAATCCTGGCCGAACTCTGCGCGACGGAGGTTTGACCGTGGATGCAGCGCTTCAAGCCCGTGACCTCTGGGATGTTCTTTGGCAGCAATACCAGCAGCGGGTGAGCTATGCCCTTGTCTACCAGAAAATGATCGAATCTGCAGGCGGTAGGGTTGCTAACGATCACATTGCATTTCGCTCGCTACGGCTCGTTCTCCAGGGCCAGGACTTCGGAATCCCGTATCTGGAGCGCTTCTGTACGCAGCTGGGATACGAGGCTAAGGGCGAGTACGAGTTCCCGGAGCAGCACCTCTACGCCCGCCACTACCGTCACCCCGAGCAGGACCGGCTCGATCTGCCGAAGATCTTCATCAGCGAACTCGTCGTGGACGAGCTTCCAGAATCGGTCCGTGACTGCATCGTGAAAACAGTCCAGGCGGCCTCACTGGTGCGAGATCCAGTCTCCGGCCTCGAAGCGTATCAGCAGGTCTTTACCCGACCCTGGGCACCGCCTCTGCGCTCGGCAGTTGAGCTGGTCAATATTGCAAGCCAGTACGGAGCCTGGGTGTTGTTGCACGGTTACTCGGTCAACCACTTCACAGGCTACGTCAATCGCCAGCGGACCGAGCGCTATTCTGACATCGAACGTACGGCGGCGGGCTTAGCAGCGCTCGGTGTACCGATGAAGTCTGAGATCGAAGGCAGTGGGGGCAGTGGGCTCAGGCAGACGGCGACACAAGCCATCAGCGAACCGGTCACGGTCCGCGACAATGCGACTGGCGAATTCACCCAGATTCCCTGGACTTACGCCTACTACGAGATTGCCGAGCGGGGGCCTATCGCAGGGGAGGGTAACGGACTTTTCGAGGGTTTCCTCGGTCCCCAGGCCAACAATCTCTTTGAGATGACCCGAAAAGTTTGAGTAGGTGTGCACAAATACCGTTTGACTGTCATTGATTGCTTGTCCGTTAAATTAGATCATTCAAGATTCCGACCGGGTCGCTTTTAGCGACAAACTCAAGTAAGGATTGCTCAGGCAACTCGATCCAGTTGCACTTTTGGGAAAGTGTGTGCTCTTTAAGAGATGTCGAATTGGACTGGAGAATGCAGCCCTCGGGGACAAATCTTTGAACACGGACCTTACCCGGAGTATCTTGAGCGGATTGGCATCGGGCCTGACGCAGTTCTCTGGTCCCAGTCGGGTAGCACTGATCTGTGCCTTCGACTACGGGAGCGACCTCTACGTATTCGATGAAAACCATCTGCTCTCCGGATTTAAGCCACAACTCAAGCAGTACTACGACAAGCAGTGGCGACCGGAAGCAGAGGCCGGGCCGGGCGAGAGCTGCGCACAGTACCTGCCGGAGCGGCTTCTACCCGGACTGGTCAGTCGTGGCACCAGTTCGGGTCGCATCTACTACCAGATGTGGTTTACCGAGTCGCACCCCAACGCCTGTTCGGTCCTACCGACCAGTTGCTGGCTTGGCCTCGCTAATCACCTGCACTCGCGGTGGAGTGATGAAGGGACGGCTTTTACCCAGGACATTCTGCGCAGAACGCTCAAGACCTACGCGCCGCTCGCTCTGGCAGAAGCGCTCCATAGTGAAGCTCTGAATCGCTATCGCAAGTGCCTCTGGTTCGCGGAGACAGCCGAGGAGAGTGGGCAAAAAGTACTGACGAAGTCGCAATTTGCCGGCATCGTCGAAGCTGTGGTCAAGATTTCGACGGTGAAAGAAGAAGGAAAGCGCCCGCGCGGCAAGCTCTTCTTCCTCTCCTCAGCCCGGCTTGAGAAGGTGGATTTTTTGGCGCGGCTGCAGCCTGAGCAGCAGCCAGGACTTACGAATACGAAGCACGTGCGCAAGATGCTTTCGGCCGTCGAAGGCTCCGATTTTGCGCTGATCTGTGATGAGCACGGCGTCCGGGGTATTGCCCACAGTCCGCATGGCAACGACGAAGAAAGACACATCCTCTCCGACGAAGACCTGCCCGAACGGCTCGAAGTCGATTTTCAGGACGGCCGGGGAGTCATCAGGGTGGGTGCGGCTCCGATTTGTACTTTTGCCGATGGCCTACTTTCCTCCCGCCGCCTCTCGCCGGATCTCTCTCCGCTGGAAAAACCGCTACTGCGCCATATCCGGGACTGGCGGCTGCGCAAGAACCTGATCGAAGTAGTAAGGGCTATCGCAAGCCATGCCGTCGAGCATCGCTACGGCTGCCTGGTAGCCCTCGACCTGGCCGACCCGCCGACGGCGATGCCCGGTCAGTCGCTGGCTGTGGCCCTCGACCTCAAACAAAAAGATGCGCTGCAACTGGCCATCGCTATGGCGAAAATAGACGGTGCGGTGCACATCGACTGCAACGGTCGGCTGCACGCCTTTGCCTGCCTGCTCGACGGTCTGCAAATCGAGAACGAGGAGCGCTCGCGCGGGGCACGCTTCAACGCTTCACTGCGCTTTTCAGCGGCGCATCCGGGACGTTTTTTGCTCATCTCGGTATCCGAGGACGGTCCGCTCTCTGTTTTTGAAAACGGCGTCCAACTCAATCGACAGCGCTCCTA
>JANNPH010000054.1:0-32036 GCA_031399965.1 Gloeobacteraceae cyanobacterium SOY_34_metabat_159 | reverse complement strand
CGATTACAGCAGATTATTTGGAACCTGCTTTCTAATGCCGTCAAATTTACCCCTAACCATGGACGGGTGGACATTCGGCAGGAGCAAGTCGGCGATCAGGCGCAAATCACAGTCAGCGATACAGGCAAAGGCATCAGCCCTGACTTTTTGCCCCATATCTTCGAGGCATTCCGTCAAGAAGACGCTTCAACTACTCGAAAATACGGTGGCCTGGGATTGGGATTGGCGATTGTCCGCACACTGGTTGAGGCCCATGAAGGCACTATCTCTGCTGAAAGCGGTGGCGCTCAGGGAGCGACGTTCACGGTTCGCCTGCCCTTGCTGGATACCGAGCAAGAGCGAGAACAGCCGGAATGTTTACCAGAACAAGATCCGCAACTGACGGGGATTCGAGTGCTTATCATCGAAGATGATCCCGATCACCGTGAATTACTCGCAGTGGTGCTGGCCAAATATGGCGCGCATGCCGTATGTGTGTCGTCCGCATCTGAAGCTTTAGATTGCCTACAAACGTTTCGACTCGACGTTCTGGTCAGCGACATTGGGATGCCGGAAATGGACGGCTACACCTTCATAGAGCGGGTCCGCTCCCTTCCACCTGATAAAGGTGGACAAATTCCAGCCATTGCACTGAGTGGCTATGCCAGAAAAGAGGATATCCAGCGAGCTTTAAGCTGTGGCTATCAGCAGCACGTCAACAAGCCCGTCAGGATAGAGCAGTTGGTTGAAGCTATAAAGGCACAAACAAATACCGACGCTCCTCTGCCCGAGTGACTTTTCAATAGCAACCAATGGTCTTTTACATAACCCGGCAACTGCTCTTTCCCCAGGAGCAGGCTTCCAGCATCCAAAGTAATGCTTCGCCGGCAACTTGCGCAGCGGGCGCAATTGAAAGGCTAGCCCCGGCCACTCCAGTTGCGGTCAATCCGGACGTACTTGAGTGGATGCAGGTCCTGCAAATTCGGCTCCCAGCCGACTACCCAGGGTTTTTGCAGGTACTCAAGGCCCGTGTGAAAAAGCGGGGCGATGGGCGACTGGGCAAGCAAGCGTTCTTCAGCTTTGGCCAGTAGTGCATAGCGCCGCGCGGCGTCTGCTTCGACGCGGGCGAGGGCGAGGCGGGCCTGGTATTCCTGGTCGTCCCAGTTGGGATAGTTCTGGGGATTGAGGCCGTTGAACAGGTTGAGAAAGGTAGTCGGGTCAAGATAGTCGCCGCCCCAGCGGGCAATCGCCACTTCGTAGTCGTGCGTACGCAGGCGGGCGAGAAAAGTTTGCGCCTCCTCGCTGGCAATCTCCACGGTAATTCCGAAGCGTGCCTTCCAGGTGCGCTGCAGGACCTGGGCAATCGTGCGGTCCGGTTCGCGGTTCATCGTGCTCAGGGTGAACCGCTTCGGCAGGGCTGAGGACGCTGTTTTTTGCCAGGCAGGGGCGGGCGGGTTGCGGTAGCCGGGAATGCCCGGTGGGATGAAGTGACGGGCAGGAGCCGCGTCGCCTTTGATGAAGCGTTCCGCCAGTTCAGGGCGTTCGATGACGCCGCTCAGGGCGCGGCGCACGGCCAGGTTGTCGAAAGGAGCCCTGGTGCAGTTGAAAGGGGTGTAGTAGGTGATAAATCGCCCGTCGGCGTGGAAATCTTTGAATTCGCGCAGGGCCGGGAGCAATGGTCGGGGCAGGACGCCGCCGACGCTTACGTCGAGTTCGCCTGCCTGGTAGAGGTTGACATTTTGGGCCGGGTCGGTGACCGGCAGGAAATAGACCTCCTCCAGTTGAACCCGTGCCCGGTCCCAGTAGGTGTCGGAGCGTTGCAGGCGCACCTGGTCGTAAGGTCGGTGTTCTAAGAGGGTAAAAGCGCCGTTGCTGACCAGGGTCTCAGGTCTGGCCCAGCGATTGCCGTGGGCTTCGATCACCCAGGCAGGCAGGGACCGGAAGATAAAAAACGAGGTGATAAGCGGGAAGAAAGCGGTCGGTCCTTCCATCTCGACTCTGAGGGTCAGGTCGTCGGGGGCACTTACCCCCAGCGACTCACCGGGCAGTTTCCCCTCGTTGATGGCCTGACCGTTGCGCACGAAGTAGAGCAGGTTGGCGTAAGGGCAGGCCGTATCGGGAGCAACCACCCGCCGCCAACTGTAGACAAAATCTTGAGCAGTGCAGGGGCGGCCGTCGCTCCAGCGAGCACCGGGACGCAACTGAAAAACCCAGACGGTCGCACGCTTCTCGGGGTACCAGTTGAGGGCCAGAGCCGGTTGCGGGACAAGGGTACGCGGATGGTACTCGGTGAGACCGTCGAAGAGGGCCATCGAAAGGTTCAGTTCGCCAATCACCCCCTGTACTTTGTGGGGGTCGAGGGAGCGCGGTTCGGCGGCGTTACCGATCCGTAAAATATTACGCTCGGGCGGTTGCAGCCGCCCGAAGTAGGCAGAGGGTAGGCGCGAGCAGCCAGACAGGAAGGCACTGCCCAGTCCGAGTCTCAACAGTTCTCGGCGGGTCGGGCGATAGAAAGACATTCGTTTTTCGCACTATTTTGGCACTATCGCGTCGCGTAGGGAACAGTGAGCCATTTCCACTGACCCGGCACATTGCTATCAAAAGGGCTTGACGACCGCCAGGATGGCGATGAGAGTGAACAGCACGAAGGGAGCCATCGACAGCATCTGCTGAGACCTGGTAGGGCGCGATACTTGCAACAGGTTCCGGACTTGCCTGACAAGCAGGCCGTGGACGGCGAACATTGCAAAGACCAGGGGTAGCTTTGCGATGAGCCAGCCCTGGCCCTGCAGCCAGCCGGGTTCGAGCACAACCAGAGTCGTGCCGAGGACTACGGTGGCCGCCATCGCCGGGTTCATCCAGGCGCGGATGGACTGGGCCATCTGCTGGAAGCCCTTTGCCTCAACTGCGTGGTGGTCCGCCCCGGCGGCGACGAGCAGGCGGGTCATGGCAAACATGGCTGCCATCCAGGTGACGACGGCGACGACGTGGAAAGCCTTGATCCAGGGATACACACTTGCCACCTCAAACACTGCTCGCCTCGCTCTAGCGGTATCTATCGGCAGGTGGCAGGGCGCGAGCCACGAGCGCTTTAAATGCCGTGTCCGCCCGAATATCAGCGTCCGCAGCCCGCAAGAAACGGTGGGCTGCGTGGTGGCTCAGATAAATCCCGCAAAGCTCCCAGACGAATTGATCGATGTCCAGGTCCTCGCGCAAGTGCCCCTGACCGATCGCTTGCCGAACGAGCAGGTTCAGCAAGCCGCGCCATTCGCTTTCCATTTCCAGGATCTTTTCCCTGACTGCACCCTCTACGTCGTCAAATTCAAATAGGCCGGCCGCCACGGGGCAGCCGCCCGGCAGTCCCGCTCGCCGTGCCCAGCCCAACCAGTTGTGGACCAGCGCCTCTAGACGAGGAAGCCCTGCTTCGGCAGTCATGGCGGGCTCGACAACATTTGCCGTCGCAAATCCTGCCATGTGCCTGAGTAGACCGATTTGAACTTCTTCTTTTGAGCGGAAATGCGCAAAAAGCCCACTCTTCGACATGCCCACTCGATCTGCAAGCACTCCGAGGGTGACGCCGGATAGGCCTGATTGGCTCATCAAGGCAAGCCCTTGCTGCAGGATGCGTTCGCGGGTTGAAGGAGGCGTGCCTGTCATGAAGTCAAAGTAGCACGACCGGTCGTGCTGTACAAGACTGGTCCCAGGTTTTGATGAGGATGCGGTGTTTTCGGCTCCTGGGTTCCCTGGCATTCGGAGTTTCGGGGCCTGCCTTGCGCAAACACCGAAACGCTAAGATTGGGAATACCGTTCAGACACCTGGTAGATGACGCGCACCTTACCCAGCCAGTACGACCCGTTCGACGCCGAGCCTCGCTGGCAACGGTTTTGGGAAGAACACCGCTTCTACACACCGGCCGCGGACGATCCGGGAGAACCCTTCAGCATTGTCCTGCCGCCGCCCAACGTGACGGGTTCCCTCCACATGGGTCACGCTCTGTGCTTCACACTGCCGGACGTGGTCGTGCGCTACAAGCGGATGAAAGGTTTCAAGACGCTCTGGATACCGGGCACCGACCACGCGAGCATCGCTGTACATACGCTCATCGAAAAGGCACTGCGCAAAGAGGGAACGAGCCGCTTTGGACTGGGCCGCGAAAAGTTTCTAGAGCGCGCCTGGGCCTGGAAAGATCAGTCTCACGGCGAAATTACCGGCCAGTTGCGCCGGTTGGGGCTGTCGCTTGACTGGACGCGCGAGTGCTTTACCCTCGACGAGCAGCGCAGCCGGGCTGTGGTCACCGTCTTTATCGACTTATTTAAAAAAGGACTGATCTACCGGGGCAAGTACCTGGTCAACTGGTGCACTGCCTCTCAGACAGCGGTCTCCGACCTCGAAGTGGACGAAAAAGAAGTGAAGGGCCACCTCTGGCATCTGCGCTACCCGGTCATCGGTTCTGAAGAATCCCTGGTGGTGGCGACTACCAGGCCCGAAACGATGCTCGGCGATACCGGCATTGCAGTCAACCCGGCCGATCCGCGCTACCGGCACCTGATTGGCCGGGAAGTGTTGCTGCCCATCATGAACCGGCAGATCCCAATTGTCGGTGACCCGGCAGTCGAGATGGACTTCGGCAGCGGAGCAGTCAAGGTCACCCCCGCCCACGATCAAAACGACTTCGAGATCGGTGAACGCCACCACCTGCAACTGATCAATCTGCTCAACCCGGACGGCACCTACAACGAAAACGCCGGTCCTTTTGCCGGGCAGGACCGCTTCGATGTGCGAAAGGGCGTTGTACAACTGGCGGAAGAAGCAGGCTGGCTCGTCAAGACCGAGGACTACACCCACAACGTGCCCTACTCCGAGCGCGGCGGCGTGCCGGTCGAGCCCTACCTGTCGGACCAGTGGTTCATGAACGTATCGGGCATGGCGGAGCGCGCCCTCAAAGCCTTCGATGAAGAGCAGTTGCCGACTTTTGTGCCAGAGCGCTGGGGCAAGGTTTACCGCGACTGGCTCATCCGCCTCAGGCCCTGGTGCATCTCGCGGCAACTCTGGTGGGGCCACCGGATCCCGGCCTGGCACGTGGTCGGGCAGAGCGTACCGCCCATCGTTACGACCGACGAAATCAGCGCTTACGCAGAGGCGCACAAGCTCTATGGCCCGGATGTGAAACTGGAGCGCGACGAGGACGTGCTCGACACCTGGTTCAGTTCGGGACTGTGGCCCTTTTCGACCCTGGGCTGGCCTGACCAGACTGAAGATTTCAAGGCGTTCTACCCGAATAGCCTGATGTCCACGGGCTTCGACATCATCTTCTTCTGGGTCGCCCGGATGACGATGCTCTCGGGCGAATTTACCGGTCAGTCACCCTTCCACACTGTCTACATCAACGGGCTGGTGCGCGATGAGAAGGGCCAGAAGATGTCGAAGAGCAAAGGCAACGGCATCGACCCGATCGAACTGATGGATCGCTATGGCACCGATGCCCTGCGCTATACACTCGTGCGCGAAGTGACCGGGGCCGGACAGGACGTCCGCATCGACTACAACCGCGCCAAGAAAGAATCGAACGCGGTCGATGCGAGCAAGCGCTTCGCAAACAAGATCTGGAACGCCAGCCGCTTCGTGCTGATGAAGCTTGACGACCTCACTCCAGTGCAACTGGGAGCGCCCGAGCCTGAGCACCTGGACTTACCCGCCCGCTGGATTCTCGCCCGCCTCGATGAGACGAGCCGCGAACTGAACACGCTACTCGACCGCTACGCCCTTGGCGAGGCGGCCCGGACACTCTACGAATTTATCTGGGATGACTTTTGTGATTGGTACGTAGAACTCGCCAAGCCCCGCCTGGAGGAAGCAAGTACGCGGCGCGTCACCCAGCAGGTGCTCGCCTACGTCCTGGATCACCTGCTGCGGCTATTGCACCCCTGGATGCCCCACTTGAGCGAAGAAATCTGGCAACTGCTCCACCAGCCACAGCAGGCAACCTCGATTTCAATACAGCCTTACCCAAGCGGGGAAGCGACACCCCAGACAGTACCCGCCACGTTTGCCCTGATGCAGCAGGTGGTACGCACTATCCGCAACCTTCGCGCCTTCGCCCAGGTTCCGCCTCTGCAGAGTGTGCCCGAGGTTTTGTTGCACTCGGCAAACCCGGAGGAGCGCACTGCCCTCGAATCGACCCGCGACTATATTTTGTACCTGGGTCGAGTCGAAGCGCTGCACCTGAGCGAGCAGACCGAGGGCGACTTGAAGCGAGTGGCAGCAGGTGTCACCGGCACTGTACAGGTACTGCTGCCGCTGGCCGGATTGGTCGATGTCGAGGAGTTGAGTACAAAGCTCGGCCGTTCCCTCGACAAGCTCAAGTCCGAGACGGCGACGCTTCAGGGCCGCCTCGAAAATGCCGACTACATCCAGCGCGCCCCGGCTGAAAAAGTGGCCGAGACCCGCACAAAGCTCACCGAACTGGAGGCACAGGCCGCGTTGCTCCAGGAGCAGCTCGCCCGCCTCGTCTAACGGAGTCCTGGACCATGCAGACAGATTGGAACCCGACCCTCCAGGCACTGACCGAGTACCGCGAACGCGACCTCGATGCGCGCAAACAGATCACCAGGCTCCCGGACGAAGTACAGGCCCTGCCCTTCTGGCGCGAAATCCTGGCGGGTAAACTCGCCGATCGCCTGGGTACGCCCTTCTACCAGGTCTACAAGCCCCAGAAAAACGAGCGCTGCCTCTACATCGGGTGCGGCCCGAGCTTCCTTACCGATCCCTGGGTCGAATGGGGTGCTCTATTTTGGGGGCTCGACCTCAACACGGCGATGGTACGGGCGGTCAAGACCCGTGCACCACAGCTCAACTCAAAACTCTTCAAAGACATCCAGCAGGGTTCTCCCCACGACCTCGACCGCTATCCCGACGCCAACTTTGACCTGGTGATCGCGGCCGGGTTCAGCTACTTCCTGCCGCCTGCCTACAACGACCTCGTGATAAGCGCCATCAAGCGCATCCTCAAGCCGGGCGGCAAACTGCTGTGGGAAGTGGCCGACCCCGAATCGCCCTGGTTCGAGGACTGGAGCATCGGTCAGATGTACCTGGGCCTGGAGGCAAGCGCTCTACCACTCGACGAGTGGAAACAGTTACTCACCGAGTGCGGCACCGTGAAAGCCCAGGACGGAGGCGAACTGTTCCGTACTTTCCTGGTAGAGCGAAAGTAGTTGGTCTGCTCCCAAATTGTTGGACCAGTTTTAAGGAAGCAAACCAATGACAGCCACCCCCTCAACTTGACCATGCCCAACGGAACCCTACTTCCGGATCACGACCGCCCGGTAGAATGAGGCTATTCCAGTACCGCGAATTTAGAGTGCTGATCCAGCCTCCTCCCAGACAGATTGGCGAAAAGCGGCTGACATTCCGTAACCTCGATTGGCCGAGCTTCAAGCAGGTGCAGGCTCTGCTCGGTCGGACGACCCGTGCCCGGTTCAGCTACTGCAGGGGAGTCCTGGAAATTACGATGCCTCTAGAAACCCACGAACGGTTCGCCCGACTGATCGAGCGTTTTATTGTGATTCTGGTGGTGGAGCTGGGCCTGAAGATCAAGACCATGGGCTCGACTACCCTGGACCGGGAGGATCTGCTCAGAAGTGCCGAACCTGACAACGGCTACTACATCCAGAACTACGCCCAGGTGTTCGATCACAAAATCGATCTGGCTGTAGACCCGGCCCCAGATCTGGTGGTGGAGGTGGACATCACCCACACCGACCTCAACAAGAACGAACTCTACGCCGGTCTGGGGGTACCCGAGTTCTGGCGCTTCAACGGCCAGCAGTGGCGGATTCTGGTGCTGGTGGACGGTCAGTACCAGGAACAGGAGCGTTCTCCCACGTTTGCGTTGGTGGCAAAGTCGAACCTGTACGAATTCCTGGAAACTGCCTTGCTCGACGAAGTGGCCGCCGAGAGCCGCCTGCGGAACTGGCTGCGGGGGTCGTGATAGGGTGCATGGCCCTGCCTCTCTTGAACTGGCTCACCCCCTGAAAATCGGTGGACTCCCTTACCAGGAGGCAGTGCTCTCCAGCAGTGGAGAGGGCTGGGGAGCGGACCAGCGCAGGGGTAAACTGCCTGCAACCCGCACCCCGGTTTCGAGGGTAAAGCGGATCAGGCGCTCGGCACCGGCATAGGCTCTCACCGCTTCGGCGTCCCAGATCACCTCGGCCCTGCCGCTCAGGTACAGAAGGTCGCCCTGCTCAAAATCGACAAAGAGCAGGCCGGCACGGGGGTCGAGGAAAAGGTTGCCCACAGTGTTGAACTGCTGGTTGCCTCCAAAGTCCGGAAAGACGAGGGTGCGCCCGTCCTCGATGCGCACGAAACCGGGTTTGCCGCCCCGATGGGAAACGTCGACTCCCCGCCCCGCTCCCGCGTCTTCTTCCAGGTAAGCGGTGGCGATGAAGAAGGTGTCGGCAGCCTCGACCAGGGCCTGCTCCGCAGGGCCGAAGGCGGTCAGGGCATGGAGAGGCCTGGGGATGTCCGGGGTCGCAACGTCCTTGGTCAGGGAAAACTCCCGGGCCTGGATGAACATTGGACAGTTCCCGAAGCTCTGGCCTACCCTCAGGTTGAAGCCCCGCCCATCGAGCATCGTCACGGTGCCGTTGAGGCGATTGCGGCGGCGGGTGTGCAGTTCGATGCCCAGTAGGCCGAGGGGTGCCCCTTCGCCCAGGGCCTGCCGGAGCGGAGCGGATCGCCAAACAGCGGCGTCGCGCCCACCCTGAGGGTCCGTTCGTCCGGCGCGCTGAGAAACCCCGGTTTACCGACGAGGATCGAGGCCCAGATCTGCGCCGTATCCGAGACGGAACCGACGACTACAAAGGGCAGTTGGGGGTAAAACTGGCGGTGCTGCTCGGTCAGGTAGGGGCGGATGAACCGCCTGCCCTGGGCGTCGATGCGCTCGCGGACGCCGACCCGTTCCTGAATGGCCAGTTCACCCCGGTGGAAGGGTGAGGGGACCTCGGGCCGATCTCGATTGCTCATTTCAACCTCATGAATAAGTTGCACAAGGGGAAGGCTTCTTCCCCTCCAGGTCTGCAGCAACGCTCAGTTGGTGATTCCCACGGGCGTCTGCACCATCGGCACGAAGCCCGGTAACGCTTCGATGCGCCCCAGCCAGGCGCGCAGGTTGGGGTAGGGGAGCAGGGAGATACCACCTTCGGGGGCGCGGGCGATGTAGGAGTAGCACGCCGCGTCGGCAATGGTAGGACGTTCGCCGACAAGATACGGTTGGTCCTGAAGGTGGGTTTCCATCAGCGCGAAGAGCCGCTCGGCAATGCCCCTGGCCCGCTCATAATCCAGTTGAGCACCGAAGACGTTGACCAGTCGAGCAGCGGCGGGGCCGAAGGCAATCTGACCCGCCGCGACCGACAGCCAGCGCTGCACTGCAGCGGCCCCTTCCGGGTCTTCAGGGAGCCAGGTGCTGCCGCCATACTTGCGCGCCAGGTACACCAGGATGGCATTGGAGTCGGCGACGATCGCCCCGTCATCGTCGATCACCGGCAACTGGCCAAAAGCGTTGAGCCGCAGGAATTCGGGGCGCTTGTGCTCACCGGCTTTGAGGTCCACATCCACCCGCTCGAAGGGCAGACCGAGCAGAGATAAGAACAGCTCGGCCCGGTGGGAGTGCCCGGAGAGGACGTGGCGGTAGAGGCGGATTGGGCGGCTGGGTTGGGCGTGGGACATGGGGAACTCCGAATTAAATGGGGTTTTTCGCTTCTCTTCAGGGCAGGGCTGCCGGGCGAATACATCACCCATTAGCGTACCGAACATTCGGTACATCGTCAATATTTTCGTCCCTCGCCCCGGATGTCAACAGTGAGGCAGTTGCCGAAGCCGTTTTTTCCAAGTGGCAATCCCTTGATGCTCTTGCGCGACTTACTGGGCAAAGGCGTCACCGATGACGACTTCGCCCAATTGTTTGCGGCAAGCGTTCAGCTTTGGAAGACCGTCCGCCAAATCCGGGCAAGGCCAGTTCTGGTCCAGATGCTCAAATAGTCAACAATCTTTGGGCGTAGGCGAAATGAAGCACTACCAGATCTGAAACCGGCCGAACGGGCTATATGACATGACCGGGCGCAAGCGCACTGGCGGTGGGTCGTGCCCTGGAAGGCAGAACAGGTCGCAACCGTTTCGACCGGCACCTGCGACGATGTCTTCGAGCGCCGCTCATTTTACCTCTATTTCTTGACTGATTCTTAGATTAGACGTAATCTGACTTTAGACTGAAAAGTGAGTCAGGTATTTCTCTGAGGTACTTATGGAAGTTCAATCGAAGTGCCCAATGAGCGGCGGCAAGGTTGAGGGCCACGCCGTTCTGTTTGAGATGACGAACCGGCTGTGGTGGCCAAAGCAGCTGAATCTCTCGGTTCTTCATCAGAACCCGCCCGCCGGTGATCCGATGGGCGAAGGATTCGATTACGCGGTGGAGTTCAAGAGCCTCGACCTCGCGGCGGTGAAGCAGGACATCTTTGCGCTGATGACAGAGTCGCAGGAGTGGTGGCCGGCAGACTACGGCCATTACGGCCCGCTCTTCATTCGCCTGGCCTGGCACGCCGCCGGCACCTACCGCATCGGCGACGGTCGCGGCGGCGCGGGTTCTGGCGCGCAGCGCTTCGCGCCGCTCAACAGCTGGCCTGACAACGCCAACCTCGACAAGGCACGCCTGCTGCTGTGGCCCATTAAGGAGAAGTACGGGCGGAAGCTCTCCTGGGGCGACCTGCTGATTCTGGCCGGCAATTGCGCGCTGGAGTCGATGGGCTTCAAGACGGCGGGCTTTGCCGGCGGGCGCGTGGACATCTGGGAGCCCGAGAATGATATCTCCTGGGGCCCCGAGCGCGAATGGCTGGGCGATGAGCGCTACAGCGGCGAGCGCGACCTCGCCCACCCCCTGGCCGCAGTGCAGATGGGTCTGATCTACGTCAACCCTGAAGGCCCGAACGGCAGGCCGGACCCGCTGGCCTCCGCGCGCGACATCCGCGAGACCTTCGCTCGCATGGCGATGAACGACGAGGAAACCGTCGCGCTCATCGCCGGCGGCCACACCTTCGGCAAGTGCCATGGCGCCGCCGATCCGTCGCAGTACGTGGGTGCTGAGCCTGAGGGCGCGAGCATCGAGCAGCAGGGCCTGGGCTGGAACAACAGCTTCGGCAGCGGGCGCGGCGTGCACACGATCACCAGCGGCCTTGAAGGCGCCTGGACCAAGAACCCGATTCAGTGGGACAACGGCTACTTCGAGAACCTGTTTGAATACGAGTGGGAACTGACGAAGAGTCCGGCGGGTGCGCACCAGTGGACGCCAAAGAACCCAGAGGCGGCGAACACGGTTCCCGACGCGCATGATCCAAACAGGCGTCATGCCCCGATGATGGCGACAACCGATCTGGCGATGAAGGTAGACCCGGCCTACGAGAAGATCTCGCGGCGCTTCTACGAAAACCCGGACGAACTCGCCCATGCCTTTGCCGAGGCGTGGTACAAGCTCACCCACCGCGACATGGGTCCCCACGTGCGCCTGCTTGGCCCCGAGGTTCCAGCTGAGCCGCGCCTCTGGCAAGATCCGCTGTCGGCAGTCGATCATGCGCTGATCGATGCTGCCGACATTGCCGATCTCAAGGCAAAAATTCTCGCCTCCGGCCTGTCGATCGCGCGCCTGGTCACGACCGCCTGGGCGTCGGCCTCGACGTTCCGCGGCACGGACAAGCGCGGTGGAGCGAACGGTGCGCGCATCCGTCTCGCGCCGCAGAAGGACTGGGCGGTCAATGAGCCGACGGAGCTGGCGGCAGCGCTGGCTTCGCTCGAAGCGATCCAGCAGGACTTCAATGCCGGTCAGACCGGCGGCAAGCAAGTCTCGCTCGCCGACTTGATCGTGCTTGGCGGTTGCGCTGCGGTCGAGCAGGCGGCGAAGCAGGCGGGGCACGACATCACCGTGCCGTTCACGCCGGGCCGGACCGACGCCTCGGAGGACCAGACCGACGCGGCGTCCTTCGCGCCGCTCGAGCCTAAGATCGACGGCTTCCGCAACTACGCCGGCGAGAAAACGTCCTACTCCGTCGAAGAGATGCTGATCGATCGCGCGCACCTGCTCACGCTGAGCGCGCCCGAGATGACGGTACTCGTGGGCGGCCTGCGCGTGCTGGGCGCCAACCACGGCGGGTCCAAGCTCGGCGTCTTCACCGATCGCCCCCAGACGCTGACCAACGACTTCTTCGTAAACCTGCTCAAGACGAGCATGAGCATGAAGTGGGACGCGTCGCCGAACGCCGACTACTTCATGGCAAGCGATCGGGCGACCAATGAGAAGAAGTGGCTCGGCACCCGTGTCGACCTTGTCTTCGGTTCGAACTCGCAGCTGCGCGCGCTCTCGGAAGCCTACGCGACCGCCGATGCCCAGCGGGCCTTCGTCAACGCCTTCGTAGCAGCATGGACTAAGGTGATGAACCTCGACCGGTTCGACCTCGCCCAGTAAGCGGGCCAGTGACCAGCGGCCGCCGGTCACCCGTGGACGATAGACAAAATGCCGGGAGGCGAACCTCTCCGGCATTTTTTGTGCTTTTTGCTTCCTGTTGGTCTGCTCTCAGGATCAGTTTTAAGTTTCAGCACGAAGCATCATCAGGCGATATCCGCTGGGTGAGATCCCGGCCCAGCGCTTGAATGCGACGGAGAAGGCTGCTTCTGATCGGTAGCCCACTCGGCTGGCCACGCTTCCAATGTTGCTGGTTTCATCGAGCAGCAGACCGGCGGCGACGTGCATCCGCCACGCGGTCAAATAGCCAATCGCTCCCTGGCCTACCAGAGCGTTGAATCGCTGCGCGAAGACCGCTCTTGAACAGCCGGCCTCCTGGGCAAGCGCCTGCAATGTCCACTGGCGTTCCGGTGCAGCGTGCATACCAGAGATGGCACGCCCGACAAGCGGGTCCATGATGCCGCGCATCCAGCCGACGGAATTGTGAAGGTCCATAGCCAGATGCGCACGCAGAGCCTGCACAAAGAGCAGATCGGCAAGTTTTGCGATCACCAGATTTGATCCTGGCTGCTCTTGCGCAAGCTCCTCCGTGATGGCGTTCAGGGGCATCTTCAACCACGATGTGCTGCATCCGCCACGCACAATCAGCACAGGTGGCAATGCGGTGAGTAGAGGGTTCCTGCGGGGGTCACCGAAGGAGAAGATGCCGATGAGGAGCACGCTTTGCGAACCGCCGCCGCCATGCCGGAGGCGGACTGTTCTTCGATAACGCACACCGGGCTTCCAGGGCTCGACACCTGCCTCGGCGAGCAGCGATACGAGCGGAACCGGAGGTGCACTGGCGGAGTCGGCACCGGTAAGCTCATGAGGCTCTCCGCCCGGTAGCACCAGGAAGTCTCCTTCACACAGGTCGTGAGCCTTGTTCGCAGTCTCGATTCGGGCCTTGCCGGAAAGCACTGCGTAGAACGGTATGACAGAACTTGCGCTTTTCTGAATGCGAAAAGGCTCAGTTGCCTCCAGCCGGCAGAAGACGCAGCTTTCCTGACGCAGATCAAAGAGAAGTTGATCGAGTACATCCACAAGACGCTCGCGAATAAAATGCAGACGGACACACATAGACAGTCTATTCTTCTGAAGTCTAAGGTAAAGCAGTGACGCAGGACGTCCATCCAGAGCAAAAGCTAAGGAGAGCAAATGCGGATATTTGTAACTGGGGCGACCGGGTATATCGGTAGTGTCGTGACGGAGCGAGCGCTCGCCGAAGGTCACGCTGTCTACGGGTTGTCGCGGCACGAAAAAGGTGATGCGAAATTGAGAGCACTGGGTGCGACTCCAGTGCGCGGAGATCTGGCTGACCTGGACGTACTTCGGCAGCAGAGCGCCCAGGCTGAGGCGGTGTTGCACCTGGCCTATATTCATGACTGGGGCATGGACTACGAAGAGATTCTGCGCGTTGATGCGGCGGCGGTGAGCGCCTTGGGCGAGCCTTTACACGGAACCGGCAAGGCACTCGTGATCACCTCGGGCACGGCGTTTGTTGAACCGGATCCGGCGGGTGGCGAGACCACGGAAGATTCACCACTATCGACGCGAGATTTCGCCCTGAAAGAGCGCATTCGTTCCGAGCGTCATGCACTGCGCCTGAGGGAAAACGGTGTCCGGGTGAGTGCGATTCGCCTGCCTCCTTATGTCTACGGACGCGGCGGCAGCTACTTTGCGCCGATGCTGATGGAGATGGCTGCCAAGGCCGGCGAGTCCATCTACGTCGATGACGGAGATCTGCGCACCTCAGATGTGCACGTGGATGATGCGGCGGCGCTATTTCTGCTCGCTGCGAAAGGGGCAAAAGCCGGTGACGTCTTCAACGGCACCGGATCGACAACCGTCACCTTACGGGAATTGGCCGAAGCGATCGGAGCGGTACTGAAACTGCCAGTGCGCTCAGTCAGCCACGCAGAGGCGGAGGCGCACTGGGGCCAGTTCCTGACGTCGTTTGTTCAATTTGAGAATCGGCCGTCCAATCGCAAAGCAGTTGAGCAACTGGGATGGCAGCCGAAAGAAATCGATCTGCTCACGGACATCCGCTCAGGGTCGTATCGAGAGCTGGCAGAAAAACTGCGACAGGGCTGAAATCACGATGGCCAGGCAAAGCCCTAGCCCGACAGCTTGTCGAGGTCGTAGACCGGTGAACACAACCGGTACTGTTGCTTGAGGCGCATTGGTTGGCTCATCACTTCGACGCCTTTCTGCTTGTAGGTCAGCAGGTCGGCACTGTCTTCGAGCACCCCCAGGCAAAATTTGACCTGCTTGACCGATTTCGGCATGGTGGCTGTCGGTGGGTCCCATTTCATAAAAGGACTTCTGCGCTGGAGCGGCAACGGGACGCTCACTTCCACTTCTGTGCTCTCACCGGGAGCAAGGCGGGAGAAACCAGGTAACAGCGGTTGACCCCGGTCGGTCCCAAGCCCCTCGGTCGGCTGCAGGAATCCGCGCTGGGCGATTTCGACCACCCCGTCGGGTTGAGGCTCGACGTAGACCACTTTGGCCGTGAGACCAGATTCGGTGTCGCCACGG
Source organism: Gloeobacteraceae cyanobacterium SOY_34_metabat_159 (assembly GCA_031399965.1). Taxonomy (GTDB): domain Bacteria; phylum Cyanobacteriota; class Cyanobacteriia; order Gloeobacterales; family Gloeobacteraceae; genus JANNPH01. The sequence continues at coordinate 16,980 of JANNPH010000054.1, read as the reverse complement.
TTCAGCAGGAGGACCGGCACCTGGTTGCGGTTGGTGACCCGGTAGCGGACGGTGAGTTGCTTATCTTGAACGGTGCGCAGGCTGGCCTCGAAGTCGAGGGCTTTAAAAGCCGCCGCGATCACGGTCGGTTCTGATTCGCTCATTTTTTGCTCCTTTGGGGCAGGGGACGGTGCTTTACCCTGCACCGCACAGGCACTGGTCTGAAATAGAACGCCGACCAGGCAAAGCAGGGGGCCAAGGCCCAGTCGGCGCGGTCTGGAGTTGGCTGTCTTCATGCCGTGGGGTTACGAGTTGTTATAAGTGGGGCGCGGTTGACTGCCGAATTCGCGGCGCAGGCCGTTTTCGGTCAGTTCGGGCCGGTTGACGGTCTGCTCAGGTGTGCTCGGGTTCCCGTCGTGGTCGATGGGCAGGCCGACTGCGTCCCGTTCGCGGTTGTTCATGCCCGTGTCGCGGGCGTCATTGCCGGAGTAGGGAGCGGTGCCGTACTGGCCGGGGAAGAGCGTGCCGGTCATGTAGTCCTGGGTGTGGGACATCTCGTGGAACAGCTCTTCGACTGGGGAAACGTCTTTCCAGTCGTCGTTCGGGTTGCCCGGCGTGTCACCGCCATAGAACTGGTTGTGGGCGGGGTTGTAACCAATGACCGCGTCGCGCTGGGCACCGTTGGCGCCCGTTAGTGGATTCATGAAAGGCGACCCGACAAACGGGTCCAGGCTCGGGGCGACGTCGGCTGTGCCGCCGTTTGGACTGTCGATCTCGCTGATGGTCACAGTCCGGCCAGTGCTGTCCATCGTGTTGAGCATCACCTGACCGGTGGGCGAGTAGCGCAGCATGTCGAGGTCTTGCTCCAGCCGGTCGTTAAATTCTTGCGTGCTGCCGGAAGCCGAGCGGACGCTGCTACCGAGGTTGGCGTCAAAGTTCATGTCGGTGACAGCCGTGTCGCCAGCCTGACCACCCCCCTCAGTCTGGTCGTTGGCGTCGGCGTAGAGCCGGTCGGTGCCTTCGCCGCCGTAGACCGTGTCGGTGCCTTCACCGGCATAGAGCGTATCGTCGCCCAGACCGCCGCGCACCATGTCGTCGCCGCGCCCGCCGCTGACAATATCGTTACCGAGGCCGCCATCGACGCTGTCGTTGCCGCGTCCACCCTCGACGAAGTCGCGCCCGTCGCCACCGCTCATGGCGTCGTCGCCGTAGCCGCCATAGAGCGCGTCGTTGCCGAGGCCGCCGTCGATCATGTCGTTGCCGCGCCCGCCGTCGATGTAGTCGCGCCCGTCGCCGCCATCGATGATGTTCTGGCCGCCGCCGCCGATGAGACTGTCGTTGCCGTTGCCGCCAAACAGGTTGATGTTGTTGTTGACGTTGTCGTCGATGTGGATGCGGTCGTCGCCGTCACCACCAGAAATCCTGAGCCGGTCTGCGTCGGCACCCAGGTAGTTGCGGCTGTCACCTTCACCGTCGGTGACTGTTACCCCGTCGCTGGTACGGAACTCCCCGAGACCTACGAAGCTGAGGGCGCTATTCATGAAGGTGTCTTCGTAATGAGCGGAGACGTTGTAGTTGTCGTCGCCACCGGTACCGGCGAGGGTGATATTGCCGTCTGCGTCGCGGGTCTCGGTGAAGTTCGGTTCGGTGTCCGCGTCCACGTCCAGTGCCATTCCGATCGGTACTGCCGCGTCGCCATGGTCGCCGTGGTCGTTGATCTGGGCGTCATCGGGATGGCTGAACCCGTTGAAGTTTGCAAAGTCGCCCATCGCTCCGGCAAAGTCATTGTCCTGACCGGCATAGCCGCCGGCCGCCGCTGCGAAGCCGAAGCCGTTGTTGTCCTGGGCTTCGCCACCGAAGCCGTCGCTGAGATTGTCGACAAAATTGCTGGCCATCGCCCCAAGGTCAAAGCCGCCGTCGGCATTCTCACCCGTGGCGTCTGAATGAAAGGCAGTGGTGTCGTCTGCGTAGTCATTTCCGTAGCCACCACCCATGCCATCGTCAGCAGCACTGTCGTAGTACGGCGGTGCCCCGTCATAGTCCGCGCCACCGCCATACAGGGACTGATCCCCGTTATCGTAGTCGGCCTCGTCGGGTGCGTATTGCGGTACTTCTTCCTCTTCCATATCAATAACCTCCGGCAATTTTTTGGTTACGACGACAATCTCTCGTGCGCTCCTAGGGAAAACAGACTCGATTCAAAAGCGCATCTGTCTTATTTAGTAGACAGCTAAAAAATATCTAAGCACAGGCGCAGTCTCGAAACCGGCATCTGGATGTAGCAAAATATTGCAACTGCAATTTTTAAAGGAACGTAGCTGGTGAGTGTTGTCGCCGTGGTTGCCTGTGACGAACGCCTGCTGATTGGCCACCGTGGCGACCTGCCCTGGAATTGTCCGGAAGACCTGGCCACTTTCAGGCGTCTGACGACCGGTCATACCCTGTTGATGGGTCGGCACACTTTCGATTCGATTGTGCGCCGACTGGGCCGACCGCTCAGCGAGCGGGTCAGCCTGGTACTGACCACCCGGACAGGCGAACCCTGGCCGCAGGTAGAGTACCTGAGCCGCCTGGAAAGCGCATTCTCCAGATCCGGCGACTTATACGTAATCGGCGGCGCATCGGTCTATGCCCAATGCGCCGCCTATCTGGAAACTATTTACTTGAGCTTGATCCCCGGTGAGCACGTCGGTGACGTGTTCTTACCCGACCTCGGCAGTGGTTGGAGACTGACTGGGCGAGAGGACTTCTCAACTTTCTCGCTTTTGACCCTGCATCGCTCGACTCAGCAGTGCTTTGACTGGTCGCACCTGAAGGAGCTCTAGTCTCTAGCGGGTCGAACGCTCGTCAGTGTCGGGAGACTGGTTGTAGAGTGCTTCGAGACGGCTGCGGATATCTGATTCGCGGGGGGTGACCCGGACGACCAGCAGCGGATCGCGAATGACCCGGCCCTGGCGGTCGAGCAGTTCGGGGTGCGGTTGAATACCGCTCCGGCCCGGCTTCATTGCCCGCCGTGCTCGCCAGCCCGCGCTCATCGTGTAGAAGGCGAGTGTGCCGATCAGCAGGAAGCAGAGCAGGTAGAGAGATTGAAACAACATCGACAGCCTCAGCCTAAAAGTTGATACAGGTTCCTTGCATCCAGGAAATGGTTCTCGTTTCTACCCGCCGGGTCGGGGATCACTCGCGAGTAACTTCAAATCCTAAAGATAATATTAGCCCCGAATCCGAGGCCCGACATCTTTCTTCAGGTTTAGGCGGCGAGTCGTTAGGATGGTTTGGCACCCGGAGAAATGAAGATGGCGGACGCCCGGATCGATCTGCGCAGCGATACTGTCACGCGTCCGACCCAGGCAATGCGCCTGGCAATGTTCGAGGCGGAAGTCGGTGACGATGTCTACGGCGAAGACCCGACAGTCAACCAGTTGCAAGAGCGCGTCGCCCGCCTGCTCGGCAAAGAGCGGGGTCTTTTCTTCCCGAGCGGAACGATGTGCAACCAGGTGGCAATTGCGACCCACGCCCGCCCCGGCCAGGAAATTATCTGCGACCGCGAATGCCATGTCTTCAATTACGAGCGCGGCGCAGCAAGTCAGTTAAATGGCGTCCAGCTCAATCCGATCCCCGGCCAGCGCGGACTGCTGACTGCTGAACAAGTCGAAGCGGCGATTCGGCCAGTCGATCTGCACGAGCCGGAAACCGGGCTGGTGATGCTTGAAAACACCCACAACCGGGGAGGCGGCACGGTGTATCCGCTCTCGCGGATGGAGCGCATTGCTGCCGTTGCTCACCGCCACGGGCTGCCGATCCACCTCGATGGGGCGCGCATGCTGAATGCGGCGGTGGCGATGGGTGTCTTACCCGAGGCGGTCGCGGCTCCTTTCGATTCGGTGTACTTCTGTTTGTCAAAAGGACTCGGCTGCCCGGCCGGTTCAGTACTTGCGGGCCGCGAAGACTTTATTGCCCAGGCGACGCGGTTTCGCAAAGCCTTCGGGGGCGGTATGCGCCAGGTCGGTTTTCTGGCTGCAGCAGGGCTTTATGCCCTCGACCACCACATTGAGCGTCTGGCCCAGGACCACGACCGCGCCCAGGTGCTTGCCCGTTACCTCTGCGAATTGCCTGCGTTTTACGTGGACCGCAAAGCAGTCGAGACCAACATCGTGATGGTGGACATCCAGGCCGATCACCTGGTGGCAGCAGCAGCGGCGGCAGAACTCGCCGCCCACGGAGTGATTGTCAGCGTCTTCGGACCGCGACGCCTGCGCCTGGTCACCCACCTCGATATCGACGATGCAGCCATCGACCGGGCTCTTTCAGTCTTTAAAAAACTCTACGGTTGAGCCCGCTTAAAAGCTCGATCAGGCGCTCCTGCACCCGCAGCGCCAGGGTCTCAGTTGCCAATCCCGGCTGGAAGAGCCGGACCGGATAGCCGCTTGAGAGGCTTTCAAGCCGTCCCTCACTCGGCGGCTCGGTGTGGATCATGACCGGCAGCACCGTCTGCAATAGAAAATCGGGCTCGCAGGTGAGCAGGGCTGCGAGGGTGTCCCAGAAATAATAATTTTGCTGCTCGACGCCTTTTAAAAGCTTCGACGCGATCTCGGCGGCCCTGGAGTGCCCGGCGAGGGCCGCGACAAAGGCCGTGGTCATCGGGACGAAGTTAGTGACATCGAGGGTGACCAGGTCTACGGGCAGGCGCGCTTCGAGGCAGGCGGCAGCAGCGAGCGGGTCGGCGTAGAGATTCCACTCAGCACTGCCGTCGTGGCCGGGGTGATTGACGTTGCCGGGGGCATTCACCGCTCCTGCCATCAGCACGACGCGCTCGATATTGAGGGCAATTTCAGGAGCCAGCCTGAGGGCTGCCGCCAGATTGGTACAGGGTCCGGTGACCAGGATGGTGACGGGCTTGGGGCTTTCGTTGACCGTGCGCACCAGCAGTTGTGTGCCGGTTTGGGCGGGTGTGTGGCGTTCGGCGGCTGGAAAGGCGGCGAGATAATTGAGGCTTTCGTGCTGCCAGGCAAGCGGAAACGGATGGGGCAGGTCGTGCAGTTGATAGGCGACCGGCACGTCCGGGTGGCCGAGTTGGGCAAGGATTTCGAGTAGCACCTGGGTCGAGACGACCGGCAGGCAATCGCCGGAATTAACCGTCACCGCCTTCAGCTCGACTGCCGGGTGGGCAGCCAGCAGCAACGTGGCTACCAGATCGTCGGCGTGACCATCCTGGTCGTGGATCACTGGTACGGTCACATCGGTCCCTCGTGGTCGTCAGCATTCGCAGCAGCCTACTGCCTCAAGCCGGTGAGCAGCGCTGTCTTGCTGACTGGAAGCGCTTTTTCTTAGATTAGCAGCCGGGATACTCCCTCCTAAGCCGGATGTCACGGGGCGACAACTCGGGAAGATAGGGATAGAGCGTGTGGGACAGAGGCCAAAATTCTCAGATGAAAAAGCAAGCCTGGTTGATCTTCAATCCAGCCGCCGGAAAAGCCGATAGTCAGGGTGAGTTGCAACTCATCGAACAGGAACTCGGTGAAGCCTTCGACCTCATAGTGCGTCTGACCTCTCCTGATGAGGGAGCTGAGCACTACGCCCGCGCCGCTCTTGAAGCGCGGGCGGAAGTCGTGATTGCCTCCGGGGGTGACGGCACGGTTTCAGCGGTCGCCGATGTCATCGCCGGGACGGGGGTACACCTGGGCATCATCCCGCGCGGAACTGCAAACTCCGTGGCCCTTGCCCTCGGGCTCCCCCAGGCCACACTCGAAGCCTGCCAGGTAATCCGCGACGGCCATGTGCGCTGCATCGATACGGCCCGCTGCAATGGCCAGGCGATGATTTTGCTGGCAGGGATGGGCTTTGGAGCCCAGACGATTGCCCAGGCTTCGCGCGACAGTAAAAACAAGTTCGGCATCCTCGCCTACGTGCTCTCGGGCCTGCAGCAGTTAAAGGAGATGAGCAACTTCGACGTCAGAATCGAGACCGAAGATAAAGTCGTCAGCTGCAAAGCAGTGGCCGTCACCGTTGCCAACATGGCTCCCGCCACCTCGGTCATGGCCCAGGGACCGGCGACGGTGGACCCGGACGACGGCGAACTGGACATCACCATCATCGCGGCGACGGGCATGTTGGAGGCGGTATCTACTGGCTATCACCTGCTCTGGAATGCCATACGCGAACAACCTGTCGAGCGCGACAACATCGGCTTCTTGCGGGCAAAGACCGTGCGCGTCACCGCCGACCCGCCCCAGGCCGTGCTGATCGATGGCGAGGAGACCGAATTTACCCAGATGACCGTCGAGTGCCTGCCCGGCAACCTCCATATCCTCGTCCAGCAGCAGGCCCCGGTAGAACAGTTGCCGGAGGAGAAACTGGAAGGACTACCGGAACTGCAAATCGAGGCGAAATCCTGAGTGGCAGGTAGGGCAGTCCGCCTCCATCCTGGAATAAGATATAGTACTGACACCCGCCCAGGATGGTGAATGTACCGTCTGGCCTGGGCTTGCGTCGTGCACCTCTTCATCTGGTACCCATGAGCGAATCGCAGCCATCCGAGAACAAAGTCGTGACCTGGGTCAAGGGTCAGCGCGAAAACATTCAATCGATCGCCGTCGCACTGGTGCTCACATTTACGATTCAAACCTTTGCCGCCCAGGCGTTCTATATTCCTTCCGGTTCGATGGAACCGACGCTGCAAATCAACGACCGGCTGATGGTGGAAAAGCTCAGTTACGATTTCACCAAGCCCGAGCGCGGCCAGATCGTGGTCTTCACGCCGCCGAAAAATAGCTTCAACACCAACGACCAGCCTTTCATCAAGCGCGTAATCGGCCTGCCGGGCGATACGATCGAAGTCAAAAACGGCAAAGTACTGATCAACAGCGTTGCCCTCGACGAAAAATACATCGCCGAGCCACCCGCCTACGATATGCCCGCCCGCATCGTGCCCCAGGACCAGTACTTCGTGATGGGCGACAACCGCAACAACAGCTTCGACTCGCACATCTGGGGCTTCCTGCCGAGCAAGAATGTGATTGGCCGGGCCGTTTTCCGCTTCTGGCCGCTTGACCGCCTCGGTTCGCTCTAGGTCAAAATCGCCCCGTCCATCATCGCATCGAGTCGCTGCTGCAACTCGGCACGCAGCAGCGGATAACCGGCAAGGGTCGGGTCGGCCGTGATCACAGACTGGGCTTCACGGCGGGCCAGTTCAAGGCTGTCCTGGTCTTCGACCAGCGAACTGAGCACCATGTCCGGGATGCCCGACTGGCGGGTGCCCATCACTTCTCCCGGACCCCGCAGCCTCAGATCGACCTCGGCGATAAAAAAGCCGTCGTTCGACTGTTCGAGCACCCGCAATCGTTGCAGGGCGGTTTCAGTTTTTGAAGCGGTCATCAGCAGACAAAAACTCTGCGCAGCTCCCCGCCCGACCCGGCCGCGCAACTGGTGCAGTTGGGCCAGGCCAAAGCGCTCAGCATGTTCAATGAGCATCACCGAGGCGTTCGGCACATCGACTCCGACTTCGACCACGGTAGTCGAGACAAGGATGTCGAGTTCGTGGCGTCGGAAGGCTCCGATGACCGCTTCTTTTTCCTCGGACTTGAGCCGACCGTGGAGAAGCCCGAGGCGAAATTCAGGAAAGACCCGTTCGCGCAGGCGTTCGTGTTCTTCAATAGCCGAGCGCATATCGACTTTTTCCGATTCTTCAATCAGGGGCAGCACGATATAGACCTGGCGTCCCTCGGCAATCTGGCGGCGGAGCAGTTCGTTTACGGCGGAGCGCTCCGCCGGGGTGACGACCGAGGTCTTCACCGGTTTGCGGCCGGGAGGCAGCTCGTCTATCTGCGACACGTCGAGGTCGCCGTGCAGGGTGAGAGCCAGGGTGCGCGGAATTGGGGTCGCAGTCATCGTGAGCACGTCCGGGTTGCGGCCTTTATTTTGCAGACGGGCACGCTGGCCGACCCCAAATCGGTGCTGCTCGTCGATTACCACGAGCCCGAGGTTGGTAAATTCGACGCCTTCTTGAATGAGGGCGTGGGTGCCGACGATGATATTCAGTTCGCCCGTGCGCAGTTGGCGCAGTACTTCGCGCTTGCGGGCGGCACGCAGAGAACCCGTAATCAGCTCGACCGGCAGATGGAGCTGGGTAAGCCACTGCACAAGCTTTTGATAGTGCTGGCCTGCCAGTACCTCGGTCGGAGCCATCAAAGCGGCCTGGTAGCCCGACTGGATGGCGGCGAGCATCGCGATGACAGCCACCACCGTTTTGCCCGAGCCGACATCGCCCTGGATGAGCCGGTTCATCGGCTGGGGGTCGGCCAGGTCTGTGAGTACTTCGGCCACGACCCGCTTTTGAGCACCGGTGAGCGCAAAGGGCAACAGCGCGTAAAAGCGCTCGACCAGTTCGCCCTCGATCTGAAAACGGATGCCGCTCGTCCGCGTCCTCTGCTGCCAGCGCCGCTGCAGGAGCCCCAGTTGCAAGAAGAAAAATTCATCGAAGACGAGCCGCCGCCGGGCCTGTAATTTCTGGGCGTCATTTTCTGGAAAATGCACCAGCCGGATTGCCTCGGGTAGAGGCAAAAGTTCCAGGGCTGTACGCATCGAGATGGGCAGCGGGTCCACCAAGGCCTCTACAAACTTGAGTGCCCCGGTGACAGCCCGGCGTACGAGCCCCGCCCCAACTCCTTCAGAAAGAGCGTAGACAGGTACGAGCCGACCGGGTAGTTGGGCACTCTCGCCATCGTCGAGCGCTTCTAGTTGCGCTTCGTGGAGGGTGAGACCAGATGGACCGCGCTTGACCAGGCCGCTCGCCACGAGCGAAGCACCGCGGGGGAAGAGCTTTAGTTGTGACTCCTGCCAGCCGCGGTTGGTGAAGCGGGGCCCTGCAAAAAATTTCGACAACTGCATCTGGCCGGTGCCGTCGCCAATCGTCACCGTGAGGATGGTGAGCTTGTGGTTGCGCGGGCTCGTAAAACAACTGGCGCGCCGCACCTGACCGAGCAGGGTGACCATCTCACCGGGCTTCGCTTCTTTAATTGTCGTGCGGTTGGTGTAATCGAGGTAATTGCGCGGATAGTAGCGCAGCGCATCTTCGAGCGTGCGCAGGCCCAGCTTCTCAAGCTGTACTGCCGACTTGGGGCCAATCCCGCTCAGGGTCGAAAGAGCGCGGGTCAATATTTCGGGTCGGGGCGGTGGTGGAGCCTTGCCCTCCTCAAGCGAACGGCGCAATTTATGCAAAAACCGGCGGGCCTCAGCAACCAGGTGCTGGCGTTCGCCGTCTTCCAGGCTCGGATAGTGCTCGAAGCGGCTCCCCAGTTCCTGCCAGCGCCGCTGCAGTTCAGGGGTATCGATTCCGGGCGGCGGCAGGCCCAGGGTCGTGCTTAAAAATTCAGCGAAGTACTGATGGGCACCACGGATATTCTGAAATCCGCGATCCGCCTCCACGGCAAGGGCACGGTGAAGGCGTTGAAGCAACTCGGGCAGGGCATCGCTCACCGCCGTATTGTAAGCCCGCCCCGGCGAATTCAGGAGACCAGACGAGCGGGCTGACTTCTGGGGTTGCTGCGCAGCGAGCAGCTCTCGACAAAGGCCTCACTCTGACGGAGGGCCTCGCTATTGAAAGTGCGCCAACCGAATAGTTCGTTCAGGTGAGCGCCGAGCTTCTCGGGAGTGATGGGTCCCACCAGGACGCGGTTGTGGGCAATGATCTCCATCTGATCGCTGAACCAGGCCTGGTCGAGTGCTGCGAGAAAAATGACTGGCACTTCGCGATAATCGAGATCTGTGCGCAGCCAGCGGTAGACCTCAAAGCCATGCAACCCGGCGACATCGATCAAGATTACGTCAGGGCGGACTGTCTGCAACCAGCGCAGTGCCTGGACGACGGAGCTTGCACAGAGCAGGTTGTGGCCGTGCGCCTCGGTCCAACGGGTCAGGTTTTCCATCTGCAGCGAGTCGCGCTCGATCGCCAGAATCATCAAATCTCGTGAGTCAGGAAGTTGAAACACAGCAGCACTCATCGAACCGAATGATCCCAGTATTCAGCCACAAGCCCCGCCCCCGGTAAAGCTGCTATGAAGAGTGTTTGGGGTTTTCTCAAGACCGGTACCTGCCCACTTGTCGAGTATTTCGCCTAGCTTTGATAGCACGTCGTTTTGTCAGGTGCATGGGCTCTATCCGGCCGCTTTCAGAATCTACCGTCCGCCTGCTCGCCGCAGGCGAAGTGATCGATTCGCTTGCGGCGGTGGTGCGCGAACTCGTCGACAACAGCCTTGATGCCGGGGCGGACCGCATCCGGGTGAGTGTCTGGCCCGAGTCGTGGCGTTTGCAAGTCCACGACAATGGCCTCGGCATCGACCCGGAAGACCTGGCCCTGGTGGCGGTAAGCCATGCGACCAGTAAGCTCGTCACCCCGCTGGATTTAGAGGTTTTGCACACGTTCGGCTTCCGGGGGGAGGGGCTACACAGCATCGCGGTGGTATCGGATCTCGAAATCGTCACCTGCCGCGCCACAGCACCCACCGGCACCCGCGCCCGCTACGACCAGGATGGTCAGCTCGTAGAGACCGAGGCCGCCGCGAGTGCTCCCGGCACAGTGGTCACCGTCAGCGAACTATTCGAGCGTCAACCCGTGCGCCGCCGATTCCTGGGCGACCACCGCGCCCAGGTACGCGCGATTACCCAGATATTGCAGCGCTACGCCCTCGCCTGGCCGGACCGCCTCTGGGAATTTGTAGTCGAGGGACGGATGCAGTTGCAGCTGTGGCCCGCCCCCGACCTCAAGCAACGGGTACTGCAACTCTTGAATCAGTACGACGAGCACGATCTGCGCGCTGTGCATTTTACGGAAGGCCAGGAGAAAGTGAGCCTGGTCATGGGTCTGCCCGACCGCTGCACCCGCGCCCGATCAGACTGGCTCCAGGTCTACGTCAACGGGCGCTTCGTCCGCCACACAGAACTGGAGCAGGCCGTGCGAATGGGCTTCGAGCGCACCCTGCGCCGGGGCCGCCACCCTCTCTGCGTCGTGCACCTGCAACTGGCCCCCGGCAATGTCGATTGGAACCGTCACCCGGCCAAGCTCGAAGTGCAACTGGCCGACACCCGGACTGTCTGCCGGTTGGTGACGGTCGCCATCGGTGAGGGTCTGCGCCAGTTTGCCCCCAAACCGGCTGCGGGCCTTTTGCAACTGGCCGAGGCGAAGCTTCCCTACCGCGCTGAGGACGAGTCGGGCCTGCTCTTAAAAGCGTTGACCCAGATGCACGCCACCTATATCCTCGCTGAGTACGCGGGCGGTGTTTGCTTGGTCGAACAGCACGTCGCCCACGAGCGCGTCTTATATGAAGCTCTGGAGACCCAGTGGCAGGTGGTTGCCCAGAATCCCCCTCTGGTGATCGAGCTGAGCCAGGTTCAGGCCCAGCGACTACTCGATCAAGATCTCATCCTGGAGCCTTTTGGTGAAAAGACCTGGCTCGTTCGCTCGATTCCTGAAGCGCTTGCCGGTCGCGACGACTGTCTGGCCGGGCTCCTTGAGCTTGCCCAGAGTGAAGATCCCCAACAGATGCGCGTCGCCCTCGCCTGCCGTACTGCCATTCGTAACGGTACCCAGCTCACGATGAGCGAGATGCAAGCACTGCTCAATAGCTGGCAGCGCACCCGTAACCCACATACCTGTCCCCACGGCCGCCCAATTTACATGCCCCTCACCGACGGCGAACTCGCCCGCTTCTTTCGCCGTCGCTGGCATATCTGCGGTTCTTAAGAGCTTGAAAGCTTCTTCGACGCAGGATTCGTTTACGCAGCCCTTGTACAGGCGCTTATGGAGACTTAACGCTGCTCTACCTGAGATTCAAGAATTGCCCTGACTTGCTCGACAGATAGATTAGCCGCTTCTGCAATCCGCTCAATAGGGAATTCCATAGCTGCAAGCCTTGCAATCATCAGTCTGTTTTGCTCACGGCCTTCCTCGCGGCCTTTCTCCAGGCCTTCCTCGATACCCTCCTGAAATACTCGTGTGTTGCGCAGACTCTTCACTTTGAGCATGGCTTCTATCTCCTGACGACTCAACTCCGGAAACTTCGCAACGAGAACCGTCTCAAGCATCTCCATTATCTGCTGCCTGCGACCTGGGTCCAGGTTCTCCGCCTGCACTCGCGGCAGCAACTCCTCGACCTTTGCCTTCAAGTTGCGCCTGGGCGTGCGGATCAGGCTCAACACCCCGAGGGCCAGCGACCCCTGATTGGCCTGGTCCTCCAGGTAGAGCCGCTGCACCTGGCCGTTGGCCTCGAAGGCGTGGTAAGTCCGAGGGATGCCAGGATCCATGCTGCGGGAGCCGAACAGCACTACCGCCTGCCAGTCGCCATCAAAGTGCTCGCGCCGGAAATAGATAGCTATCTGAGCAATCAGGCGCAGGTAGATTGCGTTGTCCTTCTGAAACTGGCACTCCAGGAAGTAGAGCGGTTGCGCTGGGTTCTCTGGGATAAACACGCCATCGAGTCGAAAGGCAATCTGCTTGACCTCGACTGCGGCGAAGCGGTACCCGTGGGCCAGGGAGGAGTCCTGGCCGATGAGTTCAAAGAACAGGGCCGGGAAGGTCTGAAAGAGGTCGTAGAGCAGTGCGTCGGTCTTCATGCAAGAAATTGCTGTTCATTTGTCCATATGCAGAACAGTTTACGGGTCTCCTGTCTGCCTTGCCAAATCGGTTCATCCGGCACCGCACGTTGGAGCAATAAGTTGGAGCAGATAGGGGTTGTCCTGAGTTATTCGACGAGGACTACAGCGCTGTACTGAAACCTTCAGTTGCCGGTTTACCAGGAGCAATCGTAGAGCCATGTGCCTCTCGGCGGCATGTCTGCGGTTCTCAGAGCGAGGGCGGCAAGTTGACTGCGTAAGCACAGCAAGGTTAACTAGTAACGGCCCTTCACCATTCGCGCTTTCATGATCTCGAGCAACGATTTTCGCACCGGCACCACGATCGAGCTCGATGGGCAGGTCTTTCGTGTGATCGAGTTTTTACACGTCAAACCCGGTAAGGGATCAGCCTTCGTGCGGACCAAGCTCAAGAATATGATCAGCGGCAACGTCAACGAGCGCACCTTCCGGGCCGGTGAGACGCTCCCCCAGGCTGTGCTCGACAAGCGCGATATGCAGTTTCTCTATCCCGGCGGCGACAACGAGTTCGTCTTCATGGATATGGAGACTTACGATCAAGAATCCCTCACCCGTGAGGCAGTCGGTGAAGGGGCGAAATACTTGAAAGAGAACATGATTATCTCGATTCTCAAGTGGCAGGACCGGATCATCGGCGTCGATTTTCCAAATACGGTTATCCTGCTGGTGACCGAAACCGACCCCGGCCTCAAAGGCGATACAGCCCAGGGCGGTACTAAAGTAGCCAAGGTCGAGACCGGTGCAGAAGTGATGGTGCCCCTGTTTATTACCGTGGGCGAGAAGATCAAAATCGACACCCGCGACAACTCCTACCTCGGTCGCGAATCTTAGGCCGCCCCCAGTGAATATCGACCTGTCGGAAATCCGCGAACTGCTCGCCATCTTGAACCAGACGGACGTAACCGAGCTGACAATCGAGGCCGAGGGCTTCCGGCTCTCGATTCGCAAAGACGGCGGCAAGGCAAAAATGGTGCAATCTCCACTGCCGGTGGAGCCTGCCCCCGAACCGCAGCTGGCATTGCCCTCCCCCCCGGTGGCCTCTAACCGCAAGACTGTCGATATCGTGGCTCCAATGGTCGGTACGTTTTACCGCGCCGCTGCCCCCGACGCCGCCAACTTTGTCGAGGTGGGCGATGAAGTCAAAGTCGGCCAGACCGTCTGTATCATCGAAGCGATGAAATTAATGAATGCGATCGACAGCGAAGTGTCCGGCAGGGTGGTCGAGATTCTCGTCGATAACGGCGAGCCGATCGAATTTGGCCAGAAACTGTTGCGCCTCGAACCGCTCTAGTAGCGTTCTTCTTCGAGTTGCGGCATCGTCTCGGGCAGCTCGAAATTGTTTGGGTTGTAGAGAAAGTCGTTAATTTCTTGTTCGAGCCGATTGACCTGCGCCGGGTCGAGGTCCTGGCTGTAGCGCATGGCGGTGATGAAACCGTCGGCAAACAGTCGCAGTTCTTCACTGCGGTAGCGCCGACGCCACAGCTCGGTGAGCGTGTCAGACAGCCGCTGGTAATAGCGGATTGTTTGGGGATCTTGCAACATAGCGTCAGCTTTGGGTGTTCATTGCATCGTTGCACCTCAAGCCCCGAGTGGCAAGCAACAGGCTGTGCGTCTGTGGCCGGGCATGCCGCCGGAAGCCCTCAGGGGTCGATTGCCCGACTAAGAGCCAGGTCCGACTCCCAGTAGCCGTAGCAGTGCTCGTGGTTGGCAATCGTCAAAAAGTGGCGTTCGCACTGCAGAGTCAATTGCGTCCAGAAGTGTTTCAGTTCGCTCTCGCGCACGATGAGTGGGTAAAGTCCCTGCCCGACCAGGACCCGTAAGAAGTTGTCCTCGGTGAGCACATCCTCGAAGCGGATAAGTCCCCCGTAGCCCTCGGTTTCGATGTCGAGCGCGAGCCGCTGTCCGTGCTGCTCAAATTCGGGTGTGACCAGTAGCCCAATCGTCGGCGGCTGTTCTGCCAGCAGATGCATCCAGGCCGCCGCCCCTCGCAAAGTGGCCGCCTCGGCTACCGAACAGTAGACGATCTCAGCCCAGAGCGGCACACCGTCGCGCCAGCGTGCCCGTGGGGGCAAAATGGCCGGCTCCCCCGCCGCCCGCGCGGTCCGCAACTGAAATTGCAGTTTTTGGGTAGCGGAAATTTGCATCGCTGCGAGGCTCCGGGGCTTTTGGCATCTATCCTGACTTGAGAGGATGCATCGATAGTCCTCGATTGGCAAACGTACTGAGGGCCATGACGATGGGTCAGGTAGAACTGGTCGGTGTCGGCAAGCGATACGCACAATATACCGCTCTGCATCAGATCGATCTTGACATCGCGGCGGGCGAACTGCTGGTTTTAGTCGGGCCGAGCGGCTGTGGAAAGTCAACGCTGTTGCGCTCGATTGCGGGTCTGGAAACAATCGACGAAGGCAAAATCGCCATCAACGGGCGCGTCGTCGCAGGCGGTAAAGTCTCGGTGTCAGCCCGCGACCGCGACGTGGCGATGGTTTTTCAGAATTACGCCCTCTACCCGCACATGAGCGTTGCCGATAACCTCGCCTTCGGCCTGCGCATGCGCGGTATCGGTGCAAAAGAGCGCAAAGCAAAAGTGCAGGAGATGGCACAGCTGCTGGAGCTTGAAGCCCTGCTCGACCGCAGACCGGCGCAACTTTCGGGCGGCCAGCAGCAACGGGTCGCGGTTGGCCGCGCTCTGGTGCGCGACCCGCAGGTCTTTTTGCTCGACGAACCCCTTTCCAATCTCGATACCGAACTGCGCAACCAGACGCGCAGCCAGTTGAAGCGCCTGCACCAGCAGCTCGCAACGACGATGATCTATGTCACCCACGACCAGGTGGAGGCGATGACCCTGGCCGACCGCATCGTGGTCATGGAAAGCGGCACGGTGCAACAGACCGGTACCCCGGCCCAGATCTACCAGGACCCGGCCAACGTCATGGTCGCCCAGTTTCTAGGTAACCCGCCGATGAACCTCTTTGAACTCGTCCGTGGCCCCGAGGGCTGGCAATCGCCCGAATCACTCAGCACCCCGGACGCTCTTCAGCAAAGACTTCACGCAGTTGCCGGCGACCGCGTTTTGCTCGGCATCCGTCCTGAGGCGATGACCAGTCCGCCCCAGGTAGGTCAGCCCCTCGGCATCTTCAAAGTCGAACTGATCGAACCCCTCGGCAACGAAACCATCGTCCAGGGCCGCATCCAGAACGCTCCTGCCACCCTGCGCGCCTCCGGCCATATCGAGTGGCAGGTTGGTGAATCCGTTCCAGTTGGCCTGGAACTGCACAACTCGGTCCTCTTTGACCCCAGGACCAGACTGCGGATCCGGTGAGGCGGGCCAGAGCGACCCTGGCAAACCTGCAAAAAAGGACCGGTGTGAGCACCGGTCCTGATATTCGCTAGAGCGATTGGCCCTTTAGCGCTGGCTGCTCAGCGGTTGGCCCTTGAGCAGCTGGGTGCGATTGGTGCGCAGGTTCTGGCGGCTGCGGCTGGCCGGGTAGGGGGCGTCGCCCTTGATGCCGCTCCAGAGCACCCGGTTGAAGGCTGCCGGGTCTAGCTTGTCTTCAATGGTGAAGTTGAAGTCCTTCGTCGCGTTTGCCCACCACTTGCCGTCGTGCAGGTCGCGTACGGCTGCTGTGCGGATGGCAGTCGGGTTTGCGCACTCGGGTACGAGGGTCGGGTCAACGGGCGGGGCGCACAGGTTGCCGGGGATGACCGCTGTGTAGGTGGTGTAGTCGGGGGTGTAGGTAAACAGGTCCGACATCGGTCGGGCGTTGGCGTCGAACTGGCCCAGGTAGTCGAGGCCCAACAGGTCTTCGATCGTGCGCAACATGTTGACGGTGTTGTAGTTGGTGCTCACGAGGGCACCCCGCCTGGTGTAGGGGGAGATGATATAGCCAATTGAGCGGTGGCCATCGACGTGGTCAGGACCGTCCTGGGAATCGTCTTCGACGATGACGATTGCCGTGTTGCGCCAGTAGTTCGACTTACTCACCGTCTCGATCAGGCGGCCGACGGCGTAGTCGTTGTCGGCCATCTGCAAGGCGGCGGTGTTCAGACCTGCCACGGCGTTGCTGAAGTTGCCGAAGTGGTCGTGGTGCAGGCGCACCAGTGAGAGGTTGGGCAGGTTGTTGTTGGCGACGTAGCCGTCAAACTCGCGCTTCCACTCTTCAAACAAGTAGATGTCCGACATCTTCTGGTCGTAGCCACGGAAGAAGATGTCCGTCCGTTCGAGTAAGACCGGCTTGGTGCCTGGAGCCTGGGGGAGGTTGGCAGCAAAGGGGGTGCGGCTGATTGGGATGTAGAAGGGGTTGGCCGGGTCGGGCTGGGTCGGGTCCAGGCTGGTGCCGCTCCAGTCGCCTCGCA
>JANNPH010000045.1:0-19885 GCA_031399965.1 Gloeobacteraceae cyanobacterium SOY_34_metabat_159 | reverse complement strand
CTCACCCCCACGAGCGTGGGGTCAACTATTTCGGCGTGGTTGAGTCCGGTTTCGATAACGGCTCACCCCCACGAGCGTGGGGACAACGAAGGCTGAGCTTGCGCGGGCGGCGTGGACATCGGCTCACCCCCACGAGCGTGGGGACAACCCCGCAGCCGCACGTTTATTCCTGGCACAATGCGGCTCACCCCCACGAGCGTGGGGACAACCCCAGTGCCCAAAGCGGGCACGCCCAAAACGTCGGCTCACCCCCACGAGCGTGGGGACAACACTTCCGAAAATCCCGGATCTACGTGATTTCTACCAGAAAAAGACCTTCGAAGTCTATGATGCTCCTCTTCGGATTTCCATGAATTCGGAAGGCAAATCCTTGCTCGTTATCTGTCTGGTAAACAAGCAATCCGGAGGCTTTACCAAGGTGCTGACAAAGCCAGCTCCAGAGTTCGTCGCGGACTAGAGCTGAAACTTTGCCGACAAACACTCCGGCATGGGGCTCCAGCAACCAGCGAGACAACTCGCCACGGACGCTGGCTGAGGCTTTCTCTAGAACGATGACCACCATCGGCTAAACCTCCTGGACTGTGTCTGACCAGTTGATTCCACCATTCACAGCCCCCGCCTCAGGATCCCAAAGTCCGCCAGGTGCTGCATCGTTATCATCGAGTAGCTGCTGACCCCCAGCAAATTTGGCAGGGTCAATATCGAAAAGACGGTCAATATCTTCAACAATGCGCTTCAGCAGTCTGTGTTTATGAAAGTGATCTCTACAAGCTTTGCGAACATGAGATTCAAGGTTGCTCGGGCGGTCAGCAACTGCTTGGAATGCCAGCGGAATAGTGATCTCAGCTTTGTAGAGATCTGCTATGTCATAGACAAAAGACAACATCTTGCCGGTATGGACGAACCCAAGAGCTGTTGAATAACCTGCAGCAACAACAGCAGCCTGGCAAACTCCGTAAAGACAACTACTTGCAGAAGAAAGTGCTCTGTTAATCGGGTCTGCATCATTCCAGGACTGCTGCTTGTAGTTGCGACCAGACCAGGGGATATCGGTTTTTCGTGCAGCCTCAGCATAAGCCTCGCGTACACGCACACCCTCGTGACCCCGAATTTGCTGAATTGTGAGCCCAGGGTCCAAAGGCTCGGGAAACCGAAACTCGTACATCCGGCGAACCACTGCCATGCGAAGCGCAGAGTGGGTGCAAAGATATGCCTGCTTAAGCAGGCGCCGCGAATCGCGAGTTTCCCCTAAACCTTGGGCATAGTACCTTACGCCTCCCTCGCCCGTCCAGGCAAGAGAACACCCATTTTCTGCTATGGTCTTCACAGCAGCGTGAGTGATGCTGGTCCCAGGACCTAGCATTAGTAAGTTGAGCGTAGAGCAAGGCACTGGAATCTTTCCTCGTTCGTTATGAAGTGCAACTGATTTATCGTCTTGCTCGACACGACAATATTCAACGTAAGCGTAGCTCCAACTGTCCCGCACTTTCGGCAGGATCCGCAAACTCTTAAGCATGTATGAACCTCAAATTGAGTGGAAGGTTGGCTGAGATTGTTGATCTCAATGAATGGTTGATCAGCGCACTACTGGAACTTAGCAATTGAAAGCAGTCCGCACCCATAAGCACGGCCCCGACCAATGCCCTGGCATAGAGCTTTCAGGAAAAGAGCGGAGTCAGTAACTTCGAGTGTTCCTTGAAGTAGAGGGGAGTGGATACGAATTGGCTCTGCTCCCTTCGTCTTTACCCCGAATACGTTTTGAGCTGGAATGGAATCAACATTAAAAACCTCGAAACCGTGATTGACAGCCTGTCGTTCCATCCAGGCAATCTGATCGGCTCGCCGAAAATAACCGACGGTTTTTCCAGTTTGCTTGTCTCGTTTGCTAGGGTTTGCTCTCAGCCTAAATGAAAATTTGCGGCCAGGAGTGAAGTGACCAACCTCCAATTCAACAGACTTTTGTTGAGGAACTTCAGCTAAACACCATTGGGGTAACCGCGCCCAGTCTGCTCGGATATCGGACTGGACCAGAATAATGTACCCATCAGGCTCCTGACGATAGAGGATGTTCCAGTCAGCACGGGGATTTTGGCGCTGCTCATCTGGGAAACCCTGCATGATTCGCTGATGGATGGCATGAGCGTTACCCAGTTCTCGTAGAACCTGACCTTTAGTAGAATCAAAGACTAAGCGCGAGAGGTACATGTTTTATCTACTTCCAGGTAAGTGGTTTCTACACATCGACTCCCAAAAAAGCGCCGATGCCAATCCAGGGGAACATCTCGACGCACATCAAGGCTATCGGCCACTTCAAGGACGAACCGCAGCTTAAACGGTCCTGTCTTCTTGCCTGAGGGACGATAAGGAAATTCTTGTAATGCCTGCAATAGAGGCAGATCCTGGATGCCGACGTAAATTGGACTGCTTGGAACGAAAGATTTTCGCCCAAAGAAGAGCGACCAGCATGGAGTTTGCAAAGCGAAGGCCAGCAATTCAAGCTGAGTGCGCTCACCCTCTAATCCAACGATGTAAGCGGCATCGGCAACGAAATAACGGTGACTAATAGTAGTCTTGGCGCTACCAATTACTGTGTGATAGTCGCACTGCACAATTCCCTCTTTGTCAACTCTAACTCCCATAGTAAGAGAAGCTAAGTCATTTACAGCTTCACCGCGAGACCGCCCCAAAGCGGCACAAAGTAGCCCGACGATAGCTGACTTTGTCGGTTCGAGACGAGTATCACGGACAGTAAAGCGGCTGTGGTCACCCCAACTGACCATCGGCGCACGGATCTGCATCAGCAAAGTTGACATGACTACTTGTCCCCAAAGAAAGCTACCTCAACAGCTTTGTGCAATAGCTCGTCTACTGATTTCACCGAAGCATTGTTCAGATGTTCTAGATGTTCGAAAAACTTACTCCTGGTGACGACCCCTAAAAACTTTACGGGCTTACTTCCATACATTGCTTCTAAGTCAGCCCAGTGAGCATCCAACTTTTTTACAGAGTTTTCCAACAAACTCAGTCCATTGACAGGTCGCACCGGGTCTTCGAAGGCATCAACCAGTGATATGGGTTGTCCATCGCGTACAACGATTAAAATAAGGGCAGGCAAGCTGTGAGCTGCAAAACCATTCTGATGACCACTCGGTATTGCTTTAACAAAAGCTTCTGCAAAAGCTGTAACAACTGCAGAGACATGTTCAGTAGAACCCAGGTTTTTTTCTAACTGAACTGTATCCAGGGAAGAGTAGCGGTAATAGGTTGAGCTGTTGTAGCCAATTTCACCCATGTGGTCGGCTCCCTGATCATCACTGGCACTCAGATCGTCAACAGCCGTGAAAAAATCAAACTCTTGTTGTAGAGTGTTGACACTGATAGCATGAGCAACTTGAACCGCCGCATCTACGTTAACAGTAGGCAGAGCTGCCATCATACGCCCGAAAAGAGCAACGTCACCTGGCTTGTTGCTCTCCGCCAAAGCTTTTTCAATCGCTTTTGCTACTTCTTTTGGGATAGCGGGCTTCTCAACACTTAGCTGAGGTCCGATTGCTGACCAATTGCTGATGAGAATACTGGCAATCGCTTCAATCTCGGTCTTGCCCAGGAACAAAATGGTCTTGGATTCGACTTTTTCTCCCTCAACTTTTGCGCCCAGTACCTCCAGGGCAAGTCGGGCTGCAGTCTCTGCAAGAGGAGTAGCGATGTCACCTGCAACCAGTAATTCTCTTAATTCCGGCATCCAGGCACGAGAACGATGCGCAAAAAGTCTCGCTTCTAAGCCTGAATACTCCTGATAAAACTTGCGTACCGCCCGTTTTTGGCACTGACTGGAGATGCGAGCACGGGGACGGCCTCCAAACACTGTAGACTTGGGCATTCCATTCTCGTCGCGATTCAAATTGGCTGGAGGAAAGCTTTGCAGCAAGTGAATCTCAAGTTTCATCGGTAGTTTCTCCTAAAGGTAAAGGTTGTTCTGTTAAGTCTGCTGTCTCAGGCAAATTTGCTGGTGCAGCCCAGAAAGATCGTGCCCACTGGTCTTGAATGTACTGATCCGGGTGGTTCCATCGACAAAGATCCAAAATCAACTGTGGATAGTTGATAAGAACCTCTTTACTCTTCATCTGGCGAACTAGAGCAGTGGTAGGAGACAGTACGTCTACCAAAGCTGTATCAAGGAGTGCTCGAAATCTCCTCTCAACTCCATCAGATGACGTAGCCTTTTTCAGAGCTTGACAACTGCTCCCGAAATCTCGCTGCTTGTCGAGGGCATTTTGTGGATAGTAGACAGATAGGCAGGCAATGGGAACCCAGATTTGCTCCTGTTCACGCTCCTGCACTCCATATAGATATGGCAGAACAAGCGGATAAATTGCTCGTAGATGCCTGGGTTCCCCAGAAAGAGCCCGCTTGAGGTCAGCCTTAGCGCCATTGTCATTTCTGATTCGAGTGTGCAAATTCACTAAAAAAGTCGAAGCTTGCTGTATCCGCGATGTACGAGTCGTAGTCATGGCATGTCCTTAATAGAGAACAATTTAAGCAGTTTGCTCAGGAGTCACCCCACGTAGTTTATGAAGCCAATAGGCCAGGGCACGCAGGGCACTTGCCCTGGCCTTGTAGTTGCGAATGGGTGAAATTGAAGAAGTAAAAGCGTCCATGGCGGCTTGCTGAACTGTGGCGACCCATTCAGGGAAAAGTTTACTCCCGTACAGTGTGACCCCATCCTGATCCACTTCATTGTCACTGGGCAAATCATGTATGAATGCCGAAAACTTCTGATCCAGAGTCGCCCAATAACGAGATTCACCATCTAAACTACTGGCCAAGTCCGCAACCTCGTTATATTTAAGAACCTCAGCCAATACCTGGTAAGGACTACCGCGAAAAGAGCGAAAGACCTGCCGATGTTCTTCAGCCGTAGTTACTGCAAGTTTAAGTAGTCCCGCTAATTCTCTATCTTTTATGTAGACTGTGGGAACAGAAAACAGCTCAACGCTCCACCCAAGGGGTTTAGCTTTGTCTGCGCACATACCAAATACTTGAAGGTGAATATCGTCCGCAACTAAATCTTCTTCACGCAGATCTGCCAGCCAATCAATAATTCGAGGACGACAGTTTTTGTCTGAAGACAACAGAAAGCTATGAGAATCCCTCCAAAGCTGTCGTTCCAGGGATAGCCGGACAGGCTTCTCATCTTGATAGGCGATTGCACATTCCCATTGTTGAGCTGATATTTGCTCAGGCAAAGAATTTCCCATCGTAATGGCAATCTGGCTAAATTTTTCACCTGCTCGAAATAAATATAATCGACGCCATGGGTAAGACAGATAGTTAATGTACCCTGAAGGTATTTGCTTTTTCGGCTTGCCTGAGTATCCTGTCTCCCAGGCTGGCAAATCCGAACCTGAGACTTTTTTTGGAATCTCTTTCTCAGGACTATATTGCATTAGATTTAGAAGCAAACTGTTTTTCAAAGAACTTCCTTGCAGAAAAATAACTGCACTGTTAATCGTGGGAGTGTTAACAGCAGAACGATTTCCCTGTGATTGCGGTGGGTAAAAAGCTCTCAGGCTTGTCACATCGACGAATTGTAGTCGCACGAGCATGCGAGCCGCTTCTGCAGAAGTAATGCTGTAGCCGCTCCATTCGTGCTCATGAGAAAAGACTTGAGAAGTGCTCATCGTGTGGACGATGTAGATTGAAACCGGCTTGACGTCAGCAAGCGCTTTGTCCTGCATAAAGGGTTGCTCAGGATGCAAAAGGTCAAAGCATTCAGCGGCTTCTTTCAGGTAAGTTAACACTCGCTCTCCACTGTCATTTTGAATTTCCTCCCAATGTGCAACGTCATTTGGACCTTGATAAGATCTGTGCAGAATCGTGAGCAGGAAGCGGTAAAGAGCCAGTGTTGTTGGTGGATTCTCTGCCTGGATTGAGCGTAGCGAACCCCAGCTTTTGAATAATTCGACAAGGGAAATCTCTTCGCGCTTCCATTCATGAGTCACTACTGGAATCCAGGATTCTTCTGTCAAGTTGAACGACATCTCTTCTCCTTCCTAAAGATTTTGCTGGATAACTCACACTTTCTGAATCACAATCCCCAACTCGTCGTCTGCAAGCAGCTTCCAGGGACCTACACAAACCGAGTTTTGTGAGTCGAGCACTACGTAGCAGCAATTTCGCAGCAGTGCTGAAGTCCATGACTTTGTATTTTTATGCTCCAATAGTTTTTCAAAAAGTCCCCGCTTTGAGATGCGAGTGCTGTATGAAAGCAGTGCTCTAATTTGCTCCAGATCAGGATTTACGTTGAGATCAACGGTCTGTTCAGTTCCGGGAAAGACATGCTTGGACCCCATCTGCTTGAGAAAAATAGTTGTAATGGACGGTCTTCCCAGGCGAGTTACTCTTGCAATGGCTTGTTCACTATCCTCCTCACCTTGATAAGTAAACTGGTAGGGCTCATTTGCGACTCTAGCTGGGGGTAATTGCACTTTTTCGGCGCATGTCTTGCGTTTGTCACAATCTAAACAATAATCTTCTAAAGACTGCTTCCAGTCCTCGGCGTGAACAGTTTCGAGGCTTTGGGCAATTGGTGCGGTAAGGTTATACACCGATTCGATGACTGAGTCTGTTTCTTCAGGCAGCATGATGCTCAAGGCATTTCTAAGCGTCAGCCAGGTTCTGAGCAAAATATGTCGATCGTAAATATATCCGCTGTCTGAAAAATTCACTTTTTCATCTGTACTTACGATTGGACTGACGAGCCAGAGAGTGGGCTGCTGAAGTTGCTCAGGACGGGTACGACTATGGCGATGCAGGCGACCAGAGCGCTGCAACAAAAGATCAACTGGTGCCATGTCGCTGATGAGCAAATCGAAATCGACGTCTAAGCTCTGTTCGATGACCTGGGTTGCAACGAGTACGTAACGATGAGGTCGCTCCCCCTCCCGGCCAAATTTTTGCAGGCAATCGTTTTCGATTCTCTCCCTGTCGATAAATAGAAAGCGTCCGTGAAACAGCCCCAACTCGTCAGCCGCGAATAAGTCCTTCAGACGGCTGTAAACGGCCTGTGCACGATTAACCGTCGAACAAATGACAGCTACACAGCCACCACCGGTTAACCTTCGCTGCAGTTCAGATGCCCACACTTGATCATCTATCCACCGGATTTCAAGCGAGCGCTGCACATGGTCAGACGCCTCAAATGTCTGCACCATATCGCCTGCCGGCGGAAATGTCGTGATGCGGGGATAGCTCTCAGAAGGCAGTTCTTGTGGTTGAAGACCGCAACCTTTGGCGTAAGCATTGACCAGTGCCTGTCTGGTCCCCCTTGGCAAAGTGGCGGATAAAGCCACTACCGGTGACCCGAGTAAAGCAAGCCACTCCAGGAACCGCTCAAGCAAAGTGCTGGTGTAAAGGTCGTATGCATGGATCTCATCCAGTATGACTACCCGGCCGGCTAGGCCGAATAGTCTGACAAACTGATGTCGTGACCGCACTGCTCCCATCAACCCCTGGTCCAAGGTGCCCACGCCGTAAGGGCTGAGGAGAGTACGCTTGCGCGCAGTGTGCCATTCACCGGCAATCACTTTATCTTCCCGGTCATAGACCTGATCTAGACGGCAGACGGATTGCAGATAATCCACCTTTAACGTTGCTGCCGAGTGGCTGAGGGTCAAATTCACAACATTTTCGGGATATCTTTGTCTCAGAAACTTCCGCACACGCTTCCACATCGCATTGCTGGTTGCCTGAGTAGGCAATCCGAGATAAAAACCTCCCGCAGATGATTGGTGCTGCAAGTAATCTGCCAGGTAGAGCGCTGCTTCAGTTTTCCCCTCGCCCATCGAAGCTTCAACAAGCACCAGACAGGGAGGGACTAATTTTGGGGCAATTTCAACGGCATGTTTCTGAAGCTCTCGTAGCTCATGGATATCAGGAAACAGTTCACCGAACGTCAGCACCTCACCGGCAGGGGGGCGCGTCCATCCCACACCTGACAGTGCATTCTTCGCTTTAGCGGGGAGGGAGAGCGCGTACTCCGCGAAAGGCGTGTCGTTGGCATAGGGAAAACCTGCTTTTGCGTCTGCATTTGAGGCAATCCAATCTGAGACCGTGGTCAAGCCGGCCAAAAGCATGACACCTGCGTTGTTGCAGCAAGTGGGCAGGTCATTCTTAGTAAGCCCGACGTAACCGCGCAGCTGCTCATAGATATCCTGGCGGAATTTTTTCCAAGGTCCTCGCCCCATATTGTCCAGGCTTGCACTTTGCACATCTTGTGAACTCGGGAAAAAACCGTGGTGACCACCGACGATTCTCGCTAACTGATTGGCTAGCCTTTTTGCAACACCTAACTCAAGCAAAAACTCAGGTAAGGTTGCAGCGGTCACCGTGCCGTGAGGGGTCTTCTGCCTGGAGTCAGGCCGCTTAAGCCATGCGTTGCAGATGTCTTCACCTACCAGTGCTTTCCCGACTTCGCTGACTTGAAACTGGAAGGCCGGACTAATTTTGCCCAGATCATGACAACCGGCTAAAAAACCGCAGCACCTGACGAGAGCCTCCCCTCTAACACCCAGGCCAGCTTCCAAAATTGAAACTGCGGCTGGACTGAGGTACGACCTGACAATCTCCATAGCGACGGCGGCAGTGTCTGCTAGATGGCAGATGACCGGGTGATATTCCGGCGACCCTTCAGCACGGAATTTGCCTTTTCCTGTTTTGGCCCAAAACTTCTCGTCCAACTTCTACCCCTTTTAACTTTCTCTAACACTTCGTTCTCTCAAATAGATTCTCTAAAACGACCTATGCAAAAACGCTGCATAGACTGAAAATCATCTGGGGTTAAAATGCTTGATCAACTGATGCAGACCAGTTGTGCGGTACAGTGATGTGCCACAATGGTGCTCGCTGGGAGTTATGCCTTACAGAATTAGCTCCTTCATAAAAAGTAGATTTGGACCTCACGGGAGTCGAACCCGTCGCTTTCAGGGTATAAGTCTGTGGCAGGAACCCCCGAGGCCCAATCCAACTAAAGAGGAGTTACCAGCTCCTCTTTTTATTTGTATCAGCAAATGTCTTTTCTAGCAAGCAGTGTTCGTTAATAGTGAGCTTTAGAAGTTGCTTCAACAAAGCTTTGCTATAGGCCAGCAACTCGCCAGCAAAATTATTGGCTATGTTGGCTTGGTCCTCATTGCCATGGGGGTGAGCCACAGTGATCGTTGATAGACGTTTTTAGTTGCCCAGCTTTCCTCACTCAAGTGGGGGTTCTTTTTATACTGATTGCGGAAATGTAGGCACTCAGTATTCACGTAGTTGCATGAGGGTCATCCCGTTTAAGAAGAAACGCATAGCTCGACTGCATGCGTTCCAGCTCGACGCAGATCATCTCTACCAATTCTGGGGGCTGCTTGATAGTTGCATCTGCTCCATAGCTCATCACCCAGCGCTTGATTTCTGCAAGACCAGGCACAGTCATTTGTAAGCTCAAGGACTGATCCTCATGCTCGATAATTTTTTGAGACTGGTGCCAGCGCCTTTCTCGGATGTAGGGTGCGACCTTGGCCGCGAAGTGGATCATGACCTCCACAGGCTTGTCCCCCGCCTCAACCTGAAACACGCTCTGTAGATAGCTGCGTGCATTAAAGTTTGGATCACGGGTGAAAAATTCTCCTGTTGTGCGTAAAGACCGGATTCTGTCCACCCGGAAGTAGAGGATGGCAGCTCGCTGGTGGCAGTAACCGATGATGTAAGGATTGGTGCCCCGGTAAATGTACAGGACATATGGATCGAGCCGCCTGATCGAGACCGCGTTTCGGGAGGCTGTGTAGTAGGTCATTTCGACCGTGGCTTGATTGCGGCTGGCCTCCATGAGGATTCTCAAGTAGTCCGGATTAAGATCTACCAGAGCACCCGCACCGAACTGGATACGTTCTTCGATAATCGCCTGTAAGTCCACCCAGGTCTGCTCAGGCATCCTGCGTACCAACTGGTCGATGGCAGATTGTAATTCTTGTGAGTAAGCACCACCGGCAGCCGCTTCGAGCATTCGGCTACCCAGCACAAGGGCAAACAGTTCACCCTGGGTCAAAGGAACGAGTGTCAGTCGCCATTCAGGATCGAGATAATGCCAGCCTTGTTTGTGGTTGTACTCGAGGGGAGCTCCTAGGCGGTCACGCAGAAAATCTATGTCATTGTTGATGGTCCGATGGGATTTTTCCAAAGCCTTAGCCAGGCAAGACACAGAAGGTGCTCGCTTACTACGGATCAGCTCATCTAATTGAGCAAGCCGTTCAAATCGTCTGGGAGAAGGGTGTGTCATTATTTGCATCCCAGTTGAAAGCTCTCACAGGCACCTGTAAGTACTTACTCGAAGGAAATCATCACATTCTACTTGCTGGAGCGCATGGGTGCGGTCCGACGCTAAGGCCTGTAGCCCAGGCTGAAGTAGAAGCCGTTGTCCTGCAGGTTGCTGCCCCGGTCGGGCAGGAAGACAAAAGGCACCCCGTAGTCGAGGCGCAAGTTGAAGCCGGGAAGCGGCTCAAAGAGGACGCCCAGTCCAGCTGTCGCCAGGAAGCGCCGGTCAGGCAGGATGTTCGGATTGCCATCGACGTTCCAGATGCCGCCGCCTTCGATAAAAGGAGCCAGCTGTAGTACCGGGAGCCCGGCTTCGTTCCTGAGCACCGGGATGCGGCCTTCCACCGAGAGCCGGAGGCCGTTGTCGCCGATGCGGATATTTTGCCGGTAGCCGCGCACCGATTGCACACCGCCCAGGACAAACTGTTGGGCCGGTAGCAGCGGGTCGAAGGACAGTTGCAGCTCGCCCTGGAAGATGAGCAAGTTGCCGTCACCCAGTAGCTGCAGCCGCGAGAACTGGCCGAGCCAGCTCACAAACAGGCTGTCGGGGGTCGGGTTGTCGTTTACCGTTGCCCCAAATAGGCCTGTACCGAAGTTGAACTGCGAGCGCACAGACCAGGCCCCAAGTTCGTCCCGACTCAGATAGTCCTGACCAAACTTGATGACGCTCACGCGACTGACCCCGTTAGCGTCCGGGCCAATGCCAAACGGAAAGGGGGTGTCGGTGAAGACGAAAGTCTGACCGTTCTGGTGGGAAAAGCTGAGAGAGAGGGCAAATTCCTCGGAGAGGTTACGAAAGAGCGGCTGCCGGTAGCTCAGTTCGTAGAGTTCGGAGGTGCCGCGAATACCGGAGGAGGCAAGACCGGGTTCGGTGACTTTGATGTTGGTCGCGGCGACCCGCAGACCGAGGGTACCGTCCATCGGGTTGAGGGGAGCGCGGTAATTGAAGTCGTAGATGTTGCTGGCTCCAGTCGAGGCCGAGTAGCCAAAAGAGACCTCGTCGCCGATGCCGGTCGGGTTGCGGTAGAGCAGTGAGGCGATGCCGCGCTCTGAGCCGACGGCCGGGGGCGAGTAGTTGTCGATGCTGAAGCTGGTGTTGAAAGGCCGCGATTCGGTGACGCGCACGATCAAGATGCTGCTTGCCGGGTCTGCTCCACGCCGGAGGGTCGCCTCGACGTTGGCGAACTGCGGGTCGGTGCGCAGTAGACGCAACTGGTTTTCGAGTCGGGCCGTGTTGAGCGGTGTGCCCAACCCGATCTGCACGCGGCTGCGCACGTAGTCGGGGTTGAGCCGCTCGGTGCCTTCCACCTCAACCCGCGAAATCGTTGCCTCGATTACCCGGATGCGCACTACCCCGCCCTCGGTGCTGCTCAGTTCGGCTCTTGAGGTGAGGAAGCCCCGGTCGAGGTAGAGCTTGGTAATCGGAATGACGGTGCTATTGATCAGCAGTTCGCGGGTGAGGGTCTTACCTTCTGCAGGTCGGGTGAGGGCAGTGAGTGTTTCGGCACTGAAGATGGTGCTGCCGGTCACTTCTACCCGCTGGACGCTGATGGTCGCGGGGCCGGGCGGCACACTTTCTTGCGGTGGAGGGGTGGGCAGTCCCTGGGGCGGGGTCGCGGGAAGCGGCGTCGGTGCCGGTGCCGGTTGCGGGAAACGGTCTTTGTTGGGGTCGGATTGGGGAGAACTGGGCACCACCGGCGGAGCGGCCGGCGGGGTCTGGGCTTGAACCGCCTGGGCGAACAAGCCGAGCAGGAGGATGGGGAGAATGGGTCGCCAATGCTGTGTGGTCATCTGGGTTGGTGTGTGGATTTACCAGGGACTGCCGATCATCGTGAAACCCGACCAGTAGTAGGGATGGCTCAGTCGGACTTCGCCGAGGTCTTTGAGGTCGGACGGGAGCGCGATGTTTTGCTTTGGGGTGCGCAACCGGCCGCCTTCGACCCGGACTTCGCCGCGCAGCATGGCGAGTTGGGCGGTGCGCAGGGCGTCAGCTTTGATGGCGGCGGTTTTTAGAGCCTCGTAAAACTCGGTCATCAGGGCGAAAGTGCCGACGTCAGAAGAGCGCCAGAGGGTGGCGACTGCCGTCTTCACCCCGGCACCGATAGCCAGCCCGGCGAAACCCAGTTCAGTATTGTTGTCGCCGAAGGCCGTCCGGCAGGCACTCAGCACCAGAAGCTCGATGTTTTGTTTGTTCCAGCCGAGTTCGCGCAACTGGTCGAGCCCCAGGCGGCTGTCGTCGAGCTTGATATAGGAATTTTGGGCGGAGCCGCGATTGAAATCGGCGTGGGTCGCGAGGTGCACGATCCCGAAGCGGGTGGATTGGGCTTTGAGGTTGCCGATGGTAAAGTCCTTGTTGAGGAATACAGAACCCCCGGCTTCTCTGGTGACCGATTGCAGCTCGGCCGGTACGGCCGGTAGCGCCACGTCATCTTTAAAGGTCGATGCGCCCATCGCCAGGACCCGCGACTGCCGCACCCGGTCCGGGGCGTATTCGAGGTTGATCAAGTTGACACTCGGGATCAGGCTCAGTGCGTACTTCTCGATCAAGAACCGCTGTCCGTCGTTGAGAGCGGCGAGCGGTAAAAGGCGCAGACCGGCATCGAGCTGAAAGATGAGGGTGTCAATTTTCTGAGCAGTGAGGTCTGCCTCCAGTGGTGCGATAAGCCAGCTGTAGAGTTGACGAGCGGCGCTCAAGTAACGGTTGGAGGTGACGTTGGCGGGGTCGGCTACTTCCCGGCGCAGGTCGTTGGCCCGCTCGCGTAGAGCGTTGCTGCTCACACTCAGCGGAATGGTGACCACGGTACGGTTATCGGGGGTGGTGAGGGTGAGCACATTGGCCGCGATATCGACACTGATAATTGCCAGTTGCTTACCGGACGCCTGCCCAATTTTGCGCAGTTCGTCCTGCAGTTCGGCGGTCGAGAGCGCCTGGTAGTTGAACTGCGTACCGAAGTAACTCTGGAAGTCGCTTACATTCGTGCCGGTCAGGGGCAGCGACACATTGAGCAACGGCGGTAACTGGGGAGCGATGTTGCTGGGGATGGTTGTCGGGTCGAAGGTGCCACCATTGGTGCCCTGTACCGGGCTACCCATGTCATCGTTTTCAGGCGGCGGAATGACCGGTCCAGGCGGCGGAATGATGGGGTCAGGAGGCGGAATGACCGGTCCGGGAGGCGGAATGATGGGGCTGGGCGGCGGAATGATGGGGTCGGGAGGCGGCGGAATGATGGGGCCTCCACCCGGACCAATGATCTGGATGTTGCCCTGGGTGTAGACGCCGGTAAATTGTCCGCTCTGGATCGCGTTCGCTGTGCTGCTTGTGATCGTGCCCGAGCTGCTCGCCGGGGTGCTGCTCGCCGGGGCATTGACTGTGAACTGCACGCCCTGGTGGGTGATCGTAATCGGTGCTCCACTGCCGGATGTCGTGAGCGAACTAATCGTGCCGGAGGTGAGTACCCCACCCGTCGTGAGGGTGATCTCGCTACCGCTCGTGGCAATGTTGCCGGTCGTGATGTCACCAGTAGCAGCCAGGTTGACTGCGCCGGTGCCGGTGATGTTGCCGGTGGTGATCGTCGAAGCCCCGGCGACGCGCAGGCTGCTAAACATAAGCTGGATCGCTTCCCGAAAGAAGATCGGGCCTGTGGAGGCTGTGAAGGTAACCGTGCCCGGTGTGAGGGTTGTGAAGATGATATTGCTGTTCACCACGGTTAGCACAGCGTTGTTGTTCGCTATATCAATCGGGTCGTTGTAGGTCTGATTACCTGATGTGGTGACGTTGCCCCTGATCACAGTCGTACCGGGTGCGTCCGTGACGACAGTCGTAGCTTCGATGTTGCCGTTCAAGCTCGCAGTACCACTGCTATTGATAGCGACCGCCCCGAGCCCGGTCAGGAGTCCGGCCGTGATGTTGCCGGTGCCGGTGTTCACGCTCAGGTTACTGCGGTTGGAGCTCTCGACGTTGCCGCCCAGCAGTACCGGGGCGTTACCCGTTGTGAGCGCCAGATTGTTCGCGATTTGCAGTCGGCTGTTGTAAGTCTGTGCGCCCGCTGTCGTCACATCGCCGTTCAAGACTGCCGTCAGGCTGCTGGTCGTGCTGGTGCCGGTACCGACATTCAGGCTTGCAGCATTAATTGGGCCAAGCGAAGCGTTAGAAGCGTCTACGATGCGGACGTTGCCAAGTGGCAATGCGCTCGTACCGATGGCCCCGTTGGCTGTGACAGTACCGCTCCCGGCGTTCAGGGTCAGATTCGGCGGCAGGCCCGTCGTCGTCGTGCCGTTGCGCACAGCGAACTGGAAGCGACCGAGGGGAGCACCGACGACGTTGGTGGTGTTGATGAGTCCGGTTGTACTGTTGCTGTCGAGAAAAGCGCCTCTTACCCCGGAACCCGGCAGTTCAAAGAACGTTCCCGGATTGCCGGTGCCGTTGGAGAAGCCTGCGCGCGCCGAACTGCCTCCCAGACCTGCTGTGCCGCCGCTCAGGTCGCCTGTTTCCCACTGGATACGGCTGTAGTTGAATTCGATATCGAAGTTGCCGACCCCGGTGTCGCCGCGATTGACCAGGACCAGTTGAAAATTATTGGTCTTATCGACGTTGTTGCTGAAATAGCCGACACCCGGCCAGTTGACGCCGAAGGCCGATCTGCCGTTGACCTGTCCCTGGCCGTAGGTCACGACGCCCGACTGCGGATTGCGCGTATCGACGTCCGCGAAGTAGGCAGCGATAATCCGCGTGCCGAGCTCATTTTGTAGACCGAAGGGTGTAAAGGTCGAGAGGGCGGAATCGAAGGTCAGGTTGCCGTTGTTGTTGACGAAGACTTGCTCGTAATCGAGTCCGAAGAAGTTGATGGCAAAGCCGATATTGGTCCGTGGCGAAGAGCCGTCGTCGTTGCGGGCAAGGGTGTTGCCGGTAAAACCGCTGCGAATCAATGGTCCGCCACCGGGGCCGGACGACTGTTCAAGTAGGCGCACCGGGCCTTCGATCACAATGTTGCCGCCGGCCGTTGCGACGGTCAGGTCGGCACTCGCGGGTACAGAAAGACCGAGGACGCCTCTGAGAAAGCGGATGTCGTCGCCGGAGGAAGTGAATAGCGTACTGCCGCCCTGGACATTGAGGTTGGCGGCGTCGTAGCTCTGGCGGTTTGCGTTGTAAGTGATGCCGTTAAAGGCGAGGACCGACGCCGTTCCGTTGGCGGTGACCGTCGTATCGCCCAGCACGCCGGCACTGGTGGCTGTACCGATGTTGCCGAGTTCCACCCCTGCAGCATTCACATTCAGGCTTGCAAGTGGCTGGACGCCACCGATAGCACCTCTAAAAATGACACTGCCAGCGGCGTTTACCGTCAGGGCGCGGGGTGTTGCCGGGGCATCTGAATCGACTGCGCCCGCAAAACTAACGTTCGAGGCACCGATTACGACATCCTTTGCAAGGCGCACCGCGTCGTTGTAAACCTGATTGCCCGTGGTCGTTACGCTGGCACCGAGCACCGTGGTGCCACCGGCATTCGTAGTGAGCGTGCTCGCATTGACGGCTCCGGAAAGCTGGGTTGTGCCCGGACTATTGAGCACGATGTTGTTGCCGGTGATGCCGCTTGCGATGTTGAGGTTGCCGGTTCTGGTGAGCAGGTTTACGTTTGCACTGTTTCTGCCGGACGTGGTCGAGTTGGTATTGACCTGGGCTGCGAGTGAGAACACAGAACTGGGGCTACTAGCAAATTGCTGACCCGACCTGAGCGTGACATCGCCGTTTGCAAAAATGGTGATGGCTCCCGCATCCGCTGTCGGTCCGAAGGCTGAAGAAGTATTGATGAAGCTGACTGAAGCGGTGCTGCGGGCGTCGATGACGACCTGGCTCGCCGAATCGGTGCCCGAACCGAGCAATCCTGATTGCATTCCCGGTTGGGTACTGCCGCGAATCGAGCCCGTGACAATCGCAGTGTTGCCGGTTGTGGTTCTCGGGGCGTACTGGTTGGTGAGAAAAATGGTGCCGCCGGTCGCCTCGTTGCCGACGGCGATGTCGCCGGTGATGATGCTCGCACCCGTGGCGGCATTGCCGATCACCAATCCAGGAACAGTGCCTGCGCTTCCGGGCGGATTAAAGTCTGTAGTCCCGGCCCGGATATCGAGCGTCGGGCGGGTACTGCCGCTGATTACGATGGCTGAGCCATCTGAGAGGGTCACACTGCCATCGAAAAAATTTGTCGTATCGGGGTCGGCGATGGTGACGTTGCCGATGCTGACGCTACCGGCTGCAAAGATGTGCAGGGAGCCGCCGGTGTAGTCGTTGATCGTGACATCGCCCGCGCTGCGAATGACCGGGTCGCGAGGACTGAAAAGATCTCCTGGACTGCCGTCCGGCTGCTCGACTCGAAAATTTTCGCCGCTGAAGTAGTAGGCGTCTCCACCCACCGGGTTCGGGGCGCGCAGGGTCAGGTTCTTCCCGGCAAACAGGAGGCTGGTCGGCTGGTTAAGAGCAAAGATGTCGATGCTGCCGCCCTCGATGGTCAGGTTTTCTGAGGCAGCGATCAAGAGTGAGCGAGCCGTGCTGTCGCGCAGGGTAACAGTGCTCTCGCCACGGAGCGTCAGGTCCTTGGCGGTACGTAGCTGGCTTTCGAGCAAAGTGGCATTCCGGGTAGCCGAGAGGTAGGCGCTCTCGGCGTCGAGTTGCCGGACACTGATATCCCCGGCCTCGACCGTCAGTTGCGAACCTGCGAGCCGGACGGTGCCATCTTCTGCCGTGAGACCCGCATCGGTCCCGGTCAGCAATTCGGAGAGCGCGTAGATAGGCAGGTTCCAGTCAGCCGGTAGTGCGCTGCCATGCACCGGCACTTCGATACTGAGCGGGCTACCCGGCTGGCCGAGGCGCACGAAGCGTCCACCCGGTACGGCCGCGACGGTGACCTGGCCGCCGCCCAGGGTGCCGGTACTGAGCACCGTGCCGCCGATGAGGGAGAGTGCCTGACCAGGACCGACCGCGAGGTTTCCGGCGTTGATGATGGCGCCGGGGCGCGACATCGAAAAGCCAAGGACGCCGGGGTTGCCGTTGAGGGCGGCGTAGTCATTTGGGCCAAACGCATTGAACCAACGGTCGCCGAAGGCGACGCCGTTGGCGGTGGTTGCCGTAAAGGCGGCAGGCACGTTCAGGCTTGCATTCGGACCGAAGACCATACCGGCCGGGTTGACCAGAAAGAGGTTGGCCTGACTGCCACTCAACTGGATCAGGCCATTGATAAAAGAAGCGTTGCCGCCCGTGACTCGACCTAAGACATTTTGAACGTTGGCGAAGCTCTGAAAATTGGCGGTCTGACCGGCTGCGAGTCCAAAGTCGCTGAAACTATGAAAGAGGTTGCTGCCGCTACTGGAGGTCGTGCCGCCGGTGATGTTGAAGCTGTTGCCCGTGGTCGTCACCACAGTTCCAGTGCCGTCGGTGGTCGGCCGGATGGTGGCCTGCTGAGCCGATACTGCCGATTCCAGACTCAAGGTGGCGGCGAGGGCGAGCGAGAACGGCAGGCTGAAGCGTACTTTCATCGGTGGGTATCCAGAGTCATGGGCAAGAAAACGTGGCGCTCGGGAACTGAGATGCGAAGCGCCTTTGCCTCAAATTTCCAACAGGAAAGACTGGGAAGGAAGGTGGATTGCTCGCATCAGGTACCAATCCCAGATTGTGTACCTGGCTACCGTCTTATATTCATCGAATTTGCTCCCGAAAGAAGTTGAGATTTTTTACACCCAGGCCCGCACCTCACTTGCGGACGGCAGTGCAGCTATCGGTCCCTGGAGATTGTCGGCAGGCAAGTGGCTTGCCCGCGAACTCGCCCAGTTGCACCTGCTTGAGGAGTGCTTCCCAGTCGTCACCGAGCGCTTCGTCTCCGACTTTGCGGCGCATCGCCGAGAGGTAGCGCAGGGCGTCGAACCAGAGCCCGGCCTTTGCATAGATGGATGGATAATCGACCAGCTTTGCTTTCTCAAGCTCAGCAGAGAGAGCCGCAGAAGGTTCGACCCGGCGGATCCAGCCCTTGACGTACTCGTTGCCGTCTGAGTCCTCGGGGTCGCAGATAATTTTGAGGGTCCAGCGCAGGTTCTGACCGGCAGGAATTGGTTTTTGAACGGTGAGGCTCGCAATGCCGGGGGGGCCGCTCTCGAACTCGGCTTCGTAGAGGGGCGGGTCGATGTCGGTACCGCCACTCTCGACGGCATTGATCTGAAAGCGGCTCTGCAGCGGGCGATTCTGCCACTCCGGTTTTAATTCCGGCATCAGCCAGAAGAAGGTGGGTTGGTCAGAGACCGTCTGGCCCAGGTTGGTCTCGGGAAGCAAGGCGACCAGTTTCTGGCCGGGGGCCGCGCAGGAGCCGCGCTTGGCCGCCCCGAGGCGGTTGCCCTCCAGCTTCTGTGCAGGCAGACTGCCGAGGACCGAACGCCTGCGCCGGGCGAGCGTCTGGCTCGATAGATCGCTCAAAGAACTGGCGATGGCCACCCGGTTGCTATCGACTACCTCGACCGGCTCGGGCCTGGTGGAGCGTGCCGGTGCCGGTGGCTTCCTGGCAATCGTCTGGGCCGCCGACTGTCGCTGTGTCGGGCTAATCGACTGCAGGTACGGTTGGCGGGTCCCCACGGGTTGAACCTGCTTCGCCGGTAGAGGGCGAGGAGCGGGCGTCGTCACCGCAACCGGTCTCTGGCGAGGCGTAGATTCCACCGGTTGCCGGCGAGAAGTAGGTTCCACCGATTGCTGGCGAGAAATAGGTTCCACCGGCTGCGGTTGGGAGGCAGGTTCTACCACCAACCGCAGGCTCTGCCCGACCCGGATCAAGTCTGGGTCGGGGATCTGGTCGCGATTGGTTGCTACCAGTTCTGTGAGCGGCAGGTTGAAGCGCCTGGAGATGCCCCAGAGCGTGTCTCCGAGCCGAATCGTGTAGGTGGCGGGTAGCGCCGACTTCTCGGCCTCTTTGCCCCTGGCGAATACTCGCGGCTGATTGTCTGTCGCGAAGCGCTCCGGGCGAACCTGCCCGGCTGAAACCAGGGTTCCGGTGA
The DNA here is from genome assembly GCA_031399965.1 of Gloeobacteraceae cyanobacterium SOY_34_metabat_159. Classification (GTDB taxonomy): domain Bacteria; phylum Cyanobacteriota; class Cyanobacteriia; order Gloeobacterales; family Gloeobacteraceae; genus JANNPH01. Next base: position 511 of record JANNPH010000045.1, on the reverse strand, counting down.
GCCCTGGTAAGAGGCTAAGTGTCAAGCTTGCGGCGATCAATCGGTGTGGTCTTTGCATCTTGACTTCCATGAGGAGAGCCCGCTAGAGGCGGGGAACAATCTGAAGACTTTGCTGCAACTCGCTCACTGTCCCAAAGCGCTCTTCCGGCTGCTTGGCAAGACAGCGAAGCACGATCGCGTCGAGCGCCTCGGGGATGTGTCGGCAATCCGGCCGGCTGCGCAAGGGGCGCGGTGGGGTGTGCTTGTGTCCTTCGTACCAGAGCATCGGCTGCGGCTCGGTATCCTGCAGGACCAGGTCGAAGGGGTTGCCGCCGCTCAGCATCTCGTAGCAGATCACACCGAGGCTATAGATATCGGAGCGGGGGTCGAGGTCGTGGGCGCTGAGCCACTGCTCAGGGGAGGCGTAGCGGGAAGTGCCGAGGAAGCCGGCGGTCAGGTGGTTTCCTCGCACCCCCTCTTCGGCCGCATCCAGGACCTTGGCGATGCCGAAGTCGAGGAGCTTGACCAGCTC
>JANNPH010000030.1:0-2485 GCA_031399965.1 Gloeobacteraceae cyanobacterium SOY_34_metabat_159 | reverse complement strand
CACGATCATGCCCAGGTAGATGATGATCACCGCCCAGTCCAGGCCGTTGAGCTTCATGCGACGCCTCGAAACGCAAGTTTCGGATAGCGTATCGCAGTTAGAGGGCTATCGGGTCACTGTTCAGTTTTTAAGGGCAGCTATCACCATCAGGAAGGCGAATACCACTCAACCGCTTGCCAGCAGGTGTTCGACGAGCGGTCCGACAGCCAGCGCCGGAAGATAGCTCAGCGCCCCCAGCACTGCGACGGTGAGCGTCAGCAATAGTGCAAAGAGCGGTGTATCGGTCGGCAGAGTACCGGCAGTAGCTGGTCGGCGGCGTTGGGGTGCCAGGGTACCGGCGAGGGCAAGCGCAACGATCACCAGTCCGTAGCGGCCGACGACCATCGCAACAGCAATCGTGATGTTGTAGAAGGGGCTGTTGGCACTCAGGCCCGCGAAGTTTTGGCCGTTGCTGGATGCCGCACTCGTGTAGGCGAAGAAGATTTCTGTGAACCCGTGGGCACCAGCGTTGGTAGTCAGTCCCGCCCGACCCGGCTCGCTCACGACAGCGAGAGCCGTCAGCAACAGGATGACCGTGGGGGCGAGCACGGCATAGAAACTGACGAGCTTGATCTGGGCCGGCCCGAGCCTTTTGCCGAGGTACTCGGGAGCACGGCCGACCATCAGTGAGCCGACGAAGAGGCCGACCAGGGCCACCATGATGAAGCTGAATAGACCCGTACCCAGCCCGCCGAAGACGATTTCCCCCAACAGCATATTCACCAGCGGCACCAGCCCGCCAAGGGGGTTGAAACTGTCGTGCATGGCGTTGTAAGAGCCGGTTGCACCGTTAGAGGTGGTTATAGCCGCGAGCACCGAGGCACCAACGCCGAAGCGTGTCTCTTTCCCCTCCAGATTGCCGCCGGGCAGGATAGCCGCATCGATCTGGGCCAGGGCCGGGTTAGGAGCCTGCTCCGCCCACTGACAGGCTCCTACCCCCGTGACGAACAGGAGAGCCATCACCCAGAAGATTGTCCAACCCTGGCGCTGCGCCCCGGTCATTCTGCCGAAAGTGTAGGTGAGTGCTGCGGGCGGCACCGCGATTGCCAATAGCTCGATGAAGTTGGTGAGCGGCGTCGGGTTCTCGTAGGGGTGGGCACCGTTGGCATTAAAAAAACCGCCGCCGTTGGTACCGAGATTTTTAATAAATTCGAGCACGGCGACAGGCCCCTGCGGAATGAGCTGAGTCGCGCCCTGAAGGGTCGCCGCCTCGACGTAAGGATTGAAGTTGGCGGGCACTCCCTGCCAGACCAGGACCAGGCTACCCAGGATCGAGATGGGTAAGAGTACCCAGAGCGTGGCGCGCACCAGATCGACCCAGAAGTTGCCCAGTTCAGCGTTGCCCTCCCGGCTGAAGCCACGGATGAAGGCGATGCCCACGGCAAGTCCGGCGGCACCGGCGAGAAAGTTCTGGGCGGCGAGCCCCGTGACCTGGCTGAAGTAGCTCATCGTACTCTCGCCCGCGTAGGCCTGCCAGGTCGTGGTCGTAGCAAAGCTCACAGCCGTATTCATGGCCAGGTCGGGGGTCGGGGTGGTGAGCACCTTCGGGAAAAACCAGGGCAGCAAAAATTGCAGGCGCAAAATTCCGTACAGTAACCCGGTCCCCAGAAAGCCGAAGAGCACGAAGCTGCTCGCGTACTCCTTCCAGTCCATCCCGCGAGCCGGGTCCACCCCAGCGAGCCGATAAATACCGCTTTCCACGGGGCGCAACAGCGGGTCGAGCCAGGTCTTTTCCGCCTCGAATACCCGTGCCAGGTAGAGGCCCACCGGTTTGACCAGCAGGATGACCACCGCCAGAAAGAGCCCATACTGAAACAACTCGGTCATCTCATCACCCTCTGTGTCGGTCGAAATAATGGAATCGCCTGCGCTCAGCCCTTATCCAGGGCGTCGAGCGCCAGGTTCAAGTTCAAGACGTTAACTCGCGGTTCACCGAGGATACCGAGCGTGCGCCCCTCAGTCTGCTGAGCGATGAGATCCCGCACTTTCTGAGCGCCCAGTCCGCGCGCGCGCGTCACCCGCGCCACCTGATACTCAGCGGCAGCCGGACTGATGTGCGGGTCGAGGCCGGAGCCCGAGGCGGTGATCAGGTCTACGGGGATGGGAGCGTTGTTGCCCGGATCCGCTTTGCGCAGCTGGTCAATCCGGCCCTGCACCGCTTCGACCAGCTTGGGGTTGGTCGGGCCGAGGTTGGAGCCGGTGGAAGCGGCAGCGTTGTAGGCAGCCGGGGCTGTGGCCGAGAGCCGTCCCCAAAAGTACCGGGGGTCATCGAAGAGCTGGCCGATTAACTCGGACCCTGTGACTTTGCCGCCCGACTCGATCAGACTGCCGTTTGCCTGACGGGGAAAAAGTACCTGGGCAAGACCCGTGACGGCGAGTGGGTAGAGGACGCCAGTGAGTGCAGTAAGCAAGACCAGCGACACGAGCGCCGGCCGGATCTGATTGA
>JANNPH010000247.1:0-3307 GCA_031399965.1 Gloeobacteraceae cyanobacterium SOY_34_metabat_159 | reverse complement strand
CCAATCCCATTTGACGCACCACCAGACTCCCCTTGTAGGGGGTGCAGGGGGCGGACGCCGCCCCTTGCTCGGGGGCGGGGGGTGTGGGGGGTAGGGGGTAGAAACCCCCTGTCCCCCACATCCACAGACTATTAAGCCCATGACAAACCAAACAACCGCGCCCCACACAAAGCCCGCAAGTCCATAACCCAGTACGCACAACCCATTTCCTATGGCAGGCTGGAAATCGCGCCTATCACAGGCCCGCGCCCATCGTCACCAAAATTGGATTTACCATGACCCCGAACGGATCTACCTCCACCCAGTCCCTGCCGCCCCTCATCCCGCGCAAAGTCCTGTTCGGCAACCCCGACAAAGTTTCCCCGCGCATCTCCCCCGACGGCAAGCGCCTCGCCTACCTGGCCCCCGACGCCGGTGTACTGAATATCTGGGTCCGCACCCTCGGCCTCGATGACGATGTCGCCATCACCAACGACCGCAAGCGCGGCATCCGCAGCTTCTTCTGGCAAGAGTCCAGCGCCCAGGTACTCTACATCCAGGACCAGGACGGCGACGAAAACTGGCACCTCTACCAGACCGACATCGAGACGCGCACCACCCGCGACCTCACCCCATTCGAGAATATCCAGGCCCGGATCGTAGCAGCCGACCCCAACTTCCCCGACCAGTTGCTAGTCGGCCTGAACGTCCGCAACCCCCAGCTTCATGACGTCTACCGCCTCAATCTCACCGACGGCACCCTCACAGTGGATACCGAGAACCCCGGCGATGTAGCGGGCTGGACCGCCGACAACGACCTGCAGGTGCGCATTGCCTCGATACTCCTGGGCGACGGCGGCACCGAAATCCGCCTGCGCAAAGATGCGGATTCAGCATGGGAAGTGTTCACGCGCTGGGGAGCCGATGAAACCTTCGGCGGTGTAGCCGGTTTCACCCCCGACAACCAGGGTATGTGGCTCATCAGCAGCGTCGATGCCAACGCTTCCCGCCTGTTGCAAGTAGACCTTGCCACCGGCAACCGCGAAGTAATTGCCGAAGACCCGCAGTACGACGTGAGCAGCGTCCTCTCCCACCCCAAAACCCGCGCCCTCGAAGCCGTTGAATTTACCCGCGCCCGCAGTGAATGGACTTTCCTGGACCCGCAAGTACAGGCAGACTTCGAGCACCTGCGACCCCTGCGCGACGGCGACATCAATATCGTCAGCCGCTCACGCGAAGACACCGTCTGGATCGTCGCCTACCTGGTAGACGATGGCCCGATCTACTACTACACCTACGACCGCGTCCACAAAAAAGCAGCCGTCCTCTTCAGCAACCGACAGGAGTTGGAGCACTACCAGCTCGCCAAGATGCAGCCCGTGTCCTACACCGCCCGCGACGGTATGACCATCCACGGCTACCTCACCCTGCCCCCCGGTAAAGAAGCCAGGAACCTGCCGATGGTGCTCGATGTGCACGGTGGCCCCTGGGCGCGCGACCGCTGGGGCTACAGCTCCGAAGTCCAGTGGCTCGCCAATCGGGGCTACGCGGTGTTGCAAATTAACTTCCGAGGTTCCACCGGCTACGGCAAAGCCTACTTGAATGCCGGTGACCGCGAATGGGGCGGACGGATGCACGACGACCTCATCGACGGCAAGCGCTGGGCGATCGAGACAGGCTATGCAGACCCCGAACAGGTGGCAATCTACGGCGGCAGCTACGGCGGTTACGCGGCCTTGGTCGGTCTCGCCTTCACCCCAGACGAATTTGCCTGCGGGGTCGATATTGTCGGTCCTTCCAATATCGTCACCCTCATCCGCTCGATTCCGCCCTACTGGGTGCCGATCAAGGCTTCTTTCGACAAGCGCGTCGGCAACCTTGAAACCGAAGAAGACTTCCTCAAGTCGCGCTCACCCCTCTACCAGGCCGACCAGATTAAAAAGCCCCTGCTCATCGCCCAGGGTGCCAACGACCCACGCGTCAAGCAAGCCGAAAGCGACCAGATCGTCGAAGCAATGCGCACCAACGGTCAGGTGGTCGAATACCTGGTCTTCCCCGACGAAGGCCACGGTTTTGCCCGCCCCGAGAACCGCTTCAAGTTCTACGCCGCCGCCGAGCAGTTTCTCGCCGAATACCTGGGTGGACGGATAGAACTGCCATCGGCAGAAGAAGAGGCTTCCGCCATCAGCCATTAAGATGTAAGCCCGCCACCAGCAAACCCCGTATCTGGAGCGACAACACTCCAGGTGCGGTTGCGTCTCAATAGCATCATCATTCCCGGAAACATCTGATGGCATACGATTCTCCCGGCTTATCAGATCTGACAGGTTTGCTCTTCGATCTGCAACGGGCGAATGAAATTGCCCAGCGGCTGAGCGGTTGCCTGGAGCCGGAAGCGATTGCCCGCTGCATCACCGATGGTCTGGTCGAAAAATTTGACTGCGCTTTTGCCCGGATCTGGCTTGTCGAGTCAGACAGGACCGCTCTGAAGCTCGTCGCCTCTTCCGGTCTCTATACGCGGCTGGACGGCTCTTTTTCCAGGGTGCCGATGGGTGCTTTCAAAGTCGGTAAAATCGCCCAGCATTGCATCCCTTTCTTGAGCAATCAGCTCGCCGAAGAAACCTGGGTCAAGGATCGTGAGTGGGCGATTCGCCATCAAATCTGTGGATTTGCAGGGTATCCCCTGATGGTAGAAGGCAGGGTGACCGGTGTACTGGTCACCTTCAGCCAGCGACCGATGGCGGCCGAGTTTCTCCAGGTCTTGCAGGGGTTGTGCACAACGGTCGCGGTCTCACTCGAAAATGCATTGCAGTACCAAAAACAACTGTCCGAGTATCGCCTGCTGAGTGCCCCGGCCTTGTCCGAGCAACTCGCCAATATCCTGCACACCCGACTGGTACTCGTCGGAACAGAACAGCCCCTGGTTCCGTCACTGGCGTACCTTTTCCTGCACGTTGCCGAGATATTGAATACCGTGCACTGCAGCTATTGCCAGCTCAATTACAGCGCCGATTACATCAGTCTCGAAGCGATGGTGACTCCTGGTGATCGGGCTCAAAAAGACTGGTCCAATGTGCTTTTTGGGGATGTGATTTTTCTGGTCTCCTACCGGGGAGGAAGCTTGCGCACTTACAGCGGCTCTAGCCAGGATGTGGTTCAGGTCTTGCTGAAAATGCCTTATCCGGCCTGCGTTCTTGGCCCTCAGGTCCGCGTGCATTGCCAGTCTTCTATCTTGCAACTGGCCTTTACCCAGCTTGCTTACCAGGCCGGATTGACCGTCGTTGGCGAGGAGGTGACTGGGATCCCCCTTATTACCGATACCCTCGCC
>JANNPH010000187.1:0-8201 GCA_031399965.1 Gloeobacteraceae cyanobacterium SOY_34_metabat_159 | reverse complement strand
CTCGCCTATTGGGCCAGGAAGGTCACACCGACCTGGTGAACACCGAACGCGTCAGCAGCGATGCCCGCCTGGTCCTGAGTGGGTCCGACGACCGCACAGTCCGGAGTTGGGCTATCGACAAAGGCAACGATCTCAAGTACGAAGGCATCCTGGTCGATGCCGGTAAGCCCGTCAGGGCCTTGCGCTTTATGCCTAAAAACAATAGCCAGGTGGCAGCGGGCCTCGAAAACGGAGCAGTCCAGATCTGGAACGTGGCGACGGGCGAAAAGCTGCGCGAACTGATCTACCAGCCCACCCTCAACGACCGCGTCTTCGACCTCATCTTCACGGCCAATTCCCGCTACTTATTCAGCGGCCACGGTAGCGGTCAGGTGCTGATGTGGGACTTGCTCTCCCCCGATCAAGAGCCAAAGCGCGTCCTGCGCCTCGACCGCAAACTTGACTACACCGTGCAGTCCCTCGAACTGAGCGGTGACGAGCGCACGCTCATCAGTGCCGGCCGCTTCAACCGCCTGATCCTCTGGGACCTCGATAAACCGGACACCCGCCCGCGCCGCCTGACCCCTCGGGGCGGACAAAACGACGTCATTTGGGGGCTGGCCCTCGCTTCCCAGGCACCGACACTATTGGCCACCGCCGATTCCCAGGGCAACATCATCACCTGGGACATCTCCAAGTGCAAAGAGAAACCGGCTTTGCCGCTACTGCTTGAGCCGGAGCCGACTGCTGCCTCGACACCGACTGCGAGCACCGCCTCCACGGCGTCCGTTAAAACAGTTACCGTCCCGGAGCCGGTTGCTCTCGACGTGCCGGTCGATGTCGAATGTCCGGTGCTCGACGCCTGGAAGGCCCACGGTAGCTACGCGGTGCGCTCGATTGCCTTCAGCGCCGACGGCCGCACGCTGATTAGCGGCGGCGACGACCACCGGGTAATCCTCTGGAAACTGACCGCTCAGGGCAAGCGCGACTCGACCTCGGTAGACGGTCGGGTGGTGGGCGAACATCCGCTCAAGATCAATAGTGTTGATTTGAGCCGCGACCGTCTCGGCATCATTGGGGTCAGCGGCGGAGATGACTATAAAGTAACGATGAGACGGGTAGAGCCCAAGTGATGCAGACCAGGCCAAGTCCGCTGACGTTGATCATGAACCCGCCGGGGGCACAGGTCTCGACGCCGGGCTCGCTGATTGAGCTTTTTATCACCGTCAGCAACCAGGGAGACCAGAGCGCAGTCATCGATATTTTTATCGATGATTCCTCGCGCGATCTGCGCGCCTGGTGCGATTCACCCCGGCAACGCCTCGCTCTCGACCCCAAGCAGAGTACCGAGGTCGCCTTCCGCTTCCAGGTGCCGGTCCAGGCTTTTCCGGGCGTTTACGACTACGTGATCGTGGTCGATGCCCCCGAGCACTACCCGGAAGACACGCCCATGCAGCGCCCCCGGCAGCTGCAACTGATGCCCCGCGACCAGCAGGCAGTGCGCGTCAGCGACCCGACTTTTGCCCTCGCGCCGCAAACCTCGCCCGCCAAGCCCCTTGTACTGAAACCGGGTCAGGGACAGGCCATTCAAATCCAGGTCCACAACCGCTCAGACCGGGTCGATCGCTTCCGGCTCACCTGCCCCGACCTCGAAGAGAGCTGGTATTCGGTGCGCTATCAGGCCCCCAACCTGAACGGGCCGGGCCTGGTCGATGCGGCTGAGGGGCTTGACCTCAACCCCGGTACCAAGGGACAGATTATCCTGCTCTTTCAGCCGCCCGCCGACACGCTTGCGGGCAACTACACACCCACCCTGCGCGTCTACTCGGCCAATACCCCCGACCTGGTGCTGTTGGACCTGGTGTACGTGCAGATCCCGCCCCTGCATATGCTGAAAGTCGAGATGGAGACGCGCCTCGGTAAAGTGACCCGCAGCCCCGGCCGCTACGAGGTCAAGCTCACCAACGCAGGTAACGTCATCCGCGAACTCGAAGTAAAAGCCCAGAGCGCCGATGAAGATGAATACTGCGAGTACGAATGCGACCCTCCCAAAGTGCGCATCCTGCCGAGCCGCCAGGTGAGCGTGGACCTCACGGTCAAACCCAAAAACAAGTGGCAGCAGCCGCTCTACGGCGACAGTCTGATGCTCAACTTCCGGCTCGGGCTCGAAGACACCAAGCAGTTGCCGCTGCCAAAGGACCTTCCGAGGGGCACGCTCGAATGGCTGGCCCGCCCCTGGTGGCAACTCGCCATCTTTGTACTGGTGCTCGTCGCTATTTTGCTTGGCCTCGGGTATGTTGTCTGGTTCTTTTATTTCCGGACACCCGACCCGGCCAAGATTGAAAGTTTTCAGCCCGATGCGATTCGCTATTTTGAAGCGAGCGGCGACCGCATCAGCCTCAACTGGCAGATCCGCAACCCCGAGCAGGCGCGCAAAATCGAAATCGCCAGCCGCAGCGGCAACGGTGAACCGGTCAGTAAGCCCATGCAGTTTGTCTTCCCCAAAAAAATTCAAGGCGTTCAGGATCTGCCGGCGGGATTGAAAGGCAAGTGCCAGCTCGTCGAGAACCTGCTCAGTTGCGCCTTTGTAAAGACCGACGCCCGCAAAGCCGGCAAGTACGTCTTCGAGATGAAGTTGAGCCAGCGCGAAGAAGATGCCCCGACTGCCCTGCAGCAGACCGACATCATCGATATTGTCCCGAAACCGAAACCCGTTAAAAAAGTCGAGGAAATTCTCAAGCCGCGCATTTCGAGCTTCACCCTCAACGGCCAGAGTGCACCTGCCAATATTCCGCTCAAGATCAAGATAGGCAAAGAGGCCGGTGATAAAGTCAAGCTCAACTGGCGCGTCGAAGGGCAGGGGGTGACAGTCGAACTTGAAAATTACGGTACCGTTGATGCGAACGGTTCGCTCTCGTTGCCGCCTTTTACGAAAGTGACGACCATCTTCATCACCCTCAAAGCCGGTAATAAAGCGGGCGAGGTCAAAAAAGGCTTTGTCATCGAGACGTTCGATCCGACCCCGCCCGAGCCGGTGGTCCCGCCGCCTCCACCCGCCGGGGCTGCTCCAAAAGCGAAGCCCGCCGGGGCTGCCAAGGCGAAACCCGCCGGTGCTGCGAAGCTGAAGGCAGAACCGGCACCGACCACGGTCCCGCAACTGATTCCCGCCCCTCCTCCTACCCAGTAGACTATGGCCATCACCTGTTTTCAGTGCCAGCACATCAATCCCGATACCGCCACGGAGTGCCAGGAGTGCCAGGCTGTCATCGCAATCGTCTGCATCGAGTGCGGCAGCTTCAATCCGCTACCCTCCCAGTACTGCGGGGAATGCGGCGTCGAACTCGAACGACCCGCTCCGGTCCGGGTAACAGCCAGTGTGTCCGCCGCTGCGACCCCGGCAATCGAGCCACCAGTCCCGCTCCCCGTTCTAGAAGCGGCTGCTGTGCCCCCGCCACCGACCGCTGTCCCACCACCAAACCCGCCACCGGCTGTCCCGGCACCGGACCGGCAACCGGCCGCAAGTGTCCCACTGCCAGTCCCGGTTCCAGCCCCAGCCCCAAGCCCCACACCGCAAGCCCAACCCGCGCCGCCCATTGCGGCCGCTATTGACCCTTTCATCCCGGAAAAAGCCATGGAAAGCCCGCCACCTCGGCCCACCGCTCCCGCCCCGGCCGCCAACACCCCACCGCCCCGGCCGAGCGTCCCCAGGACCAATCCAGCGCCCACGGCTGCTTCCTCGGGCACGCGTCTACAACTCACCCAGGCCGCCTTCGTACACCTCGGTAGCGACGAGCGGCTCGAACTGCCCGCCGACCAGTACCTGATCTATGTCGGCAAGCCCAACGAAGAAATTCCACCCGATATCGACGTCTCGCATCTGCCCGGTGCTGAGGTCGTCTCGCGCATTCACGCGGCAATCCACAACCGCGACGGTGTTTTCACCCTCGAAGACGCCGGCAGTTCAAACGGCACTTTTCTAAACGGCGAACTCATCAAGCCTGGAACTCGCTTTCGTCGCGAGCTCAAACCGGGCGACACCATTTCGCTCGGCAAAGGCGACAAATGCAGCTTCCGATTTGAACTTGAAGAGTAAGCCCATGTACAGGTCTCTGTACTATCTGGTTGCCGGCAATTATCAGAAGTTGCCTCAGCTTTCCGGGAGGCGCTATCGGGTGATCGGCGACTCGCCGCCGGTCGCCCTCGACTGCAATCCCGGTAGGCCGGCCGAGGCCCCGGCCAGCCTGCCAGATAGCTGCCACCCTTACCAGAGGCTTAACTTGTTTCGGTGGGCGGTGCCCGAGGTGCACACCTGCATCACCGATGCTCAGGGTGAGCCCTGCGTGCTGCTCGCCAGTGGACCGCTCTATGCCAACGGTTCGCCCTGGCCGTCGCTTGCCAAAGCCTGGGGGCGGGCAACGCGGCTCAAGCGACTGGGCTGGCTCATTCAACTCACCCGCTTGTGGGACCCTTGCCTGCAAGAAGGGGTTGCGACCTCGCTGTTGTCCCTCGAAAATATCGGTGTGCTCGGCTGGCAGGCGTGCATCTTCTTTTTAGTTCCCGACCTCTCAGCCCCGGCCCTTGCCGCCCTCGGCAGTTCCTGGCGCCAACTCTCACCGCTGGACCCCGAACTGGAGAAACTGATCGAGGACCTCGTCACCGGCCAGATCGACCAGGCCGACCACCTGCTCGACGCGCTCGAATCGCTGGCAGTCGTCAGCAGTTCCCCCGGCCGCAGTATCGCTCACGGCGCGACCCACCCCGGTCGCCGCGAGAACAACGAAGACTGCTTTGCCTGTGACCCCGAGGGGCGCTACGGCATCGTGTGCGACGGCATGGGCGGCCATGAGGGCGGTGAAGTAGCAAGCGGCCTGGCCCTTGAGAGCCTTGAGGCCGACCTTATCCAACTGAGCCGTCAACCTTACACACCGGTCCAGCTGCGCCGGGGACTTGCCGACGCCGTCTACCGCGCCAACCAGCAACTGCTCAACAAAAACCGGCAGCAGGGCCGCAGCCAGTACCGGCAGATGGGTACGACCGTCGTCGCCTGTTGTCTCTCTGGGCCGATGCTGCACATTGCTCATGTCGGCGACAGCCGCATCTACCTCATCGACAAAAATCGCTGCCAGCAACTGACGGTCGATGACGATGTCGCCAATCTGGAGGTAAGCCTTGCCCACACGACCAGCAATGCTATTTTGCAAATCAACGGCAGCGGCAACCTGACCCAGGCCCTGGGAGTGGTGGCGATGGCTTCACTGCAGCCGACGATTCAGACTTTCGTGCTTCCTGATGACTGCCTGGTGCTCCTCTGTAGCGACGGCCTCTGCGACGGCGATCTTGTCGAGCGCTCCTGGCAGACGGCTTTACTCCCGCTGCTAACCCAATCCGACCTCGCCGCCGGTGCTGACACGCTCATCCAGCTCGCCCTCACCGAACTCGGCCATGACAACATCACCTTCGTGCTCCTCAAGTACACCGCAGGCACCGATGAATGTCGTCGAGATTAAAGCGGTCAGTAAGCACTTTCGCACTGCCGGCAGCTCGGTCTTAGCCGTGGACGCGGTGACGCTCAGTGTCGCGGCGGGTGAGTTCTTTTCGCTGCTGGGACCGAGTGGTTGTGGCAAATCGACGCTCCTGCGCCTGATTGCCGGGTTTGAGCGGGCCGATGGGGGCGAGATTTATCTGAACGGTAAGCCCGTCGGAGAGACGCCGCCTTATGCACGGCCGGTCAACACGGTTTTTCAGAGCTACGCGCTCTTTGAGCACATGAGCGTCTACGAGAATGTCGCCTTCGGGCTTCAGATGGAAAAGTTGCCGGGGCGCGAGATTAAAAAGCGCACCGAAGAAGCGCTCGAACTGGTGCAGCTTGAAAAGTGCGCGGACCGCAGGCCGCACCAACTCTCTGGTGGGCAACAGCAGCGAGTTGCCCTTGCTCGTGCCCTCGCCAAGCGACCGGCAGTCCTGCTGCTCGACGAACCGCTCAGTGCCCTGGACTTGAAGCTGCGCGTGCAGATGCAGCAGGAACTGAAAAGTCTGCAGCGCTCGCTGGGGATGACATTTATCTTTGTGACCCACGACCAGCTCGAAGCGCTCACGATGTCGGACCGGCTCGCAGTGCTCAATGCAGGGCGCATCTTGCAGACGGGTACACCCGCTGAAATCTACGACCGGCCCAACTGCCGCTTCGTAGCCGAATTCGTTGGGCAGACCAACCTGCTCGCGGGCACCGTGGAGGCAGTCGAAGCGGGGCGGACGAGCATCTTTATTCCGGCCCTCGGTGCGGCGTTGATTGCCGGTGCTAGCCACCGGCAACCGGGTGAAGTGGTTACTGTCGCCATTCGCCCGGAGAAATTTACTCTGCACTCAGAACCGGGAGGAGCAGAAAATAGCCTGCGTGCCACGGTGATTGGTTCAACTTTTCAGGGTGCCGTGACCCGGTACTCACTGCGTATCACCGAGACATGCAGCGTCGAGGCGCTTTTACAAAATGAGCAGGCGCGAACGGACCTGGGGGCGGGCACTGAAGTCTGGCTGAGCGTGCAGGCGCAAGCAGTCGTGCTGCTGCCGGAGGAGCCTTGATGTTGCGGGTGCAGCAGTCCGGACGCGGGATACTCGTTGCCCTACCGGTCCTGGTCTATTTTTTTGTTTTCCTGGTCATACCACTTGGGCTCGTAGCCGTTTTAAGCGTCCTCAGCCGGGATAGCTATGGCGAGGTGCGTTTTATCTGGAATCCGGGTAATTACGTGCGCCTCTTCGATGGGCTATATCTTAAAATCCTGGTCGATTCGTTGCTGATGGCTCTCTCGACGACGGCCATCACCCTGCTGATTGGCTACCCGGTGGCCTACTATATTGCCCGCTCACCCGAAAGACGGCGTTCGTGGTTGCTGCTGGCCGTGCTCGTGCCTTTCTGGACAAACTTCATCATCCGCACCTACGCCTGGATTCTTATCTTGCGCGAGGACGGATTGCTCAATGCGGCTCTGCTCAAATCCGGGTTGGTAAGCACACCCCTCGATATCCTCTTCACACCGACGGCAGTGCTGATCGGCATGGTCTACGAGTTTTTGCCCTTCATAGTGCTGCCGCTCTATTCAACCCTCGAAAAGATCGACGAAGCACAACTGGCGGCGGCGGCAGACCTCGGGGCTCGTCCATTTGCCGTGTTCAGCCGGATCGTGCTGCCCCTCAGCACTCCGGGTCTGATAGCCGGTAGTTTACTGGTCTTCATCCCGGCAATCGGCATGTTCGCGCTCCCCGATTTAATGGGCGGGGCGCGGACGGTGTTGGTCGGCAACTTGATCCGCAATCAGTTTCTGGTCGCCCGCGACTGGCCCTTCGGTGCTGCTGCCGCCATGCTGCTCGTGGGCCTGTCGCTCTCCCTATTGTTATGGTCTGTACGCTTTTCGCGCGCAGAGTGGCTGTGAGCGGTCGGAGTGTCTGGTTGCGCCTCTGGACAGCACTCGTCTTCGCCTACCTGTACATTCCGGTCTTGATCCTGGTGGTGTTCTCCTTTAACACCCAGCGGCTCAATCTCTACTGGGAAGGTTTCACCCTCGACTGGTACGTCCGGCTTGCCCAGGATGCGAGAGTGATCCTTGCGGCGCAAAATTCGCTCGTCGTTGCCCTGGTCTCGACGTCGGTCTCGACGGTACTCGGTACGGGTGCTGCCCTTGCCCTGGTGCGTTCGCCGCTCCTGGTCCGTATGACGACCCAGGCCCTGTTGTTGAGCGCGATTATCGTGCCGGATGTCGTGCTCGGTATCGCACTGCTGGTCTTGTTCTCGACTCTGGGAGTCAGCCTCGGCCTCGATACTGTGATCGTGGCGCATATCTTGCTCGGTACGCCTTTTGTCGCTCTCACCGTCCGCACCCGGCTTGCAGGTTACGACGCGAGTGCTGAAGAAGCGGCGATGGACCTCGGTGCGACTGAACTGGTCGCCTTCTGGCGAGTCACTTTGCCGGCTATCTGGCCGGGGGTCTTCTCCGGGGCATTGCTCGCTTTTACCCTTTCACTCGACGATTACGTAGTCACTCTCTTTGCCGCCGGGCCGGGGGCGACGACCCTGCCGCTCAGGGTCTTTTCGATGGTGCGCACGAGTATCACACCTGAAATTAATGCCCTGAGCACCCTCTGGATCCTGGGGGCGACCATTGTGCTGCTGCTCGGCCAATTCCTGGGTAGCCGCGCAAAACGGTAACCCTGGCAGGCAGCTCGCGCAG
>JANNPH010000161.1:0-3120 GCA_031399965.1 Gloeobacteraceae cyanobacterium SOY_34_metabat_159 | reverse complement strand
CGCCTGGCTAGCCGAAAATTTTGCCCGACTCACCGGCGGTAAGACGCTGATGACCACTAATGGACTACGCACCCTTGCAGGCAGCATCGTTCTCAATTCGGCCCGTGCTGAACAAGCGCTTGGGTTCCAGGCCCGCCCACTTCTTGAAACGCTCCGTGACGAAGTAGCCTGGTTCCGGTCCAAGAGACAGGCACCGCTGCGCGGCAATGAGCGAGCACAGGTGATGTGAAAGGTTGAAGCAGCCAGATGAAGCGATGCAGACAAGACGGCTCGCTTGAGTGTGGCGTCCTGTCTGCAACTTCGTGGCATTCCTACCCGACCGGATTTGTCCAGAAAGGCTCAGAACTGTTGCACTGCGAGCATTCTGCCCAGAAACGCAGACCCTCTTTGCGGATGCGGTGTTTGGTTTTGCATCCGGGGCATAGAGACTGGATTCCCTGGTTGCCTTCACAGTCACTGCACTTGAAGTAGTAGCCGTACTTGCCGTACTCGATGCGCAGGTGGTGACTGCTGCACTTGCTGCAGGCTGCCGCTGTGTCCGCGACTGTTGGAGCGACAGGAGCGACCGGCAGAACCGCAGGCTGGGCTGCTTTAACGATGAGCGGTGTCCTGCGCGGTGCGGCGGGGTCGGTCAGTGGCGCACTGTGCACGGTAGGAAGATTGGTTTGCTCCGGTCGGGTAGCGCGGGGAGCGTGGGAGGAAACCAAAAATCTGGTAATCCGCTGCAATTCGTCGTCCGCGAGGATATAGCCGCTGTTCTGGAAGTCGAGGCTGAGCAGACGGTTGGCTTTGTGGTAGCGGTCCATGATTTCGACGATAGCAAGGCAGATCTGATCCGCCTTGCGCACTTCCGGCAGGGAAAGATGTGCCGGGCGCTCGATGATGCCCTGGTCCGAGATAGACACCAGCACATCGAGCGGCATCGCTCCAAAGCGACCCTGCCCCATTACCAGTCCGAACAGCTTGATATGGTCGCGAAGTTGTTCGCAGTGTCGATTGAGGTAAGCCCGCAGAAACGCTCCCTGACGCCGGGCCTGGAGGATCGGTGACGCCATTCCAGTGGACTGACCGTTGTACCAGCGGACCCATTCGCCATGGGCGTTGATCGAGAGTTTATCGGTGACGCTTTTGCTCTCTACAATCACCATTCCGTAAGAATGCACGATTAGATGGTCAATCTGGGCCGCGTCGCCGTCATGCTGGATGCGCAGGTCATTGATCACAAAAAAATGCTGCTTGTCGGCGAATGTCCGGCGCAGGTAAAAGGCCATTTGCGCCTCGGCAGCGGTCCCGGCTTTTTGGAAGGCATCCTCGCCTCGATTGGTGTCGCGCTCTTTGAGAATCATGTCCGGGCTGAAACAGGTCAGCATTAGGATTCCCACAGATCCGACCAGGCTCAATAGGCTGGGCGCACAATCCAGGCTGGCTTGATCGGGTTGTTCACGTTGCCCATGCTCCCTTGTCTCACCTGGCGAGGACTGCCCGATATCGTGCTTTGCCGCTGCGGACGTGCTCGACAGCCTGGTTGACATCTTGCATGGCAAATTGCTCACACATCGGCGCGACGCTATGGTTGGCACAAAAATCCAACATGGCGGCGGTATCGCTCGGGGCACCGGCGCGACCGCCACTCACCGAGCGCTCGTAAGAGATCATTGGAAACGCGGCCAGTTTCAACTCGCTCTCAGGTATGCCCACGAGGCAGAGTCTGCCTTCTGGAGCCAGGGCTTCGATAATCCCGTTCCAGTCGAGATCTGCGGTGACCGTCGAGAGGATGAAGTCGAACTTCATCGCCGCTTTAGCCAGTTCGTTGGTGCCGCGGGTGGCGATGAAATCTCTAGCACCCAGTTGGCGGGCTTCCTCGCCGTCTTCATGCCTGGGCGCACGCCGTAATGCACCATCGGTGTCCAGACAGTCGTCCCGGCACACATCAGCGGTCCGGCTAGGGCCGGGTCCAGCTGATCGGGAATCGGCACTGTAAATCGCGCCTGGGAGCGAACCGTATCTGCCCAACCCCCATACCGGCCGACGATGGTCTGTTCCGGGTTGTTTACGCACAGATGCTCGCGTCCACGGTTGCAGTAGTGACAGACCTGGCAGGAGCCCGATTGCCAGCCGACGCCGACGCGTTGCCCGATTTTGAGGTTGCTCACGTAATCTCCGACGGCCGTGACCTCACCAATCACTTCGTGGCCAGGCACGAGGGGATAGGTACTCATGCCCCAGTCGTTATCGATCATGGCCAGATCGCTGTGGCAGACGCCGCAGTACTGGACGCGCACTTCCACTTCGAGTGGGCCGAGGGGCGCGGGGTCGTACTCGAAAGGCTCGAGGTTCGACCGGTTGGACATGACGGCGTAAGCATGTACCGTGGTCACACTGCGCTCCTCGCCAAAATGGCACGACGTTGAACCAAATGATATAGCGATTTTCAGGTGCGTGACACTGATGCCATTGATGTAGAGCGGGTATGCGGGCTCTGGCTGCGTTTCGAGCCGGAAGGATCTTCAGGGTGCGTGGGTGACACAGACGCCATGAGCGGCGCACCGTCGGCGGATCTCGGCCAGACCCATTGCCGGTAACGGGCCGAACAGGTGAATGCGTTTGGCGTGCCCAGGAAAGTGGTCACCGCAGGCAAGCACCTTAGCGCTCGCGGCGGCTGGATACTGCCCATAAAAGCCAGACCACGCCCAAGGCGATGGCGATCAGCCAGGAGTTGGGCTGCAGAGTGTACCGCATCCAGTAAGTAAAACCGAAGGTCGCGCGGGTGAGCGCTGAAAGCGCCCAGGAGAGACTGAGAAAAAAGACATAGGCGATGCTAGCTACGCCCACGGCTTGAACGAACTTGTTGTTCATGTGAGAAAGAATAAATAATGCAGTGACTTAGTTCAGTCTTCCTTTGACTCAGCCAGAGAGCCAACACAGTCCACGGGACGAACATACTGAAAGTTACTGAAGCAATGTTGACCCTCGTTACGGTGCTGTATTTCGCCAGGTTCAACTAGTAGGCAGACACGCAATATTTGACGAGCATAATAACCTGCGCTACACCGGTACAACCTCCGGAAGTCAGCCATGCCCAAGCTTTACCTTGTCCATCTCTCACCGCAGGAACGCCTT
>JANNPH010000129.1:0-4787 GCA_031399965.1 Gloeobacteraceae cyanobacterium SOY_34_metabat_159 | reverse complement strand
CAGGCTAGACCCATTGATCGCACTGTACCCGGGGAGTTTTGACCCACTCACCTACGGCCACTTAGACATTATTGAGCGGGCGGCTCGTCTTTTTGACCGGGTAGTCGTGGCAGTGCTGCGCAATCCAACCAAGTCACCGCTTTTCACAGTCGAAGAACGCTTAAGCCAGATCCAGAAGGCAATTCTCGGCCTCGACAATGTCGTCGTCGATAGCTTCGGTGGGCTGACGGTCGAATTTGCCCGCGAGCATCGTGCCCAGGTGTTGCTGCGCGGTCTTAGAGTTGTCTCCGATTTTGAAGCCGAGTTACAGATGGCTCAGACTAATCGCACCCTGGCTGCTGAAATCGAGACACTCTTTTTGAGCACGGCCACCGAACACAGCTTTTTGAGCAGTTCCCTGGTCAAGGGCATCGCCCAGGTCGGTGGGACCGTTGCCCACATGGTGCCTGGGCACGTCGAAGCCGAATTGCGCGCTCGCTTCCTTGGGGAGAAAACATGAATATTCAGAAGGAACTCGACCGTCTGGAGGACATGATTCTCTCCTCACCGCGCATTCCCCTCACCGGTCGGACGCTCATCGACGAGAACGCCGTGCTTGACATCCTCGACCGCATCCGTATGAACCTACCAAAGGTGATTGAAGATGCCGAGCAGGTTGTCTTGCAGAGCGAAACCCTCGTAGCCCAGGCCCAGCAAGAAGCCGAGCGCATCCTGACTCTCGCTGAACAGCGAGCAGAACGGCTTATCGAAGAATCGGAAGTGATGCGCTACGCCCGCACCCGTGCCGAGGAGGTGCGCTCCCAGGCCCAGCGCGAGGCAGATCAAATCCAGCAGGTCGCCCTCCAGCAGGCCCAGTCCGTGCAAACAGGTGCCGACCAGTACGCCGAGCGGGTGCTTGGCAACCTGGAGGGCGACCTCAGCCAGTTACTGCAGGTTGTCCAAAACGGGCGGCAGAGCCTGCACGGCTAAAGTATCCAGAAGACCGAGGCGACACAGGTACCAAAAACCAGCAGGCCGACGAGTGTCCGGTGCAGGCGGCGCATGATTGGACCCACCATGTACTGCACGACCAGGCGGTCCTTCGCCAGTTCTTCTGAAGGCTTCGTCCAGAAACTGCCGTCGTACCAGCCGGTCTCTTCGTAGTGCACGCAACCGCTCAGCAGGCGCGCATGAACATAGGACCAGCCGAGATAGAGCCTGAGCAGCACCAGACCTAAAAGTACTGCCGCCCCGGCCGCGCCTCCCAACAGAAATTGCAGCGGCAGCCGGGTGGGTGGAAAACTCCAGGCAGCCACCGGGCCACTGACCAGCCAGGCCACGGTCCAGACTACCAGGATCGCCCCTAAGTAGGTGCGCGGTTCGACCGTCGCCCAGCGAAAGAAGAACGAGGTGCGCAACTGCTGATACTCGTTAATCGGCCGCTGTTCGGGCGGGATGGGGACTGTCGTCGTCGGGCGCTCCATACCAGGGCAGAAACTCTATCCTTGATTAGAACACCTTCAGTCTATCGATCTGTACCGCTTATGTCGCATTTCTTGACTCCCTCCTGGCGTGTAGGCCTGATTGGCACCGGCTACGCGGCCCGCCAGCGGGCGAAGACACTGGCAGGTGATCCGCGAGTAGAGTTGGTCGGGTTTAGCGGTCACAGCACACCCACAAGCGAGCAGTTCCAGGCCGAATCCTCGCTACCGTCCTGGAGCGAGGAAGAACTATGGAAGCGAGCGGAAGTTGTGTTTATCGCGTCGGTCAATGGTGAACACGCCCGCCAGGTTCGTGCGGCCCTGGAGCACGGGCTGCATGTCGTGGTCGAATATCCGCTGGCCCTCGACCTCATCGAGGCGCAATCCCTCGTTGCTCTGGCCCAACGCGGGCAGCGATTGTTGCACGTCGAGCACATCGAGCTTTTAAGCGGCATCCACGAGTCGCTGCGCCGGGAACTGGGGAGCGTCGGCACCGTAAATCTGGTGAGCTATCGCTCCGTCAATGCCAAAAAACCGGATCTAGAACGCTGGACATTCTCGAAAGAGCTATTTGGTTTTCCGCTTGTCGGCGCTCTATCCCGGCTCAGCCGTCTGATAGACCTGGTCGGTCCGGTTGAGTCCGTATTCTGCCAGAACCGCTACTTCGGGCTTGAAGCCGACCGCTACCGAGGATGCCTGTGTATGGCTCAATTACAGTTCACGAATGGGGCGCTCGGCGAACTCATTTATGCCAAAGGTGAGGGCTCCTGGCAATCAGAGACGCGCCTGGAGATTTCCGGCAGCAACGGGACGCTGATTCATGAAGGCGAACGTCTCGTCGCGATTAACGACACCGGTACCCGCACTCCCGTTCTTGGGAGTCGGCGCGGCCTTTTCGAGCGCGACACGCTTGCGGTCCTGGATGCGCTTCAAGGCAAGCCGCTCTACATCCAGCCGGAGACCAGCCTCTATGCCCTCGCAGTCGCGAGTGCCGCCGAGCGCTCGGCTACAAGCGGCCGAGCCGAGAAGATACCGGCAATCGGCTTACAGACCGTAGGATAGGAAAACGCTGCGGGTTGGCTTATGGCGCTCATCATCTACAACACACTCTCCCGAAAAAAAGAACAGTTCGAGCCTCTTGAGCCCGGCAAGGTGAAATTTTACGTCTGCGGCGTCACGGTCTACGACTTCAACCATCTGGGGCATGCGCGCACGTACATCGTCTACGACACAGTGCGCCGCTACTTAAAGTCTTGTGGTTACGACGTGACCTATATCCAAAATTTCACCGACATCGACGACAAGATCCTGAACCGGGCTAAGCGCGATGGCACCTCGATGGCAGTGGTCGCCCAGACTTACATCGACGCCTACTACGAAGACATGGCAAAGCTCAACATCCTGCCTGCTGACGAGTACCCGCGTGCGACCGAGACCATCCCTGAGATTACCGACTTCATCCAGCAGCTAGAAGCCGGCGGTTATGCCTACCCGGCAAATGGCGACGTTTACTACAGCGTCCGCCGCTTTCCTGATTACGGCAAACTCTCCGGTAAGCGCCTGGCCGACCTCGAAGCCGGTGCCAGCGAACGGGTCAACGAGACTGAATTGAACCGCAAAAAAGACCCCTTCGACTTTGCCCTCTGGAAAGCGGCCAAGCCGGAAGAGCCTGCCTGGGATTCACCCTGGGGAGCAGGACGGCCGGGATGGCACATCGAGTGCTCCGCAATGCTGCGCTCCCGCCTGGGCGAGACCGTGGACATTCACGCGGGTGGGGAAGATTTGCAATTTCCACACCACGAAAACGAAATCGCGCAATCGGAAGCAGTGACCGGTAAGCCGCTCGCACGCTACTGGATGCACAACGGGTTTTTAAACGTTCTCGACAAAGAAGGCAAAGTCGAGAAGATGTCCAAATCCCTGGGCAACTTCACGACTCTGCGAGAATTATTCAAGACGTACCCGCCGATGGCTTTGCGGATGCTCGTTTTAAAGACCCACTACCGCAACCCAATCGGCTTTACCCTCGACCTGCTCGACAGTGCCCTGGCAATCTGGCGCGACCTCGAAGAAGTCCTGCAACTCGGCAGTTGGCTAGAAGCGATAGGACAGCCGCTCGAAGGACAAATGCTCTTTGACCCCTGGATTGCTGACTTTCAGAATGCGATGGATGACGACTTCAACACTCCCGAAGCCCTCGTGCCGGTGATCATGCTTTATAAGCAGTTGGGAAGCCGCTATCACGAAGTAGTGCACGGTAAGACTCTTGCGGAGCCTGAGCAATTTGCTCACGAGTGGCGCACTCTCGTTTATCTGTGCGACATCCTTGGTCTCAAAGCCGAGGCACCAATCGTTCGAGAAGTGGCCCTACTAGAACCCGATATCCAGGTTCAGATCGCCCTGCGCCAGCAAGCTCGCGACAACCGTGACTGGGCTGAGGCCGACCGTATCCGCCGTCAACTCCTCGAAAAAGGTATCGTGCTCATCGATCACAAGCATGAGCCGACTACCTGGCGATTCGAGTAGATTCGCAAAACAAAACCCTCCCACTAAAGCAGCGCTCTGAGGAGAAGGTACTGCCGTGGGAGGGCTTTATCAAGCTAAGAGCAAAATATTTGTTACGTGGCGAACTTAAGAGTTCGTAAACTATTGCTACTCTTCGTCGTCGGAAGCAGCTTCTTCCTCTTCAAAGAGTTGATCATCGCTGTCTACCAGATCGTCGAAGTCTTCGTCTTCAGTCAGACTTTCTTCATCGACAGGAGTACGCGATTGCAATTTGTTGTTGCGCTTGAGCCATTCGAGAATGGTCTCCCGCTGCGTCGAGGGCAGCACGGCAGCTTTTTGATGACGCGGCTCTTCGCGGAGCTGTGGATTGCGCATGGAATCACCCTTTAGTCAGTCTTTGATTATAAGCGCCAACCAGCCAATCAGGTTAGAGGCCCAACTTAGCCAGTACCGACCGGGTTGAAACGACGTGCTGATTAAGGCCCAGGCGGCCCGGTTCGATGCCGAGGGCGAGGCCAATCAGTTGGGGCAGATGCAGGACCGGCAATCCCAGTTTGCGTCCGATGCTCTGCTCGACTTCCGGCTGGCGCGAATCGAGGTTGAGGTGACACAGCGGACAGGGAGTGACCAGGCAATCGGCCCCCTCGGCGAGGGCATCTGAGATGCGGTTGGCGGCCATCGCAAAGGAAGTCTTGGTGTCGTAGCTTGAAATCGGGAACCCGCAGCACTTGGTACGGCCGCTGAAGAGCACCGGAGTTGCCCCGAGTGCCTCAAAGACCAGTTCAAGCGATTGGGGATTGACCGGGTCGTCGAAGCGTTGGG
>JANNPH010000099.1:0-6344 GCA_031399965.1 Gloeobacteraceae cyanobacterium SOY_34_metabat_159 | reverse complement strand
CAGCACAAAGACCTGATCTTGCAGATCTTCAAAGAGATCATGGTCGAGCCCGATTTTCGCGACTGGAGCGACACAGGCATCTGTTTACAGGCTTACTTGCGTTCCGCTGACCGCGACGCTGCCGAGGTAATTGCCTGGGCTAAAGAGCGCCGATTCCCGGTCACAGTGCGCCTGGTGAAAGGTGCTTACTGGGATGGCGAAGTGATCCGTGCCTACCAGCAGCGCTGGCCGGTGCCGGTCTTTACGCGCAAGGCCGACACCGATGCCCAGTATGAAAAAGTCCTGCGCACCCTCATCGAAAACCATCAGTTCGTCCACACCGCCGTCGGCAGCCACAATGCCCGCACTGTCGCCCTGGCGATTGCCCTGGCCCGTGAAAATCGCCTGCCCCGCCGTGCTTTTGAAGTGCAGATGCTCTACGGTATGGCCGACGACTTAAAAGCGGGAGTCGTACAGCAAGGGGAACGTCTAAGAGTCTACGCGCCCTACGGAGACTTGATTCCCGGCATGGCTTACCTGATTCGCCGGTTGCTCGAAAACACGGCCAATACCTCTTTTATGCGCCAGAGCGTGCGGCCCGATAGCGACACAGCGCAACTACTCGCCCCGCCCAAAGTGCTGGTAGATGCACCGAAGTTTAAAGTGGGCGGCTTTCAGAACGTGCCCGATGCCGACTTTGCCGTCGCCTACGAGCGCGAACGCTTTGACCGCGCCCTGGCCGAGGTGCGTTCACGCCTCGGGCAAACCTGCTACCCGGTGGTCGGCGGCAAGACTCAGACCGACGTGCCGACCGCTCCCGTCTACAACCCGGCCGACCGTTCGCAGGTGGTCGGTGCCTGGGGAGTCTCGACTACGGCCCTTGCCGGGCGAGCGGTCGAAGTGGCCCGTACCGCCTGGTCTGAATGGCGTCAGACCCCGGCTACCAAGCGGGCACAATTGCTCAACAGGCTTGCCGACCTCATCGAGCAGGAGCGCCCAATCCTTGCTGCCTGGATGGTCTACGAAGTCGGCAAGACCCGGCGCGAAGCCGACGCCGATGTTTCCGAGGCAGTCGATTTCTGCCGCTACTACGCAGAGCAGATGGTGCGCCTTGAAACTGACGCCCAGGAGCGCGACGTTCCCGGCGAGACCAACAGCTATCGCTACCGCAGCCGCGGCGTCGCCCTCGTGATTGCCCCCTGGAACTTTCCCCTCGCCATCCTGACCGGTATGACGACGGCCGCCCTCGCCGCCGGTAACACGGTAATCATGAAGCCCGCCGAGCAATCCTCGATCATCGCGGCCCAACTGATGCGCCTGTTTGACGCCGCCGGTTTTCCGGCCGGGGTCGTGAACTACCTGCCCGGACGCGGCGAAGAAGTCGGTGCCCATCTAGTCAGCCATCCGGGCGTCAACTTGATTGCTTTCACGGGTTCGCTCGCAGTTGGCAACCGGATCATTGCCGAAGCAAGTATCCTTCGTCCCGGTCAGCGCCACCTCAAGCGCGTCATCGCCGAACTCGGCGGCAAAAACGCAATCATCGTCGATAGCGACGCGGATCTCGACCAGGCCGTGGTCGGCGTTGTGCAGTCGGCCTTCGGCTACAGCGGTCAGAAGTGTTCGGCCTGCTCAAGACTGATTGTGCACGCGAGCATCTACGACGCCTTTATCGAGCGGCTGGTCGAGGCGACTCGCTCGCTTGCGATTGGTGACCCTACCCGCCCCGAGACTTACACTGGTCCGGTCATCGACGAGGAAGCCTACAAGCGCATCCGCGAAACGATTGCCGACGCCAAAAAGAGCCACCGCCTGGCAAGCGAGACGGATGTCGCCCACCTGAGGGGCGGCAATTTTATCGGGCCAACCATCTTCGTGGACGTGGACCCGCAATCGAAGCTTGCCCAGGAAGAAATCTTCGGGCCGGTGCTCGCCATCATCAAGGCAAAATCTTTTGACGAGGCCATCGAATTTGCTAACAGCACTCCTTTCGCCCTGACCGGCGGCCTCTACTCGCGTAGCCCTGGTCACATCGAGAAGGCACGCGACGAGTTCGAGTGCGGCAACCTCTACATCAACCGCAAGATCACCGCCGCCCTGGTAGACCGGCAACCCTTCGGCGGCTATCGCCTCTCAGGCGTCGGTTCAAAGGCGGGTGGTCCTGATTACCTGCTGCAGTTCCTCGAACCCGTGACCGTCACGGAGAACGTTCAGCGTCAGGGCTTTGCGCCACTACCGAGCGAACTCGACTGAGGCGGACTGGCGGGTCGTGACCCACGCCCATTTTGAAGGCTCGTCTCCTGACTTGCAGGCGGGTTGGCCCCGGCCAGGTGTGGCCCGAGAAAGTAGAGCCCGGCTACAACTGCGGCAATCAGCACCGCCGAGCCCAGCATCAGCCAGGACGAACTGCTCCTGGCGGCCTTCGGTCGCTCGGGCGGTACTCTCAGCACGGTCTCGGCCCGCTGAACGACGGGCACTCTTGGGGTAAGGTCGGCGCTATCGGCCCCTGGCGCGTACTTGAGCAGGATGAAAGTGATGTTGTCGTGGCCCAGTTCGCTCAGGGCCAGGTTCATGATCACCGGGGCTCCGCTCACCAGTGCTTGATCAATGAGCGGTAAGAAGGCCGTACGCCAGAACCGCTCGACCAGGTCGCCGTCGCAAAGACCGTCACTGCAGAGCAAAATCAAGCACTCTTCTGAGAGCACAAAGCTCCTCACCACCGGTTGCAGGGTGTCGGCCGGCATCAACCCGAGGGCCTGGGTGAGCGTGCCGCCTGTGGGAATCGCCATTGCCGCATTGCTGGTGGAAGCAGCTCTCGAAATTTCTTTTTGGGTGAGATCGTGATCGACGGTCAGTTGCTGGCAGTGGGCGCGGTTGATGAGGTAGATGCGGCTGTCGCCGACGTGGGCGACGTGCAAAAGCGAATCTTGCAAATGGCAGGCAACGACCGTCGTCCCCATGCGGGCCGTACCGTTGCGCCGCTGCTGCTGGTTGAGGGCGAGGATTTGCTGATTGGCCCGGCGCAGCGCGTCAGTCAGATACTGGCGGGTTTCTTCTGGGGCGAGTTTTTGAGTGGTGAGTGCTTTGCAGTCGGCATCGAGGCTATCGGTTGCCAGGCGGCTTGCCACCTCGCCGCCGTCGTGGCCGCCCATGCCGTCGCAGACGATTGCGTACTGTCCGGCAGAGTCGTAAGTAAAGCAGTCTTCGTTGTCTTTGCGCCGCCGTCCGACATCCGTGGCACCGGTTACCTCAACTACCCGCCCCGATGGGGTGCGCTGGGCGAGCGATTCGAGCGCAGACGCGAGCGCCCCGGCCGTGTCGATTTGACCGGTGGCGAGGGCATCGAGTAGCGGTACAAGGGCCGGGGTAATGGGAGTGAGTGAGCGCCAGGCAGCGGCGAGCTGCGGCAATGTCGGCGTTGTGCTGTCGAGCGTCAGATAAAAAAGCCGTACCTGCCAGCCCTGGACACCGACGTTGGCCAGGTCGAGCAGCGAACTGGCCACCGACTGCGCCACGCAGGCATCCCAGAGATTAGCGACCTGGGCAAGCCAGCCGAGCTGTCGGCGCAACCCGGCCTCAGCCCAGGCAGCAGCGAGATTTCGCCAGGGATGACCATCGTCGTCGATGGGCACGTTGCCGAGCAGCAGGCAGTCTTCACCCGGCCCCTCCAGAAATGTGGAGACCTCTGGAACGGCCCATCGCCAATCGTTTAAGCGCTGGTAAGGGCGTCCTACCTGCGGCAATTCTTCTGAGTCCGGAGGTGGTTGGTGCGGGTAGAGGTCTTTAATCACCGGCAAAACCCCGGCACTGACCTCGTAGCGCTTTGCCAGGAGAGCAGCGGTCTTTTCCGGGTTGCCGATGGCCAGGTAGTACATGAAAAAGCTCTCAAAGCTGCAGGAGGCAATAGGGTGTATAGGCAGCTAGGTACAGACTGTTCCGCATTGCATATCCTATCTTCTTTCAGTTCTAATTTTTGGGTACGTATACTTTAGAAGTACCGTGGGTTGCCAGGACATTCTTTGTGACATCTTTTTTAGCTTCTGCTGTGAATAGCCTGCCCGATGCTCAGGGTCGCTTCGGCGCTTTCGGCGGCCAGTACGTACCCGAGACGCTGATGGGTGCCCTGGGTGAACTGGAAGCTGCCTTTGCACGCTATCGGTCTGAGCCGGAGTTTGTCGATGAACTCGACGGCTACCTGCGCGATTTTGTCGGACGCCCGACACCGCTCTATTTTGCCGAGCGTCTGAGCACACACTTTGGCGGTCCCCAGATTTATCTCAAGCGCGAAGACCTCAACCACACCGGCGCTCACAAGATCAACAATGCTCTTGGCCAGGTTTTGCTCGCCCTGCGCATGGGCAAGGGCCGCATCATCGCCGAGACCGGGGCCGGACAGCACGGCGTGGCGACCGCTACCGTCTGCGCCCGCTTTGGCCTCGAATGCATCATCTACATGGGTGTCAACGACATCGAGCGCCAGCAGCTCAACGTCTACCGCATGAAGCTGCTCGGCGCTGAGGTGCGGCCGGTGGCAAGCGGCTCGGGCACCCTCAAAGACGCCACTTCAGAGGCCATCCGCGACTGGGTGACCAACGTCGAGACCACCCATTACATCCTCGGTTCGGCGGCGGGTCCCCATCCTTATCCGCTCATCGTGCGCGAGTTTCAGGCGGTCATTGGCCGCGAGACGCGCCGCCAGTCGCTCGAACGCTTCGGGCGCTTGCCGGATGTGCTGCTTGCCTGCGTGGGCGGCGGCTCCAACGCGATTGGCCTGTTTCACGACTTCCTGCGCGAACCTGCAGTGCGGCTCATCGGCATCGAGGCGGCCGGTGAGGGTATCGAGACCGGTCGGCACGCCGCAACCCTGACTGTCGGTCGGGTCGGTGTGCTGCATGGGGCAATGAGCTATCTGCTGCAAGATAGCGAAGGTCAGGTTCAGGAGGCTCACTCGATTAGCGCCGGTCTCGACTATCCGGGAGTCGGCCCCGAGCACAGCCACCTCAAGGACACGGCCCGCGCCGAATACTACAGCATCACGGACGCCGAGGCAATGGAAGCGCTCAAGCTGGTCTGCTCGAAAGAAGGGATTATTCCCGCCCTGGAGACCGCCCACGCCTTTGCTTACTTAAAGACGCTCGCTCCTCAACTGGCCTGTGACCAGATAGTCGTCATCAACTGCTCCGGGCGCGGCGACAAGGACATGAGCACGATTGCCAGGTCGCTCGGCTGGGCTGCGGACTGACTCAGGCTGTTATCTCCTGAGAGATAAGCATGCTGTCCCAACTGCTTCTAAGCTGAGGGGAAAGCATCTGTGCAGCCGTGACAAGACAGCAGTGGGCAATTTTAGTCGTGACCGGGCTACTCCTCTGGGGTGCGCTGCTGGTACTCGGTCCTTTTTTGCCCGCTATCGGCTGGGCCGCAATCCTGGCACTGGTGAGCTGGCCGCTTTACCAGAAGCTCTACCTGCGTCTCGGTAAGCGCGGGCTTTACGCTTCTCTGGCGATGACTCTACTGTTGTCGCTCGCGGTCATTTTACCGGTGACGCTAATTGGCGCGAGCCTCGCCCGCGAAGCCCTTGCTACTTACCGCCAGGTCCAGACCGACGGCAACCTTACCCTGGACGCGGTTCAAGAAAGCTACAGCACCCTGAAGGCTGCGAGTGCCCAGATACCCGTCATTGGTACACAACTGGAAGCCTGGCTGCGCGAAATCGACCTCGCGGAGGTTCAGCAGTGGCTGCGGGCGAGGACTGGCCAGGTGCTCTCGTTTCTAGCAGGAGCCGGACAGACGGTCAGTCAGGCGCTTGTGACCCTGGGCCTGCTCGTCTTCACGATTTTCTTTTTCTATTTAAGTGGTGCAGACCTGGCACGGCAGATCCGGCAGGCCCTGGAGCGATTGGGTGGTGAGCCGCTTGCCTCGCTCCTGGATCCGCTCGTGGCGACTGTGCGGGCAGTGGTTCTGGGACTGGTGCTGACAGCAGTTGCCCAGGGGTTTCTGGCCGGGGTCGGGCTCTGGGTTGCCGGTATCCGGATTGCCCTGATCCTGGGTGTGATTGCTGCATTGCTCTCGATTGTGCAGATCCCGACGCCGATTGTCTGGTTCCCGGCTGTCGTCTACCTGGCAGCAAATGGCCAGACCTTGCAGGCAGTCGGCCTCTTCATCTGGGGTGCTGTCGTAGTCGGCACCATCGATAACATCCTCAAGCCGATCTTTATCAGCCAGGGCACCGGCATTCCCTTTTTGCTCGTCTTTTTTGGAGTGCTGGGCGGCCTGCTCGCCTTCGGCACCATCGGTATCGTGGCAGGTCCTGTGATCCTCTCGCTGCTGCTTACACTCTGGCGGCGGTGGACAGAACCTGTGACACCGGA
>JANNPH010000093.1:0-3367 GCA_031399965.1 Gloeobacteraceae cyanobacterium SOY_34_metabat_159 | reverse complement strand
GCTTCGGTACCGTTTCAGTGACAGCCGTCGGCCTTCAGAACGGTCCGAACGATGGTATTGCCCTCGTTGGCCCGAACAACACAGTCATTCAATTACTGAGTTACGAGGGCACCTTCACCGCGAGCAACGGACCGGCAGTGGGCCTGACCAGCACCGATATCGGCGTGAGCGAGAGTGGTACTGAACCGCTCGGCCTCTCGCTGCGCCTGACCGGGACGGGCACGACCTATCAAGATTTCACCTGGGCCTCTCCGGCCACGGCTTCTTTTGGCCAGATCAACAGCGGTCAGAGCTTTGGCGGTACCCAGACCCCGGTCCTGAGCTTGACCATTACCCCTTCAACTTTTTCTGAGGCAGCAGGTGCTGCTGCAGCCGTCGGTACGGTCACCCGCACCGGCAGCACAGCCGCAGAACTGGTGGTGACGCTTACCAGTGCTGACCCATCAGAAGCCACTGTGGGCGCAACGGTTACTATCCCGGTCGGGGCGCTTTCTGCCACTTTCAACGTGGACGCGGTAGACGACGCGGTGGTCGATGGTTCGCAGACTTTTGCAATTACAGCAACAGCGACCGGTTTCAGCACCGCAAGTGCCAACGTCACCGTCACTGACAACGATGCCGTTGTTCCTGTTGCGGCGCGTATTCGGCAGATTCAGGGGGCTGCTCACGTTTCACCCCTGGTCGGTCGGCCGGTCACCAGTGTGTCCGGCATCGTCACTGCCCTCCGCCCGACCAGCGGCAACGTGCGCGGTTTCTATCTACAGGACCCGGACCCTGACACGGATATTGCCACTTCAGAAGGAATCTTCGTCTTCACAGGTTCCACGACCCCAATCCTCACCAACGGTCAACCGGTCGCCATCGGCCAGGCCGTAACTGTCAGCGGCACCGTCACCGAATTTGTCCAGAATGGCCGACCCGGCGACCTCTCCGTGACTGAGATCACCGCGCCGACGGTCACCTTCGTCTCAGCCGGAAACCCGCTGCCGACACCGATCACCATCGGGGCTGGTGGGCGTGTCCCGCCCGGCGAGGTCATAGAAGACGATGCGACCAACGTCAACATCAACGGCGTCTTCGAGCCGGCAAGCGACGGCATCGACTTCTATGAATCCTTAGAAGGGATGCGCGTACAGCTCAACAATCCCGTCGCTTCAGGCCCGACCTCGGTCTTCAGTGCCGGCGGTGCAAACGAGAACCGCGAGATTTCAGTTCTGCCCGATGGAGCCGGTAGCGTGCGCACCAACCGGGGCGGCATCATCGTGCGGCCCAACGACTTCAACCCGGAGCGCGTCTTCCTGGGCGACATTTTGGGCGGCGGTGCTCCCGACTTGCCGGATGTCGATGTCAATGACCGCTTCACAGGTACGGTCACCGGCGTCCTCGACTACAGCTTCAGCAACTTCAAGCTCTACGTCAGCGACCCGCTCCCGACTCTGGTTCGCGGCGAAATCGGCCGCGAAATCACCGCCGACCCGACTGCTGCGAGTGACCTGAGCATTGCCACTTTTAACGTCGAGAACCTGAGTCCCAACGACGACCCCGCCAAGTTTAGCGGACTGGCGACAGCGATCGTGCTCAACCTCAAGGCACCTGACATTATCAGCCTCGAAGAAGTTCAGGATAATAACGGGGCCACCAACGATGCCGTGGTCGATGCGGCGACCACCCTCAACACCCTCATTGCCGCCATCCAGACAGCTGGTGGACCGACTTACCAGTTCCGCCAGATAAACCCGGTCGATGACCAGGATGGTGGCCAGCCGGGCGGCAATATCCGCGTGGTCTTCCTGTTCAACCCCAACCGGGTAACCTTCGTAGACCGGGCGGCTCCAGGCGGGACCAACCTCTCGACGACGCCGGTCGGAGTCACCACTGGCGACTCCGGGCTGCAACTGACCTTCAGTCCTGGCCGTATCCAGCCCACCAACCCGGCCTTCAATTCGAGCCGCAAGCCACTGGTCGGCGAATTTCTGTTCAATGGACGCCGACTTTTCGTGGTGGGCAACCACTTCAACTCGAAAGGTGGCGACCAACCGCTCTATGGCTTCAACCAGCCGCCGGTGCTCACCACCGAGCCGCAGCGCAATCAGCAGGCGACCCTCGTCAACCAGTTCGTGCGGACGCTCCTCGAACGCGACCCGAGTGCGAACGTGGTCGTGCTCGGCGACATCAATGACTTCCCCTTCTCAAGCCCGCTGACCATTCTGCAAAGTGGCGGTGTGCTCAACAACCTGTTTGACACCCTGCCTCTCGAAGAAGCTTATACCTACGTCTTCGAGGGCAATACCCAGGCACTGGACCACATCCTGGTCAGTGACAGCCTGCTCCCGATTGCCACGGTCGATGTCGTCCACATCAACTCGGAATTTGCGAACCAGTTGAGTGACCACGACCCGATCGTCTCGCGCCTCTCCCTGCCCCAGGCAGCTCTGAGCGTGGCGAGCCTCAGCCCGACGAGTGGCCCGGTAGGAACGACCGTCACGATTACCGGCACCGGCTTCGTCTCGGGTGGTACCACGGTCCTCTTTGCCAATGGCGTCTCCGCTTCACCGGTGGCGGTCAACGGCAACGGTACGCAGATCACCGTAACGGTGCCCGCAGGTGCTGTGACCGGTCGCCTGCAAGTGCGGACACCGGCCGGCCGTACGTCGAGTCCCGTCAAGTTCGCCGTGCCTTAAACAGCACTCTGAGGTTCCTCCTCGGGTAGCTCGGCCGGGTTTCCCCAGATCACCTGCTCTTCGCGGTAGTTGACCAGGCCGGGGCGTGCACCTTTCAGCTTGCGCACGTGGCGGCGCTCGGTGTAGACCACAGGCACGTGGGTACTCTGCCGGGCGCGGCTATAGTAGGCAGCCACGTTTGCCGCCCACTGCAACTCGGACGCCTCAGCAACCGCACCGGGAGCGAGCTTCAAGAGCACGTGGGATCCGGGAATTTCCTGGGCGTGTAACCAGAGGTCGGTGGCAGCGGCCGTCTGCAGCAGGCGTTCGTTCTGGCGGTTGTTGCGGCCCGCGAGCACGACATGGCCCGTGGGTAGGGCGAACTGGTGAAAGGGTAGCTGCACGCTCTCGACCGGCTTCGACCGCTCGGAGCGTTCGAGATAACCTTCGGCGGTCAGTTCCTCCCCTACTTCACCGAGCGCTTCGAGGTCGCGAGGCTCATTCAACAGTTCAACCGTGGCGCTCACCTGTTCCAGGTAATGTACCTCCGCCCTCGCTTCGGTGAGGAGCGGCTCGACTGCCTGATTGGCGCGTTTTGCTTTGCGGTGCAGTTTGTAGTAAGCCTGGGCGTTACCGACCATGTCCTTTGCCGGGTCGAGGCGAATTGACACCGGTTCTTCAGTCATGAAATCCGGCAGCTCAATCGT
>JANNPH010000079.1:0-2516 GCA_031399965.1 Gloeobacteraceae cyanobacterium SOY_34_metabat_159 | reverse complement strand
GAGGCTCTACGCGATGTGGCCTGCTACGGCCCGGCCGAGGTGTTCGAGGCGGCCCTGGCTACCTTGAGCGACCAGGAGCGATTCAATATTCTCGAAACGCTTTACACCATCGACAACGCCCACGTTCGTCCGGCACTCTTGGCCACCCTGCGCACGGCCCCACTTGCCTTCGGCTCCTTTCAGGCACTGCGCCAGATCTTCAAAGCCGCCGAGTACCGGCGCGACGGCGAAGTCTTCGGCCTCCTCGCCCGCCGCTTTGAAAAAGAACGAGCGATCTACAAAAAACCGCAGGGTTCCTGGCAACGCATTGCGGTCTCGGGCCAATTGTTGGGCCGCGACGACCTCAAGCGGTACCTGGAATCCGGCAACAGATCCCTCGCCTACAGCAGCAACACCCGCATTTACTTGAGGCGACGGGTCTGGCGGACCCTCGAACGCCTGGGCAACCTCGGCGACCTCGACTATCTGGCCCTCGCCTCGGGTGTACTGCTTGCCTACACAGACGCCGATGCGGCCGAGCCGCGTACCTCAGAAGTCTACGACTGGCGGCGGCGCAGTAGGGTCGTAAAAGCCCGCTGGGATGCCTATGCACCCTACTTGAGTTTCAACCACGTCCTCTACACCCATTCGCCCCGCTACCTGCTCAAGCCCAACAACAAAGCCTGGCGCTGCCGGGGGCGCTACCAGCCAGGAGACCCGGAGCCGAAAGTGCGCGAGGAAGCCTTTCCCAAGTTATGGCAGGAACGCCCCGCAGTGCTCATCGACTTACTGATCAAGAGCGCCTGCCTGCCCGTCCACGCCTTTGCCGTCAAGGCACTCGCCGCCTGCCCGGATTACTGTGCAGGTCTCGACGTAGCAACCATCCTCGCCCTGCTTGGCAAGTCCTACGAGACGACCGTCCGCTTTGCCTTTGCCCTTGCCCAGGACCGCTACCGGCCCGAGAATCCTGACCTGGACCTGGTGCTCGCCCTGTCCGGCTGCGGACTTGGTGAAGCCCGCCTGACCAGCCACCGCTGGATCGACGAGGGGCGCAACTACTTTCTGCGCGACAGCCAATTCCTCGCGGGTCTGGTGGCAAGCCCTTACCCCGATACACGCACCTTCGCCCGGCGGCTGCTCGCTTCATCGCTGCTCACGGGTGAGGTGTTGCAATCGCTTCTAGGTCGGCTGGTCGCCCGGCTCCTCATGACCACCGAGCCAGATCTAGCCCACGACATTGCCCAGACACTCGGTGAGCGCTTCGAGGGCGAACTTCGTGCCCTGGGTCTGCCGGTTATCCTTGACCTCCTCGACCACCCGTTGCTTGCCGTTCAGCAACTGGGAGCACGCCTGCTACTTGGCTACGAGCCGGAGCAAATTCCAACCAGCACGATTCTTGCGCTCCTCAACTCGGAGCACGAATCGGTGCGCGGTATCGGCGTGCGCCTATTTGGACAGTTGCCCCAAAAAGCGTTGCTGGAGCGTGAGGAGTTACTGATTGCGCTTGCCACCCACCCCCATGCCGATTTGCGCAACGCCATTCGCCCAGTGTTGCGCGGACTGGCCGGTGTCTATCCCGCCCTGGCCGCTCGCCTCTGTGCCACTTTTATCGAGTTTGTGCTGATGCGCGAGGCCGACGACGGTCTCCGCAGCCATCTGGTACGCCTGCTCGCCGAAGATATTCCTGACTGGAGTGCCGAGCTATCCCTCGAAACCGCCTGGAAGCTACTCAAGAACCGCTCCTCAGCCGCTCAGGAACTTGGAGGACTGGCGCTCGCCCGGCACAGCGAGTGGGTAGACGAATTTACGACAGCGCAAATTGTCGAACTTGCCAACCATCCAGTGCTTTCGATTCGTGCGGCAGCCCGGTCGATGTTCTTACAGGTGCTGAGCGCACGCCGCGGGCAGCCTGGCGAATTGACCGTGGCTGCCCGCCTGCTCGATGCGCGCTGGGAAGATACCCGCGCCTTCGGCCACGAAGTGTTTACTGTGCACCTGCAAGCTGAAGACCTGACAGCAGCTGTGCTGGTCAACCTCTGCGACAGTGTCCGTCCCGAGGCACGCGCCTTCGGTCGCGAGCTGATCACCCGGCATTTTAAGAGTGAGGACGGCGAACAGTATTTGCTTCGCCTGAGCGAGCACCCCGAAGCCGACTTGCAACTTTTTGCCACCAACTATCTTGACGATGCGGCCGACAATCCCGAGCGTCTGCGCGCCCTGATGCCCTATTTCGTGCGCGTGCTCTCAGCTGTCAACCAGGGACGGGTGGCCAAGTCCCGCCTCTGGGCATTCCTCGAAGTAGAAGCACTAAAAAGTGAAGCAGCCGCCCGCGTCGTCGCCGAGATCATGGAGCGACAATCAATCACCCTAGCAGCCGGTGACCGCGCACGCACCATCGAGTTGATGCTCGCCATCCATCGCCGCTATCCCACTATTGCTTTACCCATCCACCTGCAACCCACCCAGCTCCGCACCTGACACCCCACGAGGTTCGCTATGCAGTTCAACTACGCCTATAAAGGTGCTTCTGCCGTCCT
>JANNPH010000068.1:0-6146 GCA_031399965.1 Gloeobacteraceae cyanobacterium SOY_34_metabat_159 | reverse complement strand
AGTCTGTGGATGTGGGGGGCAAGGGGCTTCCGCCCCCTACCCCCCACACCCCCTGACCCCCGAGCAAGGGGCGGCGTCCGCCCCCTGCACCCCCTACAAGGGGAGTCTGGTGAGGCGTCAAATGGGATTGGTTGGGGCCTGCTACCGGAGGGGCTGGGTGAGCGGCGATGCTGGTGGACAAAGGCAGGACTTGTGAGGCGGGAACTTGGTAGGAGGCGGCTTTGGGCTTGCCGGTCTAGTGCTTGAATGCCTGGAGGCCGGGGTAGCTTGCGGTGGTGCTGAGCTTTTCTTCGATGCGCAATAGCTGGTTGTACTTGGCGACTCGCTCGGAGCGGGCGAGGGAGCCGGTTTTGATTTGACCGCAACGGGTGGCGACGGCGAGGTCTGCGATGGTGACGTCCTCGGTCTCGCCGGAGCGGTGGGACATCATCGAGCGGTAGCCTGAACGGTCGCCCAGGGCAATAGTTTCCAGGGTCTCAGTCAGAGTGCCGATCTGGTTCACTTTGATCAAGATGGCGTTGGCGGCGTGGGTATCGATGCCCTTCTGGAGCCGGACGCGGTTGGTGACGAAGAGATCGTCACCGACTAATTGCACGCGGCTGCCGAGCTTTTGAGTGAGCAGTTGCCAGTGCTCCCAGTCGTCTTCGGCCAGACCGTCTTCGATGGAGATGATGGGGTAGTTGTCTACCCAACTGCTCAGGTAGTCGATCAGTTCGCTGGGGGTGTGTGCTTCGCCGTCGTAGGTGTACTGGCCGTCGCGGAAAAATTCGGTGGCCGCGACGTCGAGGGCAAGGGCAATGTCTTCGCCAGGACGGTAGCCCGCCTTTTCGATGGCCTGCATCAGGAGGTCGAGTGCCGCCTGGTTGGAGGTGAGGTTGGGAGCGAATCCGCCCTCGTCGCCGCCGCCGGTCCCGAGACGCTGGCTGTGGAGCACTTCGCGCAGGGTGGCAAAGACTTCCGCGCCGTAGCGCAAGGCTTCAGAGAAATTGGGGGCGCCGACCGGCACGATCATGAATTCCTGGACATCGACGTTGTTGTCGGCGTGGGCACCGCCATTGACCACGTTGAAACAGGGCACCGGCAGGACCGTTGCCATCGGGCCGCCGATGTAGCGAAAGAGGGGTAGGCCCAGGCTCTGGGCGGCGGCGTGGGCAGTTGCAAGGGATACGGCGAGTAGGGCGTTGGCTCCGAGGCGGGACTTGTTGGCGGTGCCGTCGAGGGCAATCAGCCGCTGGTCGAGGCCGACTTGATCGAGCGCGTCGTGGCCGACGACTGCTGGGGCAATGACTTCGCGTACGTTGTGCACAGCCTGGAGGGTTCCCTTGCCGCCGTAGCGTGTCTTGTCGCCGTCGCGCAGTTCGTGGGCTTCAAAACTGCCCGTCGAAGCGCCGCTGGGGACTGCCGCTCGTCCGAAGGCGCCACCGGCCAGGGTCACTTCCGCTTCCAGTGTCGGGCGACCGCGCGAATCGAGAATCTGTCGGGACTGAATGCGCTCGATGCTTGTCTTCAAAATCGCTCTCCCACAACCGTCGGCTTCATCATAGAGCCTGCCGGTGGCGTCTCAATCCGGTTTGACGGGTACAGCCGGGACGACCAGACCCTGATGCTCAGCCAGCATGTTGCAAAAAAGGGCACCTTGCTCCAGGGCGTCGTCGAGGGCGATATGGGTGTGGGGAAGCGGGTCAAACCAGCGCTGAGGCATCTTGCGCTTGGTGGTCTGCCGAAACTCGGTCTTCAAGACCGCCATCGCATAACTCTTGATGTCGAGGGCTGAAAACGAGAACGGGTTCTCGCCTGTGAAAAAGTAGAGATACCAGGAAACAAACATAAAATCGAACCCGGCCGGAAAGGCGACGAATACCGGTTTTCCCGGCAAGCTCTTGATCCAGGCCAGGTAATCCGCCATCGCCTCGGCCGGGTCGCGCTGGTTCTCGCGGCAGGCAACCCACGCCTTCGGCTGCGTCTGCCACCAGGCCATCGTCTGCGGGTGGCCGGTCGCCCCTTCGAGCAATTGCAAGTTGGCACTGAAGGTACCCACCAGGGTTTTGTCGGCCTGGTAAGCAGCAGTGGCAAAACTGAGCATCGAGTGCGGTCCTGGAATCGGACCATCCGCCTCGATATCGGTACTCAAGTAGATTTCTGGCATCGTGTTACGGGTGTCGCCTTCAGTCCAGGCTACGCCACAGATACCAGGATGCGACCGTCGCATAAGGTCTCCAGGGTTCGCCGATAGTTCGCATCTGGGAAACCGTGGGCAGATTATCGAGGCCGTAGGCAAACTGGATCGCCTTCTGGATTGCGAGATCCCCTTCCGGTAAAACGTCGAGCCGCCCGAGCCGGAAAATTAAAAACATCTGAGCCGTCCAGCGCCCGACCCCTTTGACGCGGACGAGTGTCTCGATGATCGCGTCGTCCTCCAGTTGATGAAGGCTGTCGATGGCGAGGGTGCCGGTCTCGACGTGGGTCGCGAGGTCACGCAGGTAAGCAAGCTTCTGGCGCGAGAGCCCGATACCGCGCAGATCGGCGTCGGCAGTGACCAGCAGTTCGGCAGGACGGGGTGAGCTGTTACCGAAGAGCGCCTGCAGGCGGGTATGAATCACGGTAGCAGCACGAGTCGAGAGCTGCTGGTAGACGATAGCGCGTACGACTGCGTCGAAGTGGGTGCCCTGAGCGCTTGCCTCGAAGCGGCACTCGCCGACCCGCTCGATGAGCCGGGCAAGAATTGGATCGGCAGCTTTTAGATGGGTAACCGCATTCGGCAGGCTAGTCGCGGTCGTCGTCAACAAAGAGGCTCTCCAATCCCCAGGCTTGAACGACCTGAGCGCAGGTGTCCTCAAACTGTAGCACGAGCGGCTCAAAGCGGACTTCAACCTGTTCGAGGGCCTGATCAACACTTTGCTCGAAGGCGAAGAAGACCTGGTCAAGGGCCTTGAAAGCTTCGTTCATGCCGAAAGGATCGAGGGGCAAAGGCATGACACCGTGGGGCGGGAAAGCCCACCAGCGTCCACCGAGCCACTGGTCGGGTTCATCAACCCAGGTCGGGTCCGTCCAGCCGTTTTCTTTGCACCACTCATCGAGCCACCAGGGGGAATCACTCATGCAGCTCTCCGCGAACGTAAGCGTGGACAGTCTTGTCGCCGATATCACCCGGCACCGGGTAGAAACATTTGCGCGCAGCAAAGACGATCAGCGCTATGGCCGAGACCCCCAGCAGCACCTGTTCAATACCGGTGTTCAGCAGGCCAAACAGGTGGCCGAGCAGCAATATCGGCAGTGCGAAAACGACCAGTGCCGTCTCCCACCAGCCGAAGCAAAAAGATTCTTTGATGCAGAGTCCGGTCAGGGCAGCAAAGACAAAACCGGTGCCGATCAGTCCGATAGGCTCCGTGTAGGCTCTAACGGCAAGGGGTGTTCCGGCGAATGAGAGGGCCAGGCTTGCACTCACCCCGATGCCCCAAAATACCCAGAGGGCACGGTGCAGGGTAAGCATATAAATGTGAATCGTGGCGAGGGCGACGCCGAGGGCCAGGCAAAAGAGCGCGTAGGCTGCCGTGATGAACCAAGGGTCTCCCTGCAACAGGGCAATCAGTGCCCCGGTGCCGAAGCTGAGAGCGACCACTAGCAGGGCTGCCCGATAGACGAAGACTCCGCGGCGATCCTCGGGGGTAATTGAATAGGTGCCAAAGCGGCCTGTGTAGATTTCTGGTGCAGTTTCGAGGGCCATCGGACCATTCCTCTGATATTCAAATTTTATCTCGTGAGCACGACCACCGTGTGGCAGCCGACAATCCTGCGACCGATCCAGATTGGTGGGGTACTCTGCCTGAAGGATTAAAATGTAAATTGTGAATGAAGTAAGAGCGACTCGATGAAATTACCCTGGCGCGAGATCAAGCAGGAACTGTCAGCCTGGCTTGGTTCGGTAAAGCTGGCGATTGTGCTCTTTCTGGTGATCGCCGCTGCGAGCATCACCGGTACGGTCATCCCCCAGGGAGAACCGCTCGAATACTACAAACAGAACTATCCGGAGACGGGTCAAGTCGTCTGGGGCTTTGTGACCTGGCGCTTCGTCGCGAGCTTGAGCCTCGATGAGGTCTACCGGAGCTGGTGGTTCGTGGCGCTCTTGATGTTGCTGGCAGCCAACCTGACCACCTGCACTTTCCGCCGCCAGTTGCCGATGTTGAAGGCGGCGCGCAACTGGAAATTCTATACAGAGCCGCGCCAACTCTCTAAATTCACCCTGCGTGCAACCGTTCCAGGGGCCAGCCCCGAGGCGTTCGCCGCACAACTGCGCACGCGCCGCTACCAAGTACACCAGCGCGACAACCTGCTCTACGCCACCAAGGGTACCTGGGGCCGGGTCGGTCCCATCGTCGTGCACGCGAGCCTGCTGCTGATCATGGCAGGGGCTGTGATCGGTGCTTTCGGCGGCTTCAAGACCCAGCGGATGACACCTGCGGGCGAGAGCTTCGACCTCGCTCAAGTAGACCGCTCCCGCCTCAGCCTGGCCCGTTCGCCTGAATGGACCGTCCGGGTCAACAAGTTCTGGATCGACTACCGCACCGATGGGTCGATTGGCCAGTTCTATTCCGACCTGTCTGTTCTCGATCCAAAGGGTATACAACTGGCGCGCAAGACGATTTCGGTCAATGACCCCTTCATCTACGACGGCATCACCATGTACCAGGCGAGCTGGGGCATCCACGCTTTTAAGATGCGCATCAACGATAGCCCCCTGCTCACCATTCCGATGCAGGCCATGCAGGCTCCTGGCCAGCAAGAAGCCTGGGGGCAGGCTCTACCCTTCGACAAGACGGGCCGCGTCGCGCTGCAGGTGGTGACGCGCGGTCTCCAGGGCTCATTGATGATGCTTCCTTACAACCCGGCAAACGGCGAACCGATCCGCGAAGCGGTGACTTCGGCGCGGGTCGGTAAGCCAACTATTGTCCTCGGCCAGCGCATCACCATCGAAGCGCTGATCCCCGAGACAGGTATTCAGATCAAGTCCGATCCGGGTATTCCTTTTGTTTATGCCGGTTTCGGGCTATTGATGGTGGGCCTGGTGATGAGCTATCTCAGCCACGCCCAGGTCTGGGCTATCTATCTTGAGGGCCAGCTATACCTGGCCGGACGCACCAACCGCGCCCAACTGACCTTCGAGCGCGAACTCGCCCGCATGATGACCGATATGCAGACTCTCAGACCACCCGTCCCCGTCGATGCTTTGTCCGCCGCGCAGGAATAATCGAGCATGAATCCCAACCAGCTGGTTTCCATCCAGGTCCTCCTCGACAACGCCACCTTCGCCGCGCTGATGATCGCGACCGCCCTCTACTGGCTCTCCGTCGCCTTCCGCCGCATCCCGCTCCTGCACGAACTGGGAACTGGGGCGGCGGCGGTAGCAATGCTCTCGACTACCGGTCTACTCAGTGCGCGCTGGCTTGAGACTGGCCACTTCCCGGCCAGCAACCTCTACGAGTCGCTCTTTTTCTTGTGCTGGTGCGTGCTCACGGTGCACCTCTTCGCTGAGGCCCTGGCCCGCCAACGCCTGGTCGGCGTCTTCACGATGCCTGTGACCCTGGCTATGGTCGCCTTCTCCTCTTTCACCCTGCCGCCTGCGATGAAGGCGGGCGGACCGCTCGTTCCGGCTCTGCAGTCCAACTGGCTGATGATGCACGTGAGCGTCATGATCCTCAGCTACGGCGCTTTGATGGTCGGTTCGCTCACCGCCATCGCCTACCTGGTTGTCACCTGGAAGGACAAAGACCTCGAACTGCGCGGCAGCTCGATAGGCACCGGTGCTTTTCAGCGCGCCGAGTACACAGATTCGCCGATGGCGAGCCTCAGCTTCGGTGGCGAGGCGACGGCTACTTTCAGTCCTGCGCCGGTTGCCCAGTCCCTGCGACGCTCGACCCTGGCTGAGACCCTCGACAACGTCGGCTACCGACTGATCGGGCTTGGCTTTCCGCTACTCACCATCGGCATCATTGCCGGGGCCGTCTGGGCCAATGAAGCCTGGGGATCTTACTGGAGTTGGGACCCGAAGGAGACCTGGTCGATTATTACCTGGTTTATTTTCGCAGCCTACCTGCACTCGCGCATTACCCGGGGCTGGCAGGGCAAGCGACCTGCTATCCTGGCGGCAG
>JANNPH010000029.1:0-8439 GCA_031399965.1 Gloeobacteraceae cyanobacterium SOY_34_metabat_159 | reverse complement strand
CATCCCCGCGCAGGATGCAGCTGGGGTATTTCCAGGTGATCGCGGAGCCGGTTTCGACCTGTGTCCACGAGATTTTGGCGTTGCGTCCGCGGCAATCACCGCGCTTGGTAACGAAGTTGTAGATGCCGCCCTTGCCGTTCTTGTCGCCGGGGTACCAGTTCTGGACGGTCGAATACTTGATGGTGGCGTCGTTGAGGGCGACCAGCTCAACCACTGCCGCGTGCAACTGGTTTTCGTCGCGCATCGGAGCGGTGCAGCCTTCGAGGTAGCTTACGTAGCCGCCGTCCTCGACGATGATCAGCGTGCGCTCGAAC
This sequence comes from Gloeobacteraceae cyanobacterium SOY_34_metabat_159, assembly GCA_031399965.1. GTDB lineage: Bacteria > Cyanobacteriota > Cyanobacteriia > Gloeobacterales > Gloeobacteraceae > JANNPH01. The sequence continues at coordinate 8,125 of JANNPH010000029.1, read as the reverse complement.
TGGCCGCTATTTTTGGCGTTGATCCGAAAGTAGGTGGAAAGCTCCATCGGGCAGCGCACGCCCTTCGGGATGTAGACGAAAGAACCGTCGGTAAAGACCGCCGCGTTGAGAGCAGCGTAAAAGTTGTCGTTGGTGGGAACGACCGTGCCCAGATACTTGCGAACCAGGTCAGGGTGTTCGCGCACTGCTTCAGAAAACGAGCAGAAGATGATGCCCATCTTGCCGAGCTTGTCTTTAAAGGTGGTTGCAACCGAGACGCTGTCGAAGACGGCATCGACGGCAACCCCGGCGAGAGCAGCTCGCTCCTGCAAAGGAATGCCCAGCTTCTCGTAGGTCTTTAAAATCTCGGGGTCTACTTCATCGAGGCTCTTGGGGCCGTCGGTCTTTGACTTGGGAGCGGCGTAGTAGACGATGCTCTGGTAATCGACGGGCGGGTGCTTGACGGTAGCCCACTTTGGCTCTGTCATCGTCAGCCAGTGACGGTAGGCTTTGAGACGCCACTCCAGCAAAAATTCCGGCTCCTGCTTCTTGGCCGAGATGAATCGGATGGTCTCTTCTGAGAGGCCCGGCGCTACAGTATCCTGCTCGACGTCGGTGACAAAACCGAACTGATATTCCTGATTCGCTAGAGACTCGATGGTCTCGGTCGAAGTTGACATGATGGCTCCATTCGTCAGCGTAGAGAGGACTGGACAGCGGCGGGGGTAGCGTGGACCGCTTCAAAAACTGGTAGCAGGTGCCCCGGCGGCAAGGGTTCAATCAGCTCGCTGAGGCTGATGGTCGAGAGCGCCTGCCGGACCACCTGGTTGATGTGTTGCCAGCGGGGACGCAGAGGACAGATAGTCTCGCGGGTGCAACTGCCGGGCGTGTTGTCGATGCACTCGGTAAGCGCAATTGGGCCTTCTAGGGCAGTGACCACATCGGCCACCGAGATTGCCGCAGGCGGGCGGGCAAGGGTGTAGCCGCCCTTGGTACCGCGCAGGGAGGTCAGGAGCCCACCACGGGTCAAGAGCTTCAAGATCTTGCGCACGATCGGCAGCGGCAGCTTGACCTGGGCGGCAAGGTCGGGGGCTCCAAAGGAGCGCTCCGGGTAAGCTGCCAGGTGACTGACCAGCACAATGCCGTAGTCAGACTGCCGCGTCATGCGAATCATCGGTCTTCACCAACCTTCATATAGAACCATTTTAGTCCTCTTTCAGACGAGTAGCCAGGCTGTAGGGCTGATTTGTTCTGGCAACCGCAGCCAAACTGACCGGCTGTGCCAGATCAATAACTGGAATAGTGTCGGCCCTGCCATTAGAGGATGAAATTTATTCTTCGGTTATAGACAGCTTCAAGGCCGTCAGAACACCAATCCAACCGAGGTTTCCGCCATGATTTCGCTCTCAAACCTGGACATGACCACCTACTTCTTCCTGTACTACGGAGCCGTCTTATCCACTGCGGGAGTGGTATTCTCCATGCTCTTCGTGTTTACCCAGTCGAAGTCTCTGTAAAGCGCGGGTGCCGTTGTTCAATCGAGCTGTTCTGGAAGGAGAAGGCTTTAGAGCCACCGCTAATCGTACAAGTCTGTCCACCTGCAGGCGGATGAAGTCCATCGTAGATAGAGAGATGCTGGTTCCTATTCGCCTCGTGAAGGTGCTCCTGCTGGAGCGCGAGGTCAGTGAAACAGGAGCATGACGCATGTACCGCAATATTTGGAAAGCCGGCCCTCTCGGCCTGGCCACAGTTTTAGTCCTGGCTACCGCCTCACAGGCAGCTGAACTTCCAACAGCAAGCAACGCCTGGCAGACGCAGCAGACTGGCAACACGGAGATTGACCGCCAGAACGAAGGAGATGCTTACGGCCGTTTTGATGAGGATGGCAACCGCCGCAACCGCCGGGCGCTCGAAATCGAAGACATTACGCTGCGACCGGCTAACCGAACTCTCCGGGCCGGGGACGAGTTGACTGTGCGAGCCACCGGCACGCCGCGCTCTCAGGCGAGCTTCAGCATTCAGGGTATTGCTCAGACCATTCCACTGGAAGAAGTCGAGCGCGGCGTCTACGAGGGTGTCTACACGGTGCGCCGGGGCGATCAAGAGTCAAATGCCCGCATCGCCGTCAGTTTTCGCCGGGGCAATGCACAACCTGTCACCCGCGAGGCGGAGCGCCGCTTGAACTTTGGTGACGCGGTGGCGAGTACGCCCAACCGGGCCGGACGCGTCAAGGGCGACTTCACCGGCGACGGGCGACCCGACGTGCTCTGGAGCAATTCGGCTTCCGGTGCCAATCTGATTTGGGCGATGAACGGCGGGCGCAAGACGCGGGAAGTACCCTTGCGGACTTCGCCAGGTCCCAACTGGCGCGTGGGCGGCACCGGCGACTTCGATGGTGACGGCCGCGAAGATATCTTCTGGCGCAACACCGCCAACGGCCGCAACTTGGTGTGGAGGCTCGGGCGCAACAATCTGCCCACGGCAGTTGAAGTGCAAACCGAGGCGGTCGGTTCGGATTGGCAGGTGGGCGGCGTCGCCGACTTTTCAGGAGATGGCCGGGCGGATATTCTCTGGCATAACGACAACGGCACCAACAGCCTCTGGCTGATGAACGGTGCCCGGCGGCTTTCGAGCGAAATCCTCCAGCCGCTGAGTGACAGGAACTGGATCAGCGCCGGGGTTGGAGATTTGAACGGCGACGGACAACCCGACTTGTTGTGGCGCAATCGGGCCACCGGTGCCAATAGCGTCTGGTTCATGAACGGCACGCAGATGGCAAGTGAGGCGCAACTGCCCCCAGAAGCTGATCAGCGCTGGCAGGTGGGTAGCGTTGCCGACTACAACGGCGACGGCCGGGCCGACTTGCTCTGGCGTCACGGCACTACCGGCGAGCAGAGCCTCTGGTTGATGAACGGCGCTCAGCGGCTCTCAATCGCTCAAGTCAATGCCTGGCCCGACACCAACTGGCAAATCGCCGGACCCCGCTAGTACAGGCGTCGGATCACCTCGTCACCAAACGACCGGAGAGCCAGAAGGACCCCGTGATCGTGCCGCCGGTGACGAGGGGGCCTTCGAGCACTTCTGGGTCCGCGACGACGTCGATGACGCCGCCCAGGGTGCGCACCCTGGCCCAGTAAAACTCGACCCCGGTGGCTGGATTGGTGATGGCCGCCGCGTCCTCGACACAGCCCGTAAAGAATGCCTGGGCTTCCGGTGCAGGGTTGCCGTCCTGAGCTGCCTCAAACAGGCCCTCGGGAATAAATGATTCTGAGGCGAACTTGATTTCTCCGCTCTGGGCTTCGTAGTAGTCCGCTTCGCTTGGATAACCCTTCAACTGGTGAGCAAATGCCGTCAGTTGCAAGTCGGCGATCACCGGCAGGGAAAGTGCTTCGTAGGTGCTGTAGTCGGGGGTGTCGAATACGAAGGGGTAGACTCCTTCCGGGTTTTCTTCGTCGGGGTCCGCCCAGGCGTGAAAGGCCCCGTCAAGCTCGGTACCCTCGGCGCGCAGGACACGGGCCATCAGCCGGGCCGTCAGCCGGGCAAGGCCTGTAAAGTGTGGGTTCAGGCCGACCAGCACATCGTTGCGGTCGAGTTGCGCCCACAGTTCGATGCCGTTGCCGGTGCTCCACTTCAAGTAGGTGCCGGTGCCGACATCGAGCGGCTCACCCTGCTCGACCGCCTGGGTGGCGAAGTGATAGAAGTCTTCTTCGCTTGCGACCGGGAAACCGAGGCTGGTCATCAAGTTAGGCATTGCATTCCTCAGGTGCGCACGGCTTGAACGCGCTTCATGAACTGGGCAAGGCGCTCGATGCCGGTGGTAATTGTCTCAAGGTCGGTGGCGTAGGAAAGGCGAATGTGGTGGTCAGAGCCGAAGGCGATGCCGGGAACAGCCGCGACGTGCAATTCATCGAGCAATTGCTCACAAAAAGCAGTCGAACGCAGGCCGCTGGCGCTGATGTCGGGCAACAGATAAAAAGCACCTTCCGCACAGGCGCATTGCAGACCGGGAATGGCCTGGATGGCCTGATACATGGCGAGGCGGCGTTCGGCAAAGACGCCTACCATGCGCTCGACTTCAGCCGGAACCGACGGGTCACTCAGGGCGGCGATGGCACCGGCCTGGGAGTAGGCGGCGACGTTCGAGGTGCTGTGGCTTTGAATCGCCGAGGCAGCCCGGATGATGTCGAGCGGCCCCGCCAGATAGCCGAGCCGCCAGCCGGTCATCGCGAAAGCCTTGCTGAAGCCGCTGCTCACGACTGTGCGCTCGAAAAGGTCGGGGCCGAGGCTACCGAAGCTGTGGTGGCGGGCCCCGTCGTAGACCAGTTTTTCGTAAATCTCGTCGGTGAGTACGAGCAGGTCGTGCCGGAGTACGACAGCAGCGAGGGCGGCGAGTTCTGGACGGGTGTAGACCATGCCCGTCGGGTTGGAGGGCGAATTGAGGATCAGGAGCCGGGTGCGCGGTGTGATCGCGGCTTCAAGCTTGTCGGCTGTCACTTTAAAATCAGTTGCCTCGGTGGTCGGTAGAAAGATTGAAGTGCCGCCGGCAAGGGCGACCATTTCCGGGTAACTCAACCAGTAGGGCGACGGAATCAAGACTTCATCGCCGGGTCCGATGAGGGCCATCAGTGCGTTGTAGAGCGACTGCTTGCCGCCGTTGGTGACGAGTACCTGTTCGGGGCTATAGGGCAACTGGTTCTCGCGCTCCAGTTTTTCGGCAATCAGTTGGCGCAGCAGTGGTTGCCCAGCCACCGGTCCATAACGCGTTTCACCCCGCGAGAGTGCTGCTTTTGCCGCTTCGACGATGGCCACGGGTGTATCGAAATCGGGCTCCCCGGCGCTCAGTCCGCAGATGTCGATGCCGCTCGCCTTGAGCGCTTTGGTCCGGGCGGCAATCGCCAGGGTGAGTGAGGGGGTGAGCGATTCAACGCGGTTTGCAAGGCGGGACATAATCGGGCTCCAATCGAAAAAGCAACCGGCGGGTTGCTTTTCCTAGCCTGCCACAACTTGACCAAACAATCGATCCGGCGCGTCTAACGGTGCCGTCTAACGCATGCCGACCATGACGCCGAGGGCAATCACCGAGACAAAGACGACGAGCAAGTAGAACTGGGCGCGACCGGTCTCCAGGTATTTCAGGCCCTCGCCACCTGCCAGGGTGGCAGCACTGACCAGGTTGACGATGCCATCGACGATGTTGCGGTCGAGCCAGGCCGTGACGATGGCGATGCCCATCAGGCCGCGCCCGAAGACCTGGTCATAGAAGCTATCGATGTAGAGCCGGTTTTCGAGCAGCGTGCGTACCGGGGTAAGCGCCTGAGCCACGCCTTTCGGCAGCAGATTCAGCAAGTAGACAGCAGTCGCCAGCCCGAAGCCAACAGCCACCACCAGGCTCGAACTTAAGAAAAGGTTGTTGTCGAGGGCCTCGCGCAGAAACCACTCGTTGCCCAGGTAGCCCGCAACCGCCGAGGGGACCGCAAGTACCAGTAGGGGCAGGGCCATCGTCCAGGTCGATTCGTGGGCGTGGGCAGATTTCTCGGAGGGTTTACCCAGGAAGACCAGGATGAACTGGCGGGCCATGTAAAAAGCGGTGAGCCCGGCGGTGAGCAGGCCCATCGCGAAGACCGGGTAGAGTTCGGCCTTTTCAAGGGCGTGCAAAATCGCATCTTTTGACCAGAAACCAGCGAAAGGAAAGACCCCCGAGAGAGCCAGCACCCCGATGCCGTAAGTGAGGGCGGTCACCGGCATCTTGGTCAGCAAACCACCCATCTCGCGCATGTCCTGGGTATGGACGCTATGAATCACCGAGCCTGCTCCGAGGAACAGCATCGCTTTAAAGAAAGCGTGGGTAAACAGGTGAAAGATAGCCGCTTCTGTGTTGCCGACCCCGAGGGCCATGAACATGTAGCCGAGCTGGGAAATCGTCGAATAGGCCAGCACGCGCTTGATATCGTTTTGGGCGGTGGCAATCAGGGCTGCGCCGAGGGCAGTGATTGCCCCAGTGGCAGCAACGATGGTCATCGCCAGTGGAGAGAGGGCAAAGACCGGTTCGAGGCGAGCGACCAGGAAAACCCCCGCCGCCACCATCGTGGCCGCGTGGATGAGGGCTGAAGCCGGGGTCGGGCCTTCCATCGCATCCGGCAACCAGACGTGCAGAGGGAACTGGGCCGACTTACCGACCGGACCGCAAAAGAGCAACAGGACCAGCAGGGCGGCGAGTGGTGCGGCGACTGTGGCACTCTCGGCCCACTCGCCAAGTTCAGAAATATTGAGGGTGCCGGCTGTGACCAGCAGCAAGATGATGCCGACCAGGAGCAGAAAGTCACCGATGCGCGTGGTCAAGAAGGCTTTTTTGGCAGCGGCGGTGGCAGCTGGCTTCGACCACCAGAAGCCGACCAGCAGATAACTGGCAAGACCCATCAACTCCCAAAAGCCATACATGAGCAGCAGGTTGTTGGAGATGACAAGCCCGAGCATCGCCATCGTGAAGAAGTTGATGAGGCCGTAGTAGCGCGCCAGGGCGGGCTCGTGGTCCATGTAGCCGAGAGAGTAAATCTGCACCAGCACGCTCACAGCGCTCACCAGGACCAGCATTCCGGCACTGAGGGGATTGATGAGTGCACTCAATTCAATCTGCAAAAATCCGAAATCGAGCCAGGGAATCTGGTGGACACCGCCCGCGCCGCTGAGCACCTGGGGCAAAATCAAGCTCGCATGCACCAGGCCGAGCGTGGTAAAAGCGAGTCCGCCGAAGGCTGCCACTTTCTGGCCCTTCAACTGTCCTAGCGCCCAGGGTAGAGAAAACAGCGCACCGAGAGCACAGTACAGCGGGACAAGCCAACCAAATTCAACCAGGTCCATAGCGCGCAACCGTCCTTCCCTTGACCTTGGGGATACTCATGATAAGAGAGCAGATTTCTACACGCAGTAACTCAACGTATTCAAGCTCTCTTCACTTTTCTTTACTTTACTCTGAGCATGTGAGGCTGTCTAGTAAAAAATGCCTATCACGGGGGAAGTAGAGATGGCTCGTGTAGACCTCTATCTTGGGGACCTGGCGCTGGGAAAGCCGGTAGCAGTTGAGGATTTCAGGCAGCTGGTAGCAGATCTAGGTGAAGTGGCGACGGCTCTCAACTGGTCAGATCCTCTAGACACACAGGCACACCTTCAACTCGATTTACTGAGACGTATATATCCAGAATTACCAGACTTCGGCCCGTCGCTCGACGAACTCTGGCGGTTGTGGCTACCGCTTGCAGTCGATATTGCCAGGCAACAGGTGACAGGACGACCGTTTTTTCAGGGTGTACTCGGCCCGCAAGGTAGCGGCAAGACGACGGCGGTCGCCCTTCTCAAATACCTGCTGGAGCAACTTGGACTGAAAGTGGTGGCTCTATCGCTCGATGACTTTTACCTGAGCGCCCGAGAGCGCCTTCAGGCAGGCATTGCCCATCGCGGTCCACCTGGCACTCACGACTGCGCCCTCGGACTCGCCACATTCAGAACCCTGCATTCGGGCACCCCTCCGATCTGGGTTCCGCGCTTCGAGAAGGGAGCCTGGAAGGGCGAGGGGGACCGTTTCGCCTGGGTCGAACTGCAACCGGGCCTGCAACTCTCGGGCCTCGTGCGCGGCGGCAATTTTGTGCTGACCGGCTGCCGGGTTGCGGGGCAAGTGGTGGCCCTACCCGTAGAAATGGGTAGTCCCTTGCCGATGTCGTGGCTCATTGCCGATGCCGTTTACCCGGATGGTACGCCCCTCGCAGTGAGTTGTGACTTGCAGGGAAAGTGTGAAATTCAAAGTCCCGGCCAATCGGGTCCGCTCGCCGGGCCGTTGCCGGTGGGCTGGTCTTTGTACCTGGAGCCCCCAGATATCGTGCTTTTCGAGGGCTGGTTCGTCGGAGTGCGTCCGGTCGAGCCGTCGGGGCTCACGACGGACGCGGCGCGGCAGAGCAATAGACAACTGGTGGACTACCTGCCGCTATGGGATTGCCTCGACCGACTGATGATCCTGCGACCCGATGACCCGGTAATGAGCAAAACCTGGCGCCGTCAGGCCGAGCAATCCCTGCGCACGTCGGGGTTGGGCGGGATGGACGACGCGGCCATCGACCGTTTTGTCGAGTCCTTCTGGGAGGCATTGCCCCAGGCA